>JAOPYG010000072.1 GCA_025964685.1 Actinoallomurus sp. | reverse complement strand
ACCGGCCCACGCCGTCGTCGTAACAGGCGTGCGTCGTGAAGTCGGCGAGCGTGCCGTTGAAGACGGGGAACGGCATGAGGATCGGCGTGCTCTCGAAGATCGACAGTCGCAGGCGCTGGGCGACGGGGCCGGTCACCGGCCCCTGGGTGTACATGGCGACGCCGGCCTTGGCCGCGCCGTTGAAGGTGACGGCCACAGAGGCGGCTCCGCGCCGGCCGGGGGCGATCCCTTCGAGCGGCAGCCATGCGGCAGAGCTCGCATCGTCGGTGAGGGTGATCGATTGGGTCATGCGTCCATCTCGATTCAATTAGGTAGCCTAACCAATTTAACCCGCTCTGACCTGCGACTATTCCACTCAGTGATGCCACAGAGGTCGCTGGTGCGACGTCGGCGAATGCGACTCACGGGACCGCGGCTTCCGCCGAATCCACCCTCGGCGCCGGTAGACTCGATGATGAGACTCTCTATGTCCGAGAGATGCCCGCCGGCCCTGAAAAAGAGGTGTGGTCCATGACGGCGCCCGACCGGACCGAGCTCCTCACGGAGCTGAACCGGCAGGCCCGCGTGAGCACGCTCTGGACCGTCCTGCTCCACACGGCCATCGCCAGCAGATCCGGGATCAACGTCACCGACGTTCAGTGCGTCAACCTGCTTCAGCTCCGCGGCCCGATGACGCCCGGCCAGCTGGCGGAGGCGATGTTCCTGACCACGGGCGGCGCGATCACCGCCGTGATCGACCGGCTGGAGAAGGCCGGAATGGTCCGCCGCCGCCGTGACGAGGCGGACCGCCGGCGGGTCATCGTCGAAGCCGCCGAGGGCGGCCCGATCGCGGAGCTGAGCGACCGGTTCCAGCCGATGGCCGAGTTGTACGGCAAGCTCCTCGAGGGCTACACCGATGACCAGCTCAACGTGATACTCGACTACATCGCCCGGACCAACGCGACGTCTCCCGAGGTCATCGAGCGCGTGCGCCGACTCGGCTGACCGCCACGACCTGAACCCTCGCAACGCCTTGACAGCGACCACGCCTGCCCGCATTCTTAACGTACTCGTTCTAAAACAAGGTGGTTATGGATGACGGTCGACCGGCTCAGCCTCGTGTTCGGGGCGCTCGCGGATCCCGTCCGGCGAGCGATCCTCACGCGGCTGACCGAGGGGGACGCGACGGTGGCCGAGCTCGCGGCGCCGTTCGAGATCTCCCAGCCGGCGATCTCCCGGCACCTGAAGGTGCTGGAGCACGCCGGGCTGATCTCGCGCAGCCGGCGGGCGACCGCGCGGCTGAGCCACCTCGAGGCCGAACCGCTCCACGAGGTGACCACCTGGCTGACCCGCTACCAGCGGTTCTGGGACGAGAGCCACGAACGGCTCGACGAGCTGCTCGCGGCGCTGCAAGGCAAGGACGACCGCGACAGAGCGGTCCGAAGAGAGGAAGACGACCATGAGTAAGACGCAGATCACCGCCGAGCCCGGCATCCCCCAGGTCATCATCGAGCGGGAGTTCGACGCCCCCCGCGACCTGGTGTTCCGCGCCTTCACCGACCCGGAGCTGATCGTTCAGTGGCTCGGCCCGCGTGACCTGACCATGACCATCGACGAGTACGACGTCCGCGACGGCGGCCGCTGGCGCTACATCTCCACGGACGCCGACGGCAACGAGTACGGCTTCCACGGGCTCTTCCACGGCACGCCGTCACCGGACGGCACCGTGCAGACCTTCGAGTTCGAGGGCATGCCCGGGCACGTCACGCTGGACACGATGACCCTCGTGGAGCGCGACGGCAGGACCCTGGTCCGCACGGTCTCCAGCTTCCAGTCGATCGAGGACCGCGACGGGATGGTCGCCTCCGGTATGGAGCACGGCGTGCACGACTCCCACGAACGCCTGACCGAGCTCCTCTCCGAGATGCAGGCATGAACGAAGAATCGATACGACTCCGCGCCAGGCTGCCCGCACCGATCGGGGCGGTCCGGCGCGGGCTCATCGACGCCGCGGCGCTCCGGCACTGGCTGGCCGAGCACGCGGAGGTCGAGCCCCCCGGCCGCTACGCCTTCTGGGGCCGCTACACGCCACAGGGCGAGGAACCGCGACAGCGGTTGCTGCACCTCGACGACCGTACGCTCCGCCTCTCGTGGCGGCTGGGCGGCGAGGAGACCATCGTCGAGGTGCTCCTGGAGGAGGAGAGCGCGGACTCCACCGTCGTCACGCTCTCCCAGACCTGCTCGGACACTGAGCTGGCCGGCTACCCGATGGGCCTGGTGCTGACGGTGTTCTGGTCGCTGGCGCTGGGCAACCTCATCGACCACCTCACCGGGCGGCCGATCACGCCACGATGCGACCACACCGCGCGGGAGCTGCGGACGGAGGTCCCGATCCGGGCGCCGCGTACGGCGGTGTTCGGCTCGCTGGTCGACTCCGCGGAGTTCGGCCGCTGGTTCGGCATTCCCGTGGAGATCGAGCCGTACGCGGGCGGGGCCTGGTCGATCCCCGACGGAGGCCCGATCGGCACGGTGCGGGAGGTGGAGCAGGGGCGGCGGCTGTCACTCCAGGAGGACTCCGGCATCGCGACGTGGACGCTGGCCGACGACGGCGAGGGGACGCTCCTCACCTTCGGCCTTAGCGGCTTCGCGCGAGACCGCCCGCCGTACCCGAGCTGGACCGCCTGGCTGTCCGCGCTGTCCAGCCTCCGGCGCTACCACGAGCTCGACGACTGGGAGCCCGCCTGGCTCACCGAGTGAGGCAACTTGACAGATTCGTGGTAGATACCCGGTTCTGGGGTCGCCCGGGCGAACCGTCCGCTGTTAGCTTCGGGGCCATGACCGCGCTGGATGAGTTCATCGACGCTCTGCCCAAAGTCGAACTTCACGTTCACCTGGTCGGTTCCGCCTCTCTGCCGACCGTCCTCGAACTGGCCCGCCGGCACACCGGCCACTCGGTGCCGACCGACGAGGACACTCTGCGCCGGTTCTATGAGTTCCGCGACTTCCCGCACTTCGCCGAGGTCTATTTCGCGGTCAACGGTCTCGTACGCGAGCCGGAGGACGTCGCCGCACTGGTCACCGGCGCGGCCCGCGACCTCGCAGCGCAGAACGTCCGGTACGTCGAGCTGACCGTCACGCCGTTCTCGCACGTCGTCGCCATGGGCATGCCGATGGCGGCCGTGACCGAGGCGCTCGACCTCGCCGCCCGCCAGGTCGCGGACCAGATCGAGGTCGCGTACGTCTTCGACATCCCCGGCGAGTTCGGCGCGGAGGCGGCCCGTTTCACCATCGACCACGCCCTCACCCATCCCCCGCGGAGCCTCGTCGGTTTCGGTATCGGCGGCATCGAGCAGGACCGCGCCGGGCATGAGGAGGCGATCCGCGACGCCTTCCGCGCCGCGAAGGCCGCGGGCCTGCACAGCGTGCCGCACGCGGGCGAGATGAGCGGGCCGGAGACGATCTGGGAGGCCATCCGCGGCCTCGGCGCCGAGCGCATCGGGCACGGCATCCGGTGCGTCGAGGACCCGGAGCTGATGGCCTACCTCCGCGAAACGCAGCTGCCGCTCGAGGTGTGCCCGACCTCCAACGTGTGCACCAGACAGGTCCCCGACATCACCTCTCATCCCCTGCCCCGGCTGCTCGACGAGGGCCTGTACGTCACGCTGAACAGCGATGACCCGCCCATGTTCGGCACCACGCTGACCGGGGAGTACCGCACCGCCGCGACGGGACTGGGCCTCGACGCCGAGCGGCTCGCCGAGCTGGCACGCAACGGCGTACGCGCGTCGTACATCGCCGACGAGCGCAAGCGGGCGATCCTCGGCGAGATCGACACGGCGGTCGGGCGGCTCACCCCCCGGTGATCAGCGCGTCGATGCCGTCAAGGAGGCGCTCGAGACCGAACTCGAAGAGCGTGTCGAGGCTGAGGGAGCGCGGAGGGACGCTTGCCAGGAGCGGGAGGCGGCGACGGACATGGCGGGCGTGACGTGGGCGTCCATCCACTGCTCGTCCGTGATGCCGGAGTCTTGCACCGCCTCCGCCTCGGTCTCCAGGTTCGCGGCGAGTCCCCGGACGTAGCCGGCCAGGGTGGTGTGCACATGGATCATCGTGACCGGGTCCAGGCCGAGCCCGTCCAGCGCACGCATCACCCACTCGGGGTGGGCCATCGCCCGGGGCGCCGGGAACGGCCTGGTGAAGGACGTGATCTGCGCCAGCCACGGGTGGCGCTGGTACATGGCCCACTGCATCCGCGCGGCCGCCTCCAGGTGAGGGCGCCAGCCCCTCGCCGACGGCTCGGGGAGAGGGGGGCCGCCGAAGACCGAGTCGGCCATCAGGAGCAGCAGTTCGTCCTTACCGGGCACATGGCGGTAGAGAGCCATCGTGGTGACGCCCAGATCGGCGGCGATGCGCCGGTATGGCGGAACAGGTTCCGTATCGGAGGGGACCACAGCGAGTTCCCTCCCCGCCGCACGGCCACTCGCTCGGCGGTCTCAACGCCCACCAACTCGCGGCCCGGCGCCCAGAACTCGTCGCCGCTCTCGTGATCGAGGACGCGGAGCGGAGATGGGCGTCGAAGGAGGTGCGAACCCGTCCTCTTCCTGAGCGGCTGCCCCTACGAGGCGGCCACCCGCCACGAAGCCCCGTGGTCGGCGCAGCCCGGGCCCAGGCGATGGTCCGGCGCCGACCGGCACGAAGGCCGTGGCGTTCGACGCCGACCACTTTCTCCATACCGATCAGCCGGAGGCATCCGCCGCCGCCGTCCGCGCGTTCCTCAACGAGCTCCGCCGATGAGGCTTGTAAAACGTATGTGAACGCTGATGAACACTTGGCGCCAACGCCGCGAACGCCCCTACCTAACGTGTATCTATGTCGCTGTGAACAGTCCTCACCTGCGCTGCCGGCCGACATCGCATGAGCCACCCAGGGCTCGGCTCGGCCTCGAACCTACTGAGGCCGTGGTCGTCGCGGCGAGAGAGCTCATCGGCTCCTTGCGCTGGCGCGGAGGCACGGACCTCGATCCTGCCGCGGGCTGGCAGGTCTCGGCGAGTACGCGCTGGGGGCACCGGAACGACTTCGCCCGCTGGATCCGGGGCGAGAGCCCCGAGCCCGACGAGGGCGGCACGATGAACTGCGTCGAGGCGGTGCTCCTCGCCGCCTACCGGGCCGACGTCGTCAGCCGTGACTGGCTGACGCTCATTCACGCCGAAGCGGCGGACGCCGCCTCCGCGGCACACGCCCGGCTCGCGGGTGGCCCGTCCGAAGCCCTTGCGGCGTACACGACGGCGATCACCCGCCGGCTCTACTCCGGCCCCGTCACGCCGTACAAGGGGACGACCGGAGTCGTCCCGGCCGGTCACCTGGTCTTCTTCGGAGACGCGATCGAACACATCGCGCTGAGCCTCGGCGTCCACGACATCCACGGACACCAGCTCGTACTCAGCCTGTGGGCCGCCCCGGACCGTTTCCCGTCCGGCCCGATCGACCAGGCGGTCACCTACGGCGTCATGCAGGAGACGACCGTGGAAGAGCTGGCCGGCGCCCTCGCCCCGGCCACGGTGATCTCCTACGCGGCACCGGCGTGGCGGGCCGGACGGCGCTTCCTGGACCAGGTGCGCGGAGCCGCGTAGCGGCCGGGCGGCTCAGTCCTCGGTGAGGGCACTGAGACGCTCCATCGTCTCGATGTACTCCTCGATCAGCTCGTACATCACCCGTGAGGTGGGCTTCACCTGGTTCATCGTGCCGACGATCTGGCCGACCGGGAAGGTGGTCAGCTCGCCGGCTCCGGCGCGGTTGATCCGCTGGAGCGCGTCGGAGATGAGCATGAACTGCATGGGCATCGGCAGCGTGCCCGGCGACTCCGGGGACTCCCACGCGTCCGTCCAGGCGGTCTTGAGCATCCGCGCGGGCTTGCCCGTCCAGGACCGCGACCGGACCGTGTCGCGGGAGGTCGCGGCGAGCAGCCGGTCGCGTGACGCCTCGGGGGTGTCGGCCTCCTCGACCGTCAGCCAGACAGAGCCGGTCCACACGCCGTCGGCGCCGAGCGCGAGCCCGGCCGCCATCTGGCGGCCGCGGCCGATGCCGCCCGCGGCGAGCACCATGGTGTCCGGGCCGACCGCGTCGACCACCTCGGGGATGAGCACCATCGTGGAGATCTCTCCGGTGTGCCCGCCGGCCTCGGTGCCCTGGGCGACGATGATGTCGACGCCCACGTCGACCTGCTTGCGAGCGTGCCGGGCGCTGCTGGCCAGCCCGGCGACCGTCACGCCGTGCCGGTGCGCCTGCTCGACCACGTCCGCCGGTGGCGGGCCCAGCGCGCTGGCGAGCAGCGCGATCGGGTGCTTCAGCGCCACCTCGACCTGCGGGCGGGCGGTGGCGTCCGTCCAGCCCAGCAGATAGCGGCCGGCGCCCTCCTCCGTCAGCGGGTCGACGCCGTGCTCTTCCAGCAGCTCGTTCACGAAGCGGCGGTGCCCCTCGGGGATCATGCCCTGCAACCGGCTCAGCATCTCACTGGCGTCGCCGAGGTCCGCACCCTCGTACTTGGCGGGCATGACGACGTCCACGCCGTACGGCTTGCCGCCGGCGTGCTCGTCGATCCAGGCCAGCTCGGTCTCGAGCTCCTCGGGGGTGAAGTAGAGGGCGCCGAGGACGCCCATGCCGCCGGCGCGGCTCACCGCCGCGACCACGTCGCGGCAGTGACTGAACGCGAAGATCGGATATTCGATGCCGAAGAGTTCCGTGACCCGTGTCCGCACGTCTCTGACAATACACATGAAACTGCAACGTGTTCTAGTTACTGCTCGCCCCCGCCAGAGAGCGCGGAAGGCGCGCGGATGCAACACGTACCAGAAATCACGCGATCCTTGGGCAGATCAGGGTGTTGACGCCGGTAAGACCCGTTGTTAACTTGCGCGCCGGGGCTCACGCGGAAAGCGGCGTCCGGAGGGCCGACGCGGATGACCGAAGCGATCGGAGCGGTCCGTGCAACGGCCGGTCCGCCAATGGTGGCGGGGCCGGTCGGCGGGCTGTCGGCCCATGCCCTCGTGGGCCGGGGACCACTGCTCGCGGGCGCACGTGAACAGCTCACGGGCGGCGGCAGCGTACTCCTGACCGGTCCGGCCGGCATCGGCAAGTCGACCCTGCTGTCAGCACTGGCCGAGGAGCTGCCCGGTCACCAGGTGCTCCAGTGTTCCCTGTCGGAGTCCGAACGCCATCTGCCCTTCCTCGGCCTGATCGACCTGCTGGCCGAGACCGGCGACGACGTGCTGCAGACCCTGCCCGCGCACCAGCGCGCCGCCCTTGAGTCGGCGCTGCTCCGGCGCACCGACCCGGTCGGCGAACGCGACGTCCTCGGCCTGCGGATGGCGGTGCTGGCCACCTTCCGGGCCCTGTGTGCGGACGGCCCCGTGCTGCTCGTCGTCGACGACGCACAGTGGCTCGACCCGCCCAGCGCCGAGCTCCTGGCGTTCATCGCCCGGCGCGCGCGGGGACTGCCGCTCCAGGCCCTGGTCGGCCGGCGCACCGGCCCGGCCGACCCGCGGCCGGAACCCCACCTGTGTCCGCCACCGGTGCGTGCCTTCGACGTGCCTCCGATGACCGCGGCCGAGGTCACGCGGTTGCTCGGCGACCTGGACCTGCCCCGCGCCGTACTGGCCAAAGTGCACCGGGCCAGCGGCGGCAACCCGTTCTTCGCCGCCGAGCTGGGCCGCGCGCTCGCCGAGCATGACGGTCCGCTCGACCCGGGAGCGCCGCTGCCGGTGCCCGACAGCCTGCGTTCCCTCATGCTCGGCCGCCTGATGGCTCTTTCGGACGGGGCCCGGCGCACCCTGCTCACCGCGTGCGCGGTGGCCCGCCCCACGCTCGCGCTGCTGCGCGGCGCCGGACGGCCCGAGGCCGACGCCGACATCGCCGAGGCGCGGGAGGCCGGCATCGTCGTGCCTGGCGAAGTGGTGCGCTTCACCCATCCCCTGCTGTCGGCCGTGCTGTACGCCGAGGCGCCCGAACGTGACCGGCTGGCCGTCCACGCCACGCTCGCCGACGCGGTGACCGACCCCGTCGAGCGGGCCCACCACCTCGCCCTCGTCGCCCCCGGCCGCGACGCCGAGGTCGCCGCCACGCTGAGCGAGGCCGCGACGGCGGCGCGGCGGCGCGGTGCCCGTGCCACGGCGGCCCGGCTGGGCCTGCTCGCCGCCGACCGCACCATGGAAAGGCCGGACGAGGCCGGGCTCCGCCTGACGGCGGCCGAAGACGCCTTGGCCTCGGGAGAGTTCGCGCTGGCGCGCGGGATCGCCGAGGAGGTGCTGGCAGGCAGCTCGATCCCGGCCGAACGCGTCCACGCCTGGATCGTCCTGCTCGACTCCGGCGGCCAGGCACTGGCCGAGCTGGACGACGTCTTCCCCCACGCGCTCGCCGACGCACGCGATGACCCCGCGCTGCTCGCCCCACTGCACTACCGGCTCGCGTGGCGGGCGTGGCTCGTGAAGGGATCGGCGGCCAGGGCACGTGACGAGGCGGCCACGGCCGCCCGCCTCGCCGCCGAGGCCGGCGACCACCGCACCGAGGTGCTCGCGCTCACCAAACAGGCCCTCGCGGAGTTCAGCACCGGACGGCCCGAGGCGGAGCAGACCCTCGAACGCGCCCTGGCCGGCTCGCACGACCCGGCGATCAGGTTCGACCACAACGGCCCGGTCTACCTGCGGCACCGGCACCACCTGCTGAACGACCGGCTGGACGAGGCGCTCGCGGAGCTGCGCTCCCTGACGTACGCGGTCCGCCAGCGCGGCGCGGTGGAGAGCCTCTTCATGTGCCTGTACGGCGCCTCCCAGGTGGAGATCTTCCGTGGCCGCTGCGGGCGCGCCCTCGACCTCGCCGACCAGTGCCTGCGGCTGTCCGAGGACAGCGAGCTCAGCCGCGGGCCCGCCTGGTGCGCGATGGCGTTCGCCGAGGCGGCCGGCGGCTCCCTGGATCGCGCGCTGTCCGCCGCCGAACGCGGAGTCGCGCACAGCGAGGACGACGGTGACCTGCTGTTCCTTCCGCACGCGCTGCACGCCGCGGGTCACATCCGGCTGGTGCGCGGCGACGCGGCCGGTGCCGTCGAGGCGCTCCGCCGCGTACGGCGGCTCGAGAACGGACAGGGCCTGGCCGAACCGGCGATGCGCCGCTGGCACGCCGACCTCGCCGAGGCCCTCGCCGCGATCGGCGCGGTCGACGAGGCGGCCGAGGTGCTCGAGGAGACACGGCGTGACGCCGTACGGCTCGGCCGGCGCGGGGTCCTGGCCGCGCTCGACCGGGCCGCCGCCTTGGTCACCGCCGCCCGCGGTGACGTGAGCGCCGCGGTTTACGGACTGGGCCGCGCCGTGGCCGCGTCCGCCGCGCTGCCGTACCCGCTGGAGGAGGGCCGGGCCCGGCTGGAGCTCGGCCGGCTGCTGGCCCGGCTCGAAGACGCGCCCGCCGCGCGCGAGTCGCTGCGCGCGGCACACCGTGTCTTCTCCCGGGCGAAGGCGGCGCCCTGGGTCGCGGCCGTGACCGCGGAACTGGACCGCCTCGACGTCGGGGTCCCGACGGCCGGCGAGGGGACGGACCCGCTGCGTGAACTGGCCGGGATCGAACGCCGGGTCGCCGTGCTGGTCGCCGAGGGCGCTACGAACCGCGAGATCGCGGCCCGGCTGTTCGTGAGCGTGAAGACGGTCGAGGCCGCCCTCACCCGCACCTACCGCAAACTGGGCGTACGCTCCCGCGTCGACGTCGCCCGCCTCGCGGCCTTCCGCCGCCCGGACGACCGCCCCGCCTAGTCCCTTACCCGCCGGCAAGGCGCGAGCGTCAGCCGGTAGCCCGGCGCGGACGCCGGGTGATCCGCCGTAGGGATATCCCTACGGCTCAGTAGGGGGCCTTCACCGGCCCGCCCCCAATGCGGACACTCCACACCAAGAGGCGGCGAACGGCGTCACTTCACCGGAAACCGGAAGGAGGTCTCGCCGCCAGGACGCGCCAGGCGCAAACCCCGGGCTCGCGACCGGGACCGCGCACCGCGTCCGGCACGCCGCCGCGGCTTCGGCTCCGTCGGACCTCCCCCGCCAAGGTCCTGTGGAGCAGGCAGTCGCCAGGCCCCCGCCCGCGGCCATCCCGCCAGGACGGTCGCCCTGTCCGTTCCTCCCGCCCGCCACCGCGGGCCGTATCGCTCCTTGGCGAAAGGAATCCTCCGCCCATGTCCAGACCACGCATCGCGACGGTGTCGGCTACCGCCACACTCGCCGTCGCGGCCGCGCTGCTGACGGCCCCAGCCGCCAGTGCCTCACCTACCAGTGCCGTGCCCGCCCGGCCCGCCAAGTCCCAGGCGGCGGGTAACTCGGCGTTCACGCAGGACGACTTCACCACCAACCCGTCCGCCGGCACGCGCAAGCAGGCGATCGCCGACGCACGCAAGGCCCTGACCGCGCACAAGAGCGCCGGCCACGTGAAGTCGGCCGACGCGTTCACCCCGCGCACGGTCGTCGTCGCCAAGAACGGCGCCGCGGACGTGCGCTTCGACCGTACGTTCCACGGCCTGCCGGTCTACGGCGGTGACCTGGTGGTCCACCTCAAGCCGGGCGGTTCCTACCGCGCGCTGAACGTCGCCACGCCCGCCGCCTCCGTCTCGACCTCCCCCAAGGTCGCAGCCTCCGCCGCCGCAGGCACGTCCCGTGCGCAGTTGCACGGAACGGTCGCCTCGGTCGGCAAGCCGCACCTCGCGGTGTGGGCGACCGGGCGGTCCTCTCAGCTCGTCTGGGAGACCGTCGTACACGGCGTTCGGGCCGACCAGACCCCGAGCGTCCTGCACGTCCTGGTCGACGCGGTCAAGGGCAAGGTCGTGACCCAGCGCGACGAGATCGAGACGCTGCTCTCACCGGCCCAGCAGAAGGCCGCGGAGGCGCGGTCCGCCGTCGCGCCGCTCGTCGGCGGCACCGGCAACTCCATCTACAGCGGTTCGGTGCCGATCGACCTGACCCAGTCCGGCAGCACGTACTCGATGAAGGACCCCTCCCACGGCAACGGGTTCACCACGAACCTGAACCACGCCACGAGCGGCACCGGGACGACCTTCAGCAACAGCACCGGGACGTTCGGCAACGGCACCAACAGCGACGCGGCGTCGGCCGGCGTCGACGCGCACTACGGTGCCGCCGAGACGTTCGACTACTACAAGAACACGCACGGCCGTAACGGCATCTTCGGCAACGGCGCGGGCGTGCCGTCGCGGACGCACTACGGCAACGCGTACGTCAACGCCTTCTGGGACGGCACCCAGATGACGTACGGCGACGGCTCGGGCAACTCCAAGCCGCTCGTCGAGATCGACGTGGCCGGGCACGAGATGAGCCACGGCGTCAGCGGCGCTCTCACCGGCTGGGACGAGACCGGCGAGACCGGCGGCATGAACGAGGGCACCAGCGACATCTTCGGCACGATGGTGGAGTTCTACGCCAACAACGCCAAGGACACGCCCGACTACACCATGGGCGAGCTGATCAACAT
>JAOPYG010000028.1 GCA_025964685.1 Actinoallomurus sp. | reverse complement strand
CGTCGCCGAGGTCGCGGACATAGACCTCGACCTTGCTCGGCACGTGCGAGACCTTGGCCTCGCGCACCGCCTCGTACACCGACTGGTGGGTGAACAACGCGTGGTAGCCGTCCACGTTGTTCTCGATCACCATCTTCCAGTTGCTGTAGTGCCGGTGCTTCATCCAGCCGGCCCGCAGGTCCAGCCGCCCGGTGGGGGACAGCGCGAGCAGCCGGTCGATCGCGCCGGTGGCCCGGCCCAGGTGCTCGCGCAGCGAGATGCCGTCCGGTGACAGGGAGGCGAAGACGAACCCCCGGTACTCATCCACCCGCGGCGCCGGGGCCAGACCCAGCTCGTTCCTGCGGGAGAGGAAGTCCTTGGAGTAGCCGTTCCGCATGGGGATCGCGACCAGCGCGCCATCGTTCTTGAACGTCCACCCGTGGTAGGGGCAGCGGAAGCTGGTGCTGTTGCCGCGTTCGGCGTTGCACAGCCGGTTGCCCCGGTGTGCGCACCGGTTGGCCAGCACGTGCACCTCATTGTCGCGGCCACGGCTGATGATCATGGGCTCGCGCCCGATCCGCCGCGTGACATAGTCGCCCGGCTCGGGCACTTCGCTCTCGTGCGCGACGAACACCCAGCCCTGCCGGTAGATGCGCTCGAGCTCGAGCTCGAACACGTCCGGGTCGGTGTAGACCGACCCATGCACCCGGTCCGGCCGGACCAGGTCACCTACCCGGGTACGCCTCGGCGGCGGCCGCGTCTCGACTTCGGCCATCAGGAGTCCTCCGTTTCACCAGGTTGGTTGGGTGGAAGGCCGGGACCGCCACACCGCCCAGGCGGCGGAAGCCGATCGTGACGGCGTCGCCGATCGCGGGCGGGCGGGGGAGCGGGCCGACCGAGGTGAGCACCAGCCGGTGACCGCCGGCCGTCTCGACGTCGGCGACCGGGTACGGGCCGGGTGCGCGCACCAGGCCGCGTTCCAGCCGGTGCACCACGGTCACGGCGTGGACGGTCCCGCGTGGTTCGGCCGGCCGCCAGTCGGCGCCGGCGGTGGCGCATCCGTCGCAGACCCGCTGTTCGAGCTCCAGGGCCAAGCCGCACGCCGGGCAGAACGGGAGCACGAGCAGGCCGTCGGCGGCGCCGGCGTACAGGGGGGCCAGCGGGTCGCCCTCGACGGCGGGGGCCAGCTCCGCCTCCAGCAGCCAGTCCTCGGCCATCACCGGCGTCATGCCGCCTCCAGCACCAGGCAGGCGTGGTGGTCGATCCGGCCGCCGATCCCGCCGACGAGCGCGGTGCGGGCGCCGGGTACCTGGCGGTCGCCACCGTCCCCGCGCAGCTGGATGACCGCCTCCACCAGCGGGGTCATGCCCTGCAGGTAGAACCCGGACAGCTGACCGCCCCCGGTGTTGGTGGGCAGCGCACCGCCGGGCGCGAGGGCGCCGGAGCGGGCCAGCGGGCCGGCCTCGCCCGGTTCGCACAGGCCGTACTCCTCCAGCAGGCACAGCGTGACGATCGTGAAGGGGTCGTACAGCTCCAGCACGTCCAGGTCGGCCCGGGACAGGCCGGCCTCGGCGAGCGCGGCCTCGATCGCCCCGCGACCGCCGCCGAACCACGACTCGTGCCCGGCGCGCCGGCGCCGCACGGGGTGTGCTCGGCCGCTGCCGATGACCCGTACGGGCGTGTGCCGGGAGCCGGCGGCGTCGGTGCCGAGGACCACGGCGGCGGCGCCGTTGACCGGGCGCGCGCAGTCGAGGCGGCGCAACGGTGTCGAGACCATCGGGCTGGCGCGGTACGCCTTCGCGTCCAGGGGGGCACGTTGCACGGCGTCGGGGTTGTGCCGGGCCCACGCACGGGCCGCGAGGGCCACCGCGCCCAGGTCGTCCGGCGAGCCGCCGGTGACGGCGAGCCAGCGGGCGGCGAGCAGGGCGTAGGTCGGCACCGACCCGAGGACGCCCGAGGCGCGTTCCAGCCCGCGTAGCCCGGAGTTGCCGCCGCTGTGGGCGTAGGTCGAGCCGGCCCCGCCCGCGGCGCGCAGCGGCGCGTCCGCGAAGACGCACGCCACGGTCCGGGCCTCGCCGGTGTCGATGGCGAGCTGGGCGCGGCGCACCATCGCGACGGTCGTCGCACCCTTGATCTCCACGTGTTCGAGCATCCGCAGGTCGCCGAGCCCGGCCTGCGCGGCGAGCGCCACGCCGACCCGGTCCGGGCGTACCCCCTGGCTGGACCCGACGAGCAGGCCCTCCAGCTCGGTGGGCGCGAGCCCGGCGTCGCCGAGGGCGGCATGCAGCGCGCGTGCGGCGAGCTCGGCCGCCGAGCCACCCGGCCGGACTGACATGGGTGTCAGACCGAGGCCGATGACCGCGGGCCGCCGCGCCGTCATCGGCCGCGCTCGTCCCGGTAGGGCCCGACCCGTAGCCAGTCGAGGCGATCTTCCGGTGTGGCGAGGCAGAGGCTCGCCAGCTCCAGGGGCGACAGCAGGATCTCGGCGCCGTTCTCCAGGTCCTGGATGAGCAGGCGGGGCCCGTTCCCACGCTCATCCAGGGCGATCCGCACGGAGGCGAACTCGTTGCTCAGCTCCGTCAGCGGGCGGCGTCCGGGACCGGTTCGCCCGTTGTCCCGGCCGTCGGATCCCGTCACCGGATCGGAGTCTGCGTCGACGATGACCACGTCATGGTTATATCGTATACTCACTGTCAGAAACAACGCCCAACCGGTGAAGGGTCGACGATGTCAGCACCTCCTCCCGCCCAGCTCACACACGTCGGGCTCTATGTCGAAGACATGGACAAGATGGCCGATTTCTACCAGCGGCTGATGGGCATGGTGGTGACCGACCAGGGTGCGTTCCTCGGCAAGCGGCTCACCTTCCTCAGCCGTGACGCGGACGAGCATCACCAGCTGGTCCTGGTCACCGGCCGGAAGGTCCCCGACGGCGTACTGCTGCTGTCACAGGTGTCGTTCCGCCTGGAGGACGAGGACCTCGAAGGCCTGCGATGGTTCCGCAGGACCGCCATCGAGCTCGGCGCCACCGGCATGGAGGGGCGCAACCACGGCAACAGCTGGAGCATCTACTTCGAGGACCCGGAGGGCAACCGCCTGGAGCTGTACGCCCCGACGCGGTGGTACGTCAGCCAGCCCTGGCGCGTGGCGCTGGACCTCGACCAGACCGACGAGCAGATCCGCGCCGAGACCCTCAAGCTGATCGAGGAGTCCGCCACGTGGAAGCCGGTTGAGGAGTGGAAGAAGGACCTCGCCGCCCGCCTGGAGACCGGCGCGTGAGCGGCTCCGAGCCGGAATACCGCAGCATCTGGACGTGGCTGCGGGAGCTGGAGTTCCGCCAGGGCTGGTGCGACGCGGGCGGCATCCGGACCCGGTACGCCGAGGCGGGCGATCCGGCGCTGCCGGGCCTGCTGCTCCTGCACGGCACCGGCGGGCACTGGGAGACCTTCGCGCCGAACCTGGGGCCGCTGAGCGAGCACTTCCACTGCGTCGCCGTGGACATGGTCGGCAACGGCTTCTCGGCCAAGCCCGACTACGACTACGAGATCGCGGTGTACGTGCGGCAGCTGCTGGCGGTGCTCGACCACTTCGGCATGGCGCGCACCTCGCTGGTCGGCATGTCCCTGGGCGCCTGGGTCGCCGCCCGCCTGGCGCTGGACGCGCCGGAGCGGATCGACCGGGTGGTCCTGATGTCACCGGCCGGGCTCGTCGCCACCGCCTCGAACATGGCGCGCATCCGCGCCGAGCGTACGAAGGCGGTCCAGGACCCGAACTGGGAGTCCATCAAGGCGATGTTCGACCACCTGATCGCGGAGGAGCGCAACCGGATCGCGGACGTCATCGCGCTGCGCCAGGCGATCTACCGGCTCCCGGACACCCGTTCCACCATCGACCACCTGCTGGTCCTCCAGGACCCCGAGGCCCGGGAACGCAACCTGCTGTCCGAGGACCAGTGGCGCTCGATCTCGGCCCCGACCCTGGTCGTCGCGTCCGGCAAGGACCACAGCGAGTACGAGAGCACCGCCCGCCGCGTCGCCGCGCTGCTACCGCACTCGGAGCTGCTGGAGATGCCGAACGTCAAACACTGGCCGCATTTCGAGGACCCCCAGGTGTTCAACCCGGCCGCGCTGAAGTTCCTGCTCGGATGAGGGAGTGAGCGCCATCCTCGACGACGCCCTGATCGAGGACGCGGCACGCCGGCTGGACGAGGCCGAGCGCGACCGTACCCCGATCCGCCAGCTGTCCCTGCAGTACCCGGAGATGACGATTGAGGACGCCTACGCGGTCCAGCGCGCGTGGGTGGCCGACAAGCTGGGGCGGGGCCGGGTCCTGCGGGGCCGCAAGATCGGCCTCACCTCCCAGGTGATGCAGCGGGCGGTGTCGATCACCGAGCCGGACTACGGTGCGCTGTTCGACGACATGTTCTTCGACGACGGAGCGACCGTCCCGTACGGCCGCTTCATCCGTCCGCGCGTCGAGGTGGAACTGGCCTTCGTCCTCGGCCGGCCGCTGAAGGGGCCGGGCGTCACCGTGTTCGACGTGCTGAGCGCCGCCGAGTACGTCACGCCGGCGCTGGAGATCCTGGACGCACGGGTGCAGATGAGCGACCCGGAGACCGGGCACCTGCGCACGATCGTCGACACCATCGCCGACAACGCGGCCGACGCCGGCATCGTCGTCGGCGGCCGTGCGGTACGGCCGATGGACGTGGACCTGCGCTGGGTCGCCGCGGTACTGCACCGCAACGGCGTCATCGAGGAGTCGGGCGTCGCGGCGGCCGTGCTGAACCACCCGGCCAACGGGGTCGCGTGGCTCGCCAACCGGCTCGCGCCGCACGGCGACGAGCTGGAGGCGGGTCAGGTCGTCCTCGCGGGCTCGTTCACCCGGCCCGTGCACGCCGGGGACGGCGACGTGTTCCTCGCCGACTTCGGGCCGCTCGGCACCCTGGGCGTACGTTTCGAGGCGGCGCCGTGACCGAGCCTGGTCGCTGGGCCGGCCGGCTGCGCGGTGAGACCCCGCTGATCGGCATGTGGGTGGTCTCCGGCAGCGCGTACGCGGCCGAGATCTGCGCCGGTGGCGGCCTGGACTGCCTGGTCATCGACTGCGAGCACGCTCCGAACGACGTACCGTCGCTGGTGCCGCAGCTCCAGGCCGTGGCGCCGTACCCGGTCGAGGTGCTCGTCCGCGCCCCGTCCGGCGATCCGGTGCTGATCAAGCAGCTGCTCGACGTCGGCGTGCGCGACCTCATGGTGCCGATGGTGGAGTCCGCCGAGCAGGCAC
>JAOPYG010000004.1 GCA_025964685.1 Actinoallomurus sp. | reverse complement strand
AGCACACCGACACTGGCGACCACCGTACCGAGACCGGTGCTGAAGCTGGTGATCATCTTTTCGAGCGACATGCCGGCGACGGCACCGAGCGTTCCCGAACCCAGCGCCAGCGCCAGGAACGGATGGACCTTCAACTGAGTGATCAGAACGACGATGACGGCGACACCAATGATCGCGGCCACGATCAGGCGCGTGTCGTGACCGCTCCAAGAGGAGGCGGCCACTACGCCGCTTGCGAGCGGGGACATGAGGGCTCTCTTCCTGTCTTGAGGCTTTCAGGGGGCGGGGGGTCATCCTTCGGACAGGTGACGATCACGGGGGTGCCCGGCCAGCGATCATGAGCTACATCCTGACCGGTTTGTCAACAAACCACCAGGTCCGAGGAACGTCCCCTAGCGTGCCGACCCCTGACCTCCGGAACGCCCCGCTCCCAGCCGCCGCCCCCGGCACCCGGAATCCGCCAACCTGCCACGCGCGCCCAGCGCACGGCCGGCACAGCCGCCCGGACAGGCCGACGGCCCGAGCCGATCGCTACCGGCATGGGTACCGCCACGACACTTCGGCGCCAGTTCAAACGGATCGTCGGGGTTCCGCCTGACAGCCACCGGCGCTCGTTTCGCAGCGCGAAGCCGGCCTGATCGGTACGCGCTCAGCGCATTGACGTCTACAGCGCCGGCCATCAGACTTTCCGTCAGAACAAAGGTCAATCCGTGGAAGGCTCGCCGGTGCGACAGACAGAGGTCTAGGATGCCCGTTTTACAGGCAGGCGGCCGCTGTCTTTGGCGAACGAGCATCACAGGTGATGACGAATGGTCGAGAACAACATGTCTGCGAACGTTGAAGAGCAACGACCCTTCCATTCTCCGGGACGTCCATATCCGCATCGCCGGCCGACGCACGGAGATGCGTATTGAGCCGCGGTGAGCCTTCATCAGCGTGACGGGAAATGAAGCCGAAAAAGCCAAGAATTGCCGCACGCCGATATTTGGAGATCACCGCGTCTGGTCACGGTGCGCGCGAATCGTGTTCGCCGCCCCACCGACCATCGCGCGAGCCGGCCGCGTTCCGCCGCCTGGAACGCACCAGAGCCCGCGCGGCGCACACCCCCGTACCCGACCGCCGATGAGGACCTGATCGATGTCAGCACAACCTTCAGTCCGCCGGCGAGCGGACCGCCCGGCCATGGACCGAGCCCTGCTCATCCTGCTGGCGACGGTGATCGTCACAGGCATCGCCTGGCTCGGCACGACGGTCGCCGTGCCCGCGTCGGAGCGCGGACTCGTGGCCGCCTGTGTCGGCGTCGCGGCGCTCGTCGTCTGCGCCGCCGTCGCGGTCGGCGCCTACGGCTTCGAGTCCGCTCGTCAGCTACGCGAGCGCGTTACGACGACGGAGGCAGAACTCCTACGGCTGGCCGATGCCACGTTGCCCGCGGTCGTGAAGCGGCTGCGCGCCGGAGCGTCGGGGGACACAGCGCTGGCCGAGGTCGAGCAGCCGGACTCCGCCCCCCAGTCGCGCATCCTGCAGACCTTGGTCGCCGAGGTCGGTAGAGGGGAGCGGATGCGAGCGGCCGCAATGTCGGCCTGCGCGAACGCGGCCGGCCGCGTACAGGCACTGGCCACCAGCATGCTCGCCGACCTGCGCGAGATGGAGAACCGGCACGACGAGGAGGTCCTCGGCGACCTGCTGAAACTCGACCACAGCACCGCCCAGGCCGGCCGCCTGGCCGACAGTATCGCCGTGCTGACCGGAGCCCGCTCCGGCCGGCGCTGGACCAAGCCGATCGTGATGGAGAGCATCCTGCGCGGCGCGGTCGGCCGGATCAGCGCCTACCAGCGGGTGCGAATTCACTCCACCAGTACGGTCGCGGTCGCCGGATACGCCGCAGAGGGCGTGATGCACGCGCTCGCCGAGTTGATGGACAACGCGACCAGCTTCTCGCCTCCCTCTGAGGACGTGTACGTGTATGTGGAAGAGGTCAACGCGGGCGTCGTCGTCACGATCGAGGACGGCGGGCTGACGATGAGTCCCTCGGCGCTGGAGCGCGCCGAGCGCACGGTGTCATCCGAGACGCTCGACCTGACCACGCTGTCCGGCACGAGGCTCGGCCTGGCGGTGGTCGGCTGCCTGGCCCGCAAGCACGGGATGACCGTCTCGTTCCGGCCGTCCTCACGAGGAGGCACCGGCGTCGTGGTCATGATTCCGCGGCAACTGATCACACAGGGCAGGCCTGCCGTCTCCCGCGCCGTGGCCGGGCCGGCCACGGAGGAGCGGTCCTCAGCCGAGACGGCGGATGGCGCGCTCGCGACCCCGGACGCCACGCCGGTGGGCCCGGCGGCGTCTGAGCCGGGCTCCGTACGGGGGGACGCCGATCCGTTGGCGGACAAGGAGGCCGACGACCTCACCGGTACGGGAGAGATGATCGCTGGGCTGCCGAGGCGCCGCCGGGGCGAGACGCTGGCGGCGGCACCGCGGAGCGTGCCCGAGACCGCCGCCGAGCCTGCGGCGCCCGCCAAGCCCGCGACCGACCCGGCCGAGCGGTTCCGAGCATTCCGTGAGGCCGGCCGCCGCGGCGGTACGGGCGGCGGGGCGCCCGCACCGGCACCCGACGATGCCTGATGACCTCGGTTATCCCTGCCAGGACGTACTGACGAACAAGAGATTGGAGGCAGGGGCCGAGCCTCCGGGCGATACCCGGACGATCGCCCCGAGAACCCGATGAAGACCACAGACCGTGACCTCGACTGGCTGCTGCAGAACCTCCTCGAGAGGACGCCCGAGACCCGGCACGCCCTGGTGCTGTCGAAGGACGGACTCAAGCTCTGTCACACGCACGGGCTGAACATCGACAAGGCCGACCAACTCGCCGCCATCGCCTCCGGAATCCAGAGCCTCTCCTATGGCGCGTCCGCGGAGTTCGGGGACGGTACCGGAGGACTCCGGCAGTCCATGACGGAGTTCCACGGTGGCCTGCTGTTCATCGTGGAGGCCGGCGAAGGCGCCCACCTCGCCGTCGTGGCCTCCGACGAGGCCGATGTCGGCATCATCGGGCACAACATGCACGAACTGGTCGAACAACTCGGGGAGTACCTGATGGCTCAGCCGCGGGAGACCAAGCAGGACACCGGCGCGCGATGATGTCACGGCCAGTCGACAAAGAGGACCCGGACCGTCTGTACATCGTCACAGGTGGGCGCAGCAGGGTGGACGAGAGTTCGATCGACCTCGTCTCCCTGATCGTCAGTGAGTGCGACCCCTCGCCGGGCATGCAGTCCGAGCACGTCAAGATCCTGCGAATGTGCCACAACCCGACGGCGGTGGTGGAGATCTCCGCGGAGCTCGGGATGCCGGTGAGCGTGGTGAACATCCTGCTGTGCGACCTGCTCGACACCGGCCGGATCACCGCGCGGCATCCGTCCACCGCTCCCGTCAAGGACAAACTCCCCGATCCCGCGACCTTGAAGCAGGTGCTCCTTGGACTTGAGAAGCTCTGACGAGGCCGAGCGTACGCCGCTGCGGAGCACCGCCAGCGACGGCCTGAAAATCGTGATCGTCGGCGGGTTCGGCGTGGGAAAGACGACGATGGTCCGCTCGGTCAGCGAGATCCGGCCACTGAGTACCGAGGAGACGATGACGCGAGCGGGCGTCGGCATCGATGACGCGGGCGGCGCTGAGGGCAAGACGACGACCACCGTCGCCTTCGACTTCGGGCGCATCAGCCTGAACGACGAGATGGTCCTCTACCTCTTCGGCGCTCCCGGACAGCAGCGGTTCTGGTTCCTGTGGGACCGGCTGTTCTCCGGCAGCCTCGGCGCGGTGGTGCTCGTGGACACCCGCCGGGTGCAGGACTCCTGGTACGCCATCGACCGTCTGGAGCACCACGGCATGCCGTTCATCGTGGCCCGCAATCACTTCGGCGGTCCGATGCCCGAGCTGGAGGACCTGCGGAAGGCGCTCGACCTGTCCGACGACGTGCCGCTGATCGACTGTGACGCCCGCGAACGCGAGTCCAGCAAGGCCGTGCTGATCGCGCTCGTGAACCACCTCTACAGACTGTCCACCGCGCTCGAAGGCGCGCGGTGACCACGTCGCCGGCCGCACTCTCCCCGGCATACGGCCGGCCCAAGCGGTCACCACAGGTGATGACGAACGGTCGATGACATGCCTGAACGCTCCGGCGCGCCGAGCGCCGATCCGGCCGCCGACGATGACGTGGTGCGGCTGTAGGGGCCGCGGTTCCAGAACGATCCGGCCGCGATCTACCGGGAGATCGGGCGCAAGCGCGGGCAGGTGGCGCCGGTCCTGCTCGAGGGCGACGTATGCGGCGGCTCGTCCAGGAGAAGCAGGCGCGACCCGGCCCGGACGATCCTCCCGGCCCGGAACTGTCCCGTCGTCGTGCCGGTCAGCCGCCCTCGACGACGTACGCGGGCGTGAAGCGCACCGGCAGGGCTGACAGGCCACGGACGTGCACGGCCGGCCGCCACTCGAGTTCGTCCTCCGGAATCGCGAGCCGCACGTCCGGGAGGCGGTCGAGCAGCACCTCGATGGCCGTCTGCGCCATGACCTCGGCGAGCTCCGGCGCCGGGTACGGACATCCGTGGTCGCCGCTGCCGAACGCGAGGTGGGCGTGATTTCCGCCCGAGTCGCCGTGGACGGCGGGCCGTACCCGCGGGTCGGCGTTGGCGCCGGCAAGTCCGACGAGTATTACGTCACCGGCGCGGATGGTCCGGCCGCCGAGCTCGGTGTCCCCCGTGGCCCAGCGGCCCGGGGTGGCCTTCACCGGCGTGTCCTCCCACAGCACCTCGTTCAGCGCCTGGCCGACGCTGCGGCGGCCGCCCGAGAGGGTCAGCGCGAAGCGGTCGTCGGTCAGCATGAGCCGCAGCGTGTTGCCGATCCAGTTGGCGGTGTTCTCCTGGCTGCCGGAGATCACGACGAGGATGTCCTGGATGAGCTCGTCGTCGGTGACGCCGGTCGCGTACCCGAGCAGGCGGGACATGACGTCCCGTCCCGGCCGCGCGCGTTTGATCTCGATGAGACGCGTCATCGTCGCGATGAACCGGCCCCACGCGTCGATGGCCTCCTTACGGCCGTCGCTCATCGTCTTCATGTCCTGGGCGACGGCCATCAGCTGGGAGTCGGGCAGCCCGAGCATGCCGCCCACGACGAGTACCGGTATCCGGTACGCGTACTGCTCAATGAGCTCGACCTCGCCGGCGGTGGCGAACGCGTCGATCAGCCGGTCGGCGAACCGTTCGCAGTCGGTCCGCAGCCCGAACTGGTCCACCTCGGCGAGCGCGGCGGCGACCGCGCCGACGCGACGCGCGTGCACCTGCCCGTCCAGGAACATCAGCATGCCGGGCACGTGACCCACGGCCTGTGGTGGCACGTAGTCCGGGCCGTGGCAGCGGTACGGGTCGCGGGCGAACAGCTGGCCGTCGGTGAGGACGCGATGCGCCTCGCGGTAGCCGATGACCAGCCATGCGGGGTCGCCGCCTTCGAGCAGGACCGGTACGACCGGTCCGTGGTCGCGCCGCATTTCCCGGAACAGTTCCTCGGTATCCTCGGCAAAGCGCTGCCCGTACAGTGGCACCGCGCCGGAATGCGCGCCTTCGATCTCCGGCGCGCTCACAAGCCGCTCTTCTCGGCCCCGGACGGCGCGTACGACGGTGCGTTCGTCATCGCGCGCTCCGTGAACCGCATAACCGGCGCTTTCCGCTGCACCATGTGCCATCACCCGTGATATCGATCGACTCGAAACGGACCGGCCGCCCGTAGGATGGGAATCCTAGACCTGGACCAGTCACGTCGGCTATGTTGTCCGACATTGACCGACATTCTTACGGAATGTCTGGGCGGCTGATCATCCAAAACGACGTACGGTTGACACTCGCCTGGGCGCCCTCCCGTCCATTGGTCTCGCTGTGTGTTGGAATCCTGATCAGCAGTGACGTGCCCCTGACCCGGAGGCTCGTGATCTGGATGTCGCCCCCGAGCGGTTCGACGCATCCCTGAGGCCGATGAGGCCGGACCCACCGCCGAGGTCGGCCCGCCCTGCCAAAGGCACCGGCAGGCACCGCGAGCAGGCGTCGGATCTCGGGCATGGTCAGGGCGATTTGTTGTGGGGTGGCCGGTGGGCTGGTGGTGGCGAGGAAGGCCAGGGCGAGCATCGCGAGGGTGATGTGGCGGTGCCAGCCGGTCCAGGTGCGTACCTGGTAGTGGTCCAGGCCGACCTGGCCTTTGCCGGTCGGGAATGCCTCTTCGATGCTCCAGCGGATCCCGGCGGTGCGCACCAAGGTGAGCAGTGGGACGGGGTGTGGGCCGTCGCAGCGGTAGTAGGCCAGTTCCCCGGTTTTGGGGTTGCGTCGGATCAGCGGCCATCGGTGCCCGTCGGTGTGTGGGTCGATCGGGGTCCAGGCCCAGTCGTGGTGGCGGGGTCCTTTGGCGCCGGGTCCGGAGCCGTAGTGGTGCCAGAGCCGGGGCGCGGTGGCACCGGTGATGTCGGCGACCGGCACCCAGGCGCCGTTGGAGCCGACCCTGCGGTTGCCGGCGACGGCCAATACGCGCTCGATACCCGACAACAACCCGGTCACATACGCCCGTGCCGTACGCCGCGGCTCCATCCGCCCGAACCGGCCCGCGATCCGACCCATCAACGCATCGAACTCCGCCCGCCGCCGGCGGGCGACTACGCTGTCGCCAGCGGCCACCACGCGATCTTCAGATGTCTTCACGAACACTCGATGATCACGCGGTGGCCGTCCTCATGCAGCCAGACCACCAAGATCGCGAAGTGTCACTGAAGTACTAGCCGCCACCACCCCTCCGAACAGGGCTTAAAGCCCCATCTCCCCCTGTCACCCGCCTGTTCGCCGAGCACGGTCATTTCCGGCGAAAATGGAAGATTTATTGTGGCGTAATGGGTGGAGTTGTTTACTCTTCGGCGCCTTGACGACGCATGCTGCGCCAGCGCAGAGTAGAAGAGATCGCACATTGTGTTATCTTGCGGTCGATTCGGAATGCGATGGCGCATTTATCGCCAGCCGGATAACTCGGTCTTAGATACTCGCGCCAAGTGGGGCGCGATCGCGGAAGGATGGGTACGGCGCCGCATCCCGGTGGCGCGGGGATGCGGCGCCGACCGCCCTTGCCGACGGGACCGTACGACCGGCTCGCGAGGGAGATGGCAGTTCCCGTGGGCGATCGGGACGTGCTCCCGATCGCCCACCACGGCGTTCTGGGCAGAGGCGGCAAGCGCCGCCGATCGTCCATGAGCCAACAGCCACAGCAGGTCCACCCCCGGGTTCCCGCACACGCAAGAGCCGCCGACCGTTCGACCAGCCCGCACCGGCCCACGGTTCCCGCACGCGCTATACCCACCGCCGCCCGACGCCACGGCATGTCGCCCGGACCACCCACCGGGTCCAGCGCGCGCAAGGGCCACCGACGCGAGTTCCCGGGCATCCGGGCACAGACCGGTCGCCACGGCCACCCCTCACCCACAGATATCGACATATACCCCCAGGGGGTACTAGCATGCGCTGTGATCCGTCCTCGTCCAGGAAGGTGCGCAGATGAGCGCGATCGGGCATGCCCTGGCGATTGCCGGGTCGATGACCTGGGAGATCCTGTGGGCTTTGATCCTCGGGTTCTTCCTGTCGGCGGTCGTGCAGGCCGTCGTACGCAGGTCGACGATCGTCCGGCTTCTCGGGGACGACCGGCCCCGCACGCTGCTGATCGCGACCGGGATGGGCATCGCGTCCTCGTCCTGCTCGTACGCCGCCGTCGCGCTGGCCCGGTCGCTGTTCCGCAAGGGCGCGAGCTTCACGGCGGCGATGGCCTTCGAGATCGCGTCCACCAACCTGGTGATCGAGCTCGGCATCGTACTGACCCTGCTGATGGGCTGGCAGTTCACCGCGGCCGAGTTCGTCGGCGGCCCGATCATGATCGTGGTGGTCGCGCTGGCGTTCCGGCTGTTCCTGCGTGAGCGGCTGCTGCGGGACGCACGGGCACAGGCCGAGCGCGGGATCGCCGGGTCGATGGAGGGGCACGCGGCGATGGACATGGCCGTCCAGCGGCAAGGATCGTTCTGGCGGAGGTTGTTGTCGGGCGAGGCGTTCACCGCCGTCTCGCACGTTTTCGTCATGGAGTGGGCGGCCATCCTGCGGGACCTGATCGTCGGGCTGCTCATCGCCGGGGCGGTCGCCGCCTGGGTTCCGGACTCGTTCTGGCGGCACTTCTTCCTGACCGGGCATCCGCTCGCCGCCGCGCTGTGGGGTCCGCTCGTCGGTCCGCTGGTCGCCGTGGTCAGCTTCGTCTGCTCGATCGGCAACGTGCCGCTGGCCGCGGTGCTGTGGAACGGCGGCATCAGCTTCGGCGGCGTGATCGCCTTCATCTTCGGCGATCTGATCATTCTGCCGATCATCAACATCTACCGGAAGTACTACGGCCTGCGGATGGCCCTGTTCATCACCGGCGTGTTCTACGCCGCCATGGTCATCGCGGGCTACCTGGTGGAGCTGATCTTCGGTGTCGCCGGGCTCATTCCGCGGGAGCGCCGGGCGACGGTGATGGAGGAGCACATCGCGTGGAACTACACGACCTGGCTCAACCTCGCCTTCCTGCTCCTCGCGGCCGTGCTGCTGGTCCGCTTCGTCCGTACGGGCGGCATCCCGATGCTCAAGATGATGGGCGGCTCACCAGAGGGCGACGACACCGCGCATCACGGGTCGCCCTAGGTCGACAAAAACGCTAGGTTGCTAGACCCAAGTGTAGAAAGTTCGTCACCGCGAAACAGCCGGAGATGACAGAAGCACAAGCGACCCAGCCGCGCGTCACCGACGACCACGCGTTCGACGAGATCGAACGCGAACTCGGTACGCTCCTACGCCGCGCCCGTGCGATGTCCGCCGACATGGGCCGCCAGGTCCATCCGGACCTGGACCCCGAGGCGTACGGCCTGCTCACCGGAATCCACGACCACTCACGGGCGCGCGCCAGCGACCTCGCCGGGCACTTCCGGCTCGGCAAGGCCACGATCAGCCGTCAGCTCAAGGTGCTCGCCGACCTGGGCCTGATCGAACGTGAGCCCGACCCGGCCGACGGCCGCGCCCACATCCTCGTCCTCACCGAAGAGGGACGGCGCCGCCTGGAGAGCGCGCGGAGCGCACGCCGGGAGCGCTGGCACGGGCTCCTCGGCACGTGGCCCGTCGCCGACGTACGGCTGCTGGCCGACATGCTCGCCCGCTTCAACCGGCTGGGCGCCACGGACTACGAGGACTGACCGGACGCACCGGCCTGAGGGTCAGCCGTTGCACCCGCAGGAGCAGCCCTTCGGGCAGGAACAGCTCGACCCGTGTCCACACGAGCAATTGCGCATCATGCCCCGATCGTGCGACGCGGCCGCCGCGGCGGCAAGACACACTATGGTCACCTCGGCGTTCGTTTCCTTGTCGCGCTATCAGGCGACCTCGACCAGCGCCGGGGCGAGTTGTTCGAGTTGGTCCACGCCGCCCGTGAAGCCGCCGCCGGTCTGCAGCATGACCGTCACGTGATCCGCGCCGGCAGCCACGTGCTCGCGTGCCTTGGCCGCGATCGCGGCCGGGTCGCCGTAGGCGACGATCGCGTCCACCAGCCGGTCACTCACCCCGGCGATCTCCTCGTCGGAGTAACCCAGCCGGGCCATGCCGGCCCCGTACGACCAGCCCGGCCGGGCGAGCAGGCCCGACACCGTGTCCCGAGCGATCGCCTTCGCCCGGTCGCGGTCGGTGTCCGCGACCACGGCCAGCCCGATGACCAGGAGCTTGTCCGGGCCGAGCACCTGCCTGGCCTGCGCGGTGAACTCGGGGGGCACCATGACGGGGATCGCCCCGTCGGCGATCTCGCCGGCCAGCTCAAGCATCTTCGGGCCGTTGGCGGCGGTGATGCGGGGATAGGCCACGTCGGGCGCGGGCGGTTGTGTCGGGGCGGCCATCCGGTCCAGGTAGTCGCGCAACGTGGCCAGCGGGCTGCCGAACTCCCGGCCGGTGCCGGCCGCTTGCTGTGGGTAGCCGACCCCCAGGCCGAGCACGAACCGGCCGGGATAGGCCTGGGCCAGCAGTGCCGCCGCGCCGTGTGCGGTCTGCGGTTGCCTGGCCCAGATGTTGGCGATGCCGGTGCCGAACACCATCCGCTCCGTGGCGGCCAGCAGCACGGCCAGTTGCACGAAGGCGTCCTTGCCGCCGACGACCTCATTGGTCCAGGCAGCGCGGTAGCCGGCGCGTTCCAGCCGGCCGGCGGCCTCGCGCTGCAGGTCGGCGGATGGCGCGTTGGTGGTCGAGACGGGCAGGAACACGCCGACCCGCCCCAATGCCCGACGGGCCGCGTCGACGGTGGTGGTGCCCATGGAGATCCTTCCCGGGAGTGCTCTAGTCATTGAAGTAATGGCCTTCGTCGAGATCCGGGATCAGTGCAGGGGCCTCCGGCTTCCATCCCAGCCGTTCCCGGGTCAGTGCGTTCGACGTCGGGTTGTCGATGGAGACGAACGGGGCGAGAAAGCTGAAGTGCCGGCTTGCCTCCTCGGCCGTCACGCTCACGGCTGGGAGCTTCAACTGGCGGCCGATGGCCTCTGCGATGTCCCGGAACGGCACCCCCTCCTCGGCGACCGCGTGCAGTCGCGTACCGGCCGGGGCGGATTCCACGGCCAGCCGGTACAGGGCCGCCGCGTCACGGCGATGTACCGACGGCCATCGGTTCGATCCGTCGCCGACGAAGGCGGAACCGCCCGTCGCGCGAGCGATGCCGATCAGGGCCGAGATGAATCCGCGCGTGTCCCCGTGACCGTGCACGGTCGGCGCCAGCCGTATGGACGATGAACGCACGCCGCGCTCGCCCATCGCGATGACGGACTTCTCAACGGGGAGCCGCAGGGCTGTGATCGTGTTGGGATCGTCGGGGGTCTCTTCGGTGAGCAGGCGTCCCGGCGTGCGACCGATGACTCCCGAGGTGACCGCGAAGGGTTTGCCGGTTCCTTCCAACTCCGACCCGATCGCCTCGACCGCGTTCAGCTCGACCTTCGCGCGCACCGTCGAGTCGGTGGTTTCGGAGACGTGCTTGTTCGCGGCGAATATCACGCCGTCCGCCGCAACGGCGCCGGCGCGCAAGCTGTCGAGGTCTTCCAGATCGCCGCGGTGCGCGTCCACGCCGGCCGCTGACAATGCCGCGGCGGCCGTGTCCGATCGGGCGAGGCCGACGACCTGATGCCCTGCTTCGAGGAGTTCGCGGACCACCGCGGACCCGATATATCCCGTCGCGCCCGTAACAAAAACACGCACAGTGAAACCCCTTGGCTCGTCCGAGTCGGCCCGGCACCAGCCGGGCTGGTCCTTCACGCTAGGAGCGGTTCGTAGCTTGGGTCCAAGGCCTGTTCTGCATCGCAATACACATCGAACATCACCGCAGGTCACCGCATCGCCCAGAGGTCAGCCGAGAGCCACGTGGTTACAATCTGGGTATGCCCGACGCGCCCCTGCCTCCGATCGACCTGGATCTGCGGTTGGTGCGGTACTTCACCGTCGTCGCCGACCACCGGCACTTCGGCCGCGCCGCCGCCGCCCTCCATCTCGCGCAGCCGTCCCTGAGCCGGCAGATCCGCCGTCTCGAACAGCAACTGGGCGCCCGCCTGCTGGACCGCACCCCGCAGGGCAGCCGGCTCACCGAGGCCGGGGAGGTCTTCCTGCCGCGCGCCAAGGCCCTGCTGCGATCGGCCACCCAGGCCGCCGCCTACACCCGTGCCGCCGCCCAGCCCAGCCGGATCACCATCGGCTACACCGCGAACCTCATCGTCACCTCGGCCGTACGCGACCTGCGCCACCGGCATCCCGATGCCGACGTCCAAGCCCTGCGTCTCCCCTGGGACGAACCACGCGCGGCTCTGCTCGACCACCGCGTGGACGCGGTGGTGACCCGGTTGCCGTTCCCGACCGACCGGCTGCACGTGACGATCCTCTACGACGAACCCCGGGTGCTGCTGGTGCCCCTCGACCACCGGCTGGCCGGCAAGGAATCGGTCACCCTCGACGACATCGCCGACGAACCCCTCCCCCGGGTTCCCGACCCGGCCTGGAACGCCTTCTGGCGCATCGACCCCCGACCCGACGGAAGGCCGGCACCCGACGGACCCCTCGTGGCGGCCGTCGAGGACAAACTCGAACTCATCGCCGCCGGGCAGGCCGTGGCGATCGTCCCGGCCGGCGTCCCTCGCGGCCTCCGCCCCGACCTCACCACCGTCCCCCTCGAAGGCGTCGACCCGAGCCACGTCGTGCTGGCGACCCGCGCCGGCGACCACAGCCGCCTCGTCGCGGCCTTCCACAAGTCCGCCGAAGCCCATCTCACCGGTCCCCCGAGCGTCCCTCCCGCACGATCTGAGGACCCGGCGCCGCCACCTCAATAGCGGTCGGTGCAGTGAAGCGGCGAGCCTGTCAATGGCCGTCCGCATGTCCTGTTCCGGACATTGTTAAGGAGGTTGGTAATCACCGGCCGGAGGGCAGTTACGGGGTGCGTCCGGTATGGGGAGGTACGGTTGTCTATGGTCAGATCACCTTTGATCATGGTGGCGCTCGCAGCGGTCATCACCGCTGCGGCCGTGACACCCTCCGAGGTCGCCACGGCATCGCCGCCTCCCGCCGCGGCCGTAGCGGCCAGGTCAGGCTCCTCGCCACTCACCGCCGGCTGGCGCATCCAGTCCTCGGCCGTCGCCGGTGGCTCCGGAGCGCAGATCTCCCGCCCGGACTACTCCGCGACCGGCTGGCTGCCCATCTCCCAGCCCGAGACGCTGATGGCCGGCCTGGTGGAGAACGGCCGCTACCCGAATGTGTTCTACTCCGACCGGCTGAAGGCCGTGCCGACCGCGCAGTTCGACGTGAACTGGTGGTACCGCGACCAGCTGACCGTCCACCCGAGACGCGGCGGCCGCACGTACCTGATCATGAACGGCCTCCTGGGCACCGCGGACCTGTGGGTCAACGGCACCAAGGTGGCCGACCGTTCGCAGCTCCAGGGCGCCTACTCCCGGTTCGAGTACGACATCACGCCGTACGTCCACGACGGCGCCAACGCGATCGCGCTCGACGTCGCCAAGAACGACCCGAAGACCTACCTCAGTGACAGCCAGCTCGACTGGAACCCGCACGCGCCCGACCAGAGCACGGGCCTGCGGTTCCCGCCGCAGCTCGCCCAGGCCGGCCCGGTGTCCCTGCGGAACGTGCACGTCGGCCAGCAGAACGCCAAGGACCTGAGCAGCTCCGACCTCACCGTCAAGGCGGACCTGCGCAACGACACCGGCACGCCGCAGCGTGCCTCGCTGCGGGCGACCGTCACGCACGGCGCGACCCGGGTGGACGTGACCGCCTCGGCGGACGTGCCCGCGAAATCGACGCGTACGGTCACCCTGTCCCCCGCCGATCACCGGCAGTTGCACCTCTCGCACCCGGCGGTGTGGTGGCCGTACCAACTCGGCGGGCAGCCGCTCTACCACCTGGCCGCGAGCGTACGGGCCGGCGGCCAGGAGTCCGACCAGTACGCCGAGGACTTCGGCATCCGCACGGTGACCTCCTCCCTCACACCGGTCGTACCGGGCAGGACGCACGCGCCCTCGGGCTACCGGAAGTTCGAGATCAACGGCGTGCCGCTGGTGATCCGCGGAGGTGGATGGTCACCGGACATGTTCATGCGGTACTCCCCGCAGAACATCCACGACCAGCTCGCGTACGTGAAGAACCTCGGCCTGAACACTCTGCGGTTCGAGGGCAACCTGCCGCCGGATGACATGTTCGCCCAGATGGACCGCGCGGGCATCCTCGCGATGACCGGCTGGCAGTGCTGCGACCGGTGGGAGGACCCGATCGCGAAGTGGCCCGAGGCGCTGAAGGCCAACGCGGCGAACCAGGCCACGCGCGTCGCGCAGTGGCTGCGCGACCACCCGAGCGTCTTCACCTACTTCCAGGGCAGCGACGAGGCACCCGACGCGACCAAGGAGGCGATCTACCTGTCCGCGTTCGCGGCGGCGGACTGGCAGACGCCGCAGGTGGCCGCCGCGGAGTACAAGTCCTCGCCCAAGCTCGGCCCCTCCGGCGCGAAGGAGGGCCCGTACAACTACGTGCCGCCGGGCTACTGGTGGGCGAACGGCCCCGAGACCGCGGGCAGCGACCAGACCTTCACCAACGCGGGCAGCGCCTGGGCGTACGACACCGAGACCAGCGCGGGCAACACGGTGCCGACGCAGGACTCGCTGAACCGGTTCCTGACGCCGGCCGAGCAGCAGAGGATCTGGGACCTGTCGACGACGAAGGGGCCGGGCACCGGGCCCGACCTGTTCCACGTCTACCCGACCTACAACAGCTATACGAAGACCGCGCGGATGGGGCAGTACAACACCCCGCTGTGGAACCGGTACGGACACTGGACCGACATGGCGTCGTACCAGCGGATCGCCCAGATGGGCGGGTACGAGGTCACCCGCGCGCAGTTCGAGGCCTACATCGGCCGGTCGAAGGACCCGGCCAATCCCAGCCCCGGCGTCATCTACTGGATGCTGAACAAAGCGTGGCCCTCGCTGCACTGGAACCTCTACAACTACGACTTCGACCAGCCCGGCGTGTACTTCGGCGCGCTCAAGGCCGGTGAGCCGGTGCACATCATGTACGACTACGCCGACGGGTCGGTGAAGGTCGCCAATCTGACCCGCACCCGCCAGGACGGCCTGACCGCGGCCGCACGGGTCATCGACCTGAACGGCACGGTCAGGGACAACCGCCGGGTGGCCGTCAGCGGGCTGGCGTCTCAGGACGTGCAGACGGTGCTGAGCCCGAAGGTGCCCGACGGCACCTCCCGCACGTACTTCCTCGAGCTCACGCTCACCCGCCGCGACGGGGGCACGGTGAGCCGGAACGTGTACTGGCTCTCCACCAAGCCGGACGCGGTCGACTGGTCCAAGACGATCGGCCAGGGCAGCGGTGCGGTCTTCCAGCCGGACGGGTACGCGGACCTGACCGGCCTGCAGAGCCTGCCCGCCGCGACCGTACGGGCGTCGGCGTCGACCCGCCGCGAGGGCGGCGATGACGTCACCACGGTCACGCTGCGCAACACGGGCTCGGCGCCGACGGTCTTCACCCGCGCCGACGTACGGCGGGGGGCCGCCGGTGGACGTCCGTCGGGCGGTGATGACCAGGTGGTGCCGATCACGTGGAGCGACAACTACGTGACGCTGTGGCCGGGCCAGAGCCAGACCCTGACCGCACGCTATCGCGCCTCCGACCTGCGTGGGGCGCACCCCGTCGTGAGTCTCAGCGGCCGCAACCTGGCCGGCCCGACCATCGCGGCCGGCTGAGGCTCAGGTGAGCCGGCGGGCGAGGGTCTGGCTGATCTCGTCGAGCCGGCGCACCTGCTCGGCGTCGAGCGCGTCGAAGATGGCGCCGCGTACGGCCCCGACGTGACCGGGCGCCGCCGCGGCGAGCACGGCGTACCCCTCGTCGGTGAGCACGGCGAACTGGCCGCGGCGGTCGGTGGGGCAGTCCTCCCGGCGCACCCAGCCGCGTTCCTGCAGGCGCGTGACGGCATGGGAGAGGCGGCTCGCCGAGACGCATGTGGCGTCGGCGAGCTCGGCCATGCGCAGCGTGCGCTCGGGCGCCTCCGACAGCTGGACGAGGATCTCGTAGTACGCCTGCGGCATGCCGGAGTCGCGGCGCAGCTGCGCGTCGATCGCGTCGAGCACCAGCCGATGGGAGTTCAGATACGCGCGCCACGTGCGCTGCTCATCGGCGTTCAGCCATCGTGTCTCGGTCACGTATCCGAGTGTAGTTCTATTGAAGATTCAATTACCCGTATTGCGGCGGTATTGGGTGCCCCGTCACCGTGCCGCCATGGCGTACGGCTCTCTAAGATGAGCTGCCGGACACTCCGGACATCCTGGGGAGGGGCAGCGTGGCGGAACGTACGGGCAGTGCGGCGGCCGCACCGATCCCGGGCCTCCGCTCGCGGAACGGCGTTCCGTACGGCGCGGCTCTCCCACTGCTCGTGCACCAGCGCCCGTCCGACCGCGCCTCGCCGATCGGCGATCTGGACACGCGGAGGTGGCGAGGCGTCGCCCTCAAGCGCTAGGCGTGGTACGACGAGGCGGGCAGCTTCCGGCGGTGAACGATCGGGAGCTTGGATAAGGAGTGAAGAATGCCGGACACGTGGGTAGTCGTCGGCCTGGACAACGGTGGCACCTGCAACAACGCGACGGTGCTGGACTCCTCGGGGAAGTTCCTCGTGGACCGGCTGGTTGAGATCCCCAGTCGCGTCACCGAGGGCCCGGAGATCGCGGTCGGCGCCCTTGCCGAGGCGCTCGACGGCATCCTGGCCCTGACCGGCGTCGAGCGGGCACGCGTACGCGCAGTCGGGCTGGACACCCCTGGCCCGGCGAGCGCCGACGGCGTGATCTCCTCCAAGGGGGCCACGAACTTCCCGCAGCCCGCCTGGTGGGGCTTTGACGTCCGCACCGCGCTGGAAGACCGGCTCGGGCTGCCCGTCGTCTACAACAACGACGGCAACGCGGCCGCGCTGTACGCCCACCACGCGCACTTCGGGTCGGACGCCTCCCGGCATTCCTCGATCTCCGCCATCGTCGGTACCGGCCTGGGCGGCGGCGTCATCGAGGGCGGCCAGGTCGTACGCGGCGCCGCCGGCATGGCGGGCGAGCTCGGCCACGTCCACATCCCGACGCAGGGCCTCCTGGAGACCGACCAGCCGATGCCGCTGTGCAACTGCGGCTTCGGCGGCGACGCCGAGAGCATCGCGTCCCTGACCGGCATCGCGGCGAACCTCCTGCCGTACTGGCTGACCAGGTTCGGAGGACACGAGCTGAGCTCCGTGCCGATCCTGGAGGCCGCCAAGCTCGTACGCGCCCGCGGCGAGGACGGCGACCCGATGGCACTGAAGATCTTCGAGCAGCAGGCGATGGCACTCGGACGGCTCTTCACCGTCGCGGCCAACTTCACCGACCCGAGCGCGTACTTCGTCGGCGGCGGCGTCGTCGAGACCGGCCCGAAGTTCCGCGAATGGTTCCTCGACAAGGTCCGCGAGAACACCGTGCTGCGCGAGGAACAGCAGCGCGTCGCGTCGTTCGCGCTGGTGCCCGACCTGGACATGGCCGGGGCGAGGGGCGCCGCCATCGCCGCCCGCGACGTGTCGGCCGTCTAGGTGAACGAGCCGCGGCGACCAGGGCCCATGCACGTCAACCGGGGCACGGAGATGGACTGGAGTGGCATCCAGACCTTCATGAAGGCCCCGGTGTGCCTCACACCGGCGGACCTGCGCGCCGGCGGCATCGACATCGCCGTCGGCGGGGCACCCTGGGACGGCACGGCCAGCGGCTTCACCGGCACCCACCTCGGCCCCCGGGCCATCCGGCAGGGCGACTACATCGCCGGGGCTCGGTACATCAGCCACCTGGGCGTCCGGGTGAACCCGCTGGACCACCTCACGCTGGCCGACTACGGCGACGCGGAGGTGCTCATCGGCAACGCCGAGGGCACCTACGACAACATCCGGACATTCGTCGGCGAGATTCTGACCGGCGGCGCGATTCCCATCATCCTCGGCGGCGACCACGGCATCACATGGCCGTCGGCCACGGCGGTCGCCGACGCGTACGGCCACGGCAAGGTCGGCATCGTCCACTTCGACGCGCACGCGGACACCGCCCCGGACATGCAGGGCTCGCTGTACGGCCACGGCACGCCGATGCGGCGGCTGATCGAGAGCGGAGCCGTTCCGGGACGCAACTTCGTCCAGGTCGGCCTGCGCGGCTACTGGCCCGAACCTCCCGTCCTAGAATGGATGGAAGAGCACGAGCTGCGCACCCACTTCATGGCCGAGATCCACAAGGACGGCTTCGCCGCGGTGCTGGAACGGGCCGTCGACGAGGCACTCGACACCGCCGACCACCTCTACATCTCCCTGGACGTCGACGTCGCCGACCCCGCGTACGCACCGGGGACCGGCACCCCCGAACCTGGGGGGCTGACCAGCGCCGAGGTGCTGTGGGCGGTGCGGCGGCTCGCCGCGGAGGTCGGCATGGTCGGCATGGACGTGGTCGAGGTGAGCCCACCGTACGACGTGGGTCCTGACATCACGGCCCTGTTGGCGCGGCGCGCGGTGATGGAGGCGATCACGGGCACGGCCATGCGCCGGCTCGGCCTGACCGAGCCGGACTACGTCGACCCGCGCTCAGCCGGCACGGGAACAAGCCGCACGTTCCGCACCCAGCCCCCACCGACGGACGCCTGACCAATGCTGCGACGAAGCGTTCCGCCCCTGACCGGCACCATGACGTGCGGCCGGCAAGACGTGCCCAGGCCTGGCTCGACTGGAGCGGGCCGCGGCGGAATCTCCTTGCTCGGCCTGGGAGTGAGTCGACCGTGAGCGGTGTGCGGCGGATCGTGCTGTTGACGCTCGGGTGGGAGGAACTGCCCAAGTCGGTCTCGGTGCACGGGGCACCCACGGACCAGCGGTTGCGGGAGCCCGTGCCCGGTGTACTGCTGGAGTGCGACGGCGGGTGGCTGCTGCTCGACACGGGCTTCAACACGGCGCTGATCCGCGACCCGGCGCTGCGGCGGCGGTTCTATCCCGATCCGTTGTACCGCCCGGTGCTCCCCGGCCCGGGTGAGCCACTCGAAGAGGCGCTCGACGGAGTCGGAATCGATCTCGCCGACATCCACGCGGTCGCCGTGAGCCACCTCCACTCCGATCACGCGGGCGGACTGAAGCACTTCGCCGGCCGGGTGCCCGTACACGTACAGAGCGCGGAGCTCGCGTACGGGCTGTCCGGCCACCCGGAGCCGGAAGGTCACTCCATCTACCGCGTCGACTTCGATGATCCCAGGATGGACTGGCGGCAGGCGGAGGGCGACGTGGAGATCGCGCCCGGCGTCACCGCCGTACTGACCGCGGGGCACACGCCGGGGCATCAGAGTTTCGTGGTCGACCTAGCGGAGGGCGGCGGGTTCGTGTTCGCCTTCGACGCCGCCGACCTCACCGAGAACATCGAACATGAACGTCCGATCGGGAGCACGATCAACGTGGCCCCGGAGGAAACGGTCGAACCGATCCGCCGCCTGAAACACCTCGCGGCCGAACGCGGCTACCGGCTCGTCCCCGGCCACGACCCGGTGGTGTGGCCTGCACTCACCGAGGAACTGACTCGGAACTCTACTTAACATCACCCCCGGAACCCGCTTTCCCACCGTCCACCCACCCCGACCGGCCGGGACACTCACTCACCCAAGGTCGCTGACCTTGACGACCCCCTACCCGACGTGGCCGAGCCGGACAGTCCCCTACCCGACGTGGCCGAGCCGGACGGCCGCCTCACCAGCGCGGCCGAACCGCACACCCAGTTGCCCGATCTGGCCGACCGGAACGGTCGCACATTACTGAGAGCCTCGACCACCGCCCCGAAGACGAATGCCATTGATGCGCCCGGCCCCGAGGCAGGACGAAGGCCCTCCACTCGGGAACAGGCGAATCACCCGGTGGCGGCCCCCGCCGTCAGAACCGTCTCCCGCCCAAAGTCACTGGCACTCGAAGCAGAGACGGCCGGTCCCGTCTCACGAACGCCGAACGGACTGTGGGTCGATCGCCCGTCTCGGCGCGTCCGGGTGGACGGGCGCGAGGTGGGCCTCACGTTCCAGGAGTTCGAGTTGCTCGGTCATCTGACCGCGCACCCCTGGACCGTGTTCAGCCGGACCCAGCTCATGCAGGCACTTTGGCCGGCCGTGGACGCCACCACCAGAACCGTCGACGTCCACGTCCATCGGCTTCGCCGCAAACTCGGCCGCTGGGGGTACCAGCTGGTGACCGTACGGCGAGTGGGGTACGTCCATCGGCCGCACCTCGTCAACAGGACAGGACATCCGGTCGCCGAGTAGTGATCCGCGTCGCCCGCGTCCCGTGGCCGACGCCGGTGGCTTGCCAGGCTGATGGCGGGCGTCTGATGCTCCTGGCCGACCAAGGGCGTCGAAGCACGAGCCGCCCGTGCGGTTTCTGGCCGGTGAGCGGACGCCGCGCCACGGACGCGGTTGGCCTCCTATGTGCTCCCGGGTGTGCAGGCTCGGCCTTTCTCGTACGTGATCAGGCCTTGGGACAGGCGGAGGGGGACGAGGATCAGTTCGACCACCAGGGCCTTCCAGGCGTAGTAGATGTTCACCGCCTTGGTCAGGTAGACGAACGGGATGTTGGCCAGGACGTGGAGCACCGGGAGCCTGCGTCTTCGGGCGGCGTAGACCAGTGGGGGCACCGTGAACACCAGCTCGGAGCCGAGCCAGAACGTCATGGTCGCGGCCACCGATCGGTGCATGCCCAAGGTGAGCACGAACGGGGTCGCCCACCACAGAGGCGCGGTCATGATTTCCACCAGCGCCAGGATGATCCAGACCGCCAGCATCGGTTTTCGCCGGACGAGCGCGCCCAGATGGAGGCGGACGTTCTGGAAGAAGCCGGCCATCCAGCGCCACACCTGCTTGCGGAGGTAGGTCAGCGTCTCCGGATCGGCGGCCCATGCCACGGCTTCTCCGACGTAGACGGCGCGTCGGCCCGCGATCTGCATCGACCAGGTGAAGTCCATGTCCTCGACGATGGTGCGTTCGGGGAATCCGCCGAAGGCCGACAACGTCTCGCGGCGGAACGCCGAACAGCAGCCTGAGCACACCACCGGGCTGTTGGTGCCGTTCTGGATGGGCCGGTGCCAGTGGAAGCCGAAGAGATATTCGATCGAGCGACCACGCTCCCAGGCGGTGCGGGTGAAGCGGGTCTGGACGTTGCCGGCCGCCACGACGACCTCGGGATCGTCGAAGGCCGGCTTGATCTTTTCGACGTAGTCGGGCGCGAGCACCGTGTCCGCGTCGACCGCGAGCACCAGGTCGGTCTGGCAGTGCGGCAGGGCGTGGTTCTGCGCTCTGGCCTTGCTGCCGAGGTTTCGCGGCGGTCTCAGCACGGTCGCGCCGTACGACGCCGCGACCTCGCCGGTGCGGTCGGTCGAGCCGTCGTCCACGACGATGATCTCCTCGGGCGGGACCGTCTGCCGGTGCAGGGCCTCCAAGGTCGCGGGCAGCCCCTGCTCCTCGTTGTGAGCAGGGACGATCACGGTCAGGGTGGCCGTCACTTGTGCCTCCTCAACCGCGTGACCGCGCCACCGGCGGCGACGGCGAGCCCGACGACGCCGTAGACGATGGTGCTGAACCCGATGAAGGGAAGTCCCCCGTGCATTTCAAGCCCCTTTCGACGGACGGTGGGACCCGGCGGCGGCGCCCGCTCGCTCCGGTGAAGGCGCGGGACCGCCGTCGGGCATGCCCGTCATGATGGGCGGCGCAGGACCGGCACGTCGATGCCCCGTGCGTACCTGTGGATAACCGCGGTCGCGGGCCATCGCGGCCTGGCGAATCGTCCGCAACGCACGGGCACCATCGGGCTCGGTGGATGTAGCCGTCTCGACCGGAACCACGCGGCCTGGAACCACTCACGGCACGGACGGGGCGCCGACGGGGTCGGCTGCTGCCCCGTCCCGGGGAGCACATGCGCAGGGTTACTTCTTGCGCATTACCTCAGGTTCCTGGCGGCGGATCATTCGCTCCACGAAGAAGATCAGGGCCACGACCAGCAGGACCATCGCGCCCATGTCCAGAAGCCACGTGCTGAACTGCTGCTTCCACAGCGGGTCCGGCGGGTCCTTGAAGTGCGGGATGAGCTGTCCGACGTTCAGTGTGGCCGCCATCGCGGCCAGGGCCCAGCGGGCCGGGACCAGCCAGGAGAGTTGTTCCAGCACCGGCTTGCCGTCCAGGTGCACGAGGGCGCCACAGAACACGACCTGGATCAGCGTGGAGAGGACGAGGAGCGGCATCGTCATCTCGCTGGTCTTCACGAGCGCGGAGATGAGCAGGCCGAGCGCCATCGCGGTGAAGGACAGGAGTGCGACGGCGAGCACGAGTTCCACCAGCGGGGTGGTGATGACGCCCTTGTCCTTCGTCGCGACGCCGAACATGCCGACAAGGGTGAGGACGACGCCCTGGCCGATCGTGATCAGGCCGAGGACGAGCAGCTTCGAGGCCAGGTACGCGGATCTGGATAGGCCGACCGCGCGTTCTCGCTGGTAGATCGCTCTTTCCTTGACCAGTTCGCGTACCGCGTTGGCGGCGCCGGTCAGGCAGCCGCCGATGCACAGGATGAGCAGGAGGTTCGCCGCGCTGCCGTTGCCGCCCGGCGGGGAGTTCACCAGGTCGCCGGTCGGGACGACGCGGGCGAGCAGGCCCATGATGATGGGCAGCGCCACCGTGATGCCGAGGAACATCGGGTCGGCGACGATGCCGCGGACGTAGCGGCGGATGAGCGTGCTCAGCTGCTCGGGCCAGCTCTGTGGCTTGGGCGGCGGCGCGAAGGTCACCGGGCCGGCCGGGGCGGCCGGCTGGACGAGCTCGGCGGCGACGTACTTCTGGTGGGCTGGCGACTGGAGGTAACGCCGGCCCCAGTCGATGGCCGGGTCGTCGAACGCCTGGAAGACGTCCGCCCAGTCGTCGAAGCCGAGGAACGGCAACGCTTCGCGAGGCGGGCCGAAGTACGCGATGCGCCCGCCCGGGGCCATCACGAGGAGCCGGTCGCAGATGTCGAGGTTCGCGACGCTGTGCGTGACCACCGCGACCGTACGGCCGTCGTCGGCGAGGCCACGCAGCATCTGCATCACCGACTTGTCCAGGCCGGGGTCGAGGCCGGAGGTCGGTTCGTCGAGGAAGAGCAGCGACGGCTTGGTCAGCAGTTCGAGGGCGACGCTCACGCGCTTGCGCTGGCCGCCGGACAGCGCCGAGACCTTGTTCTTCTTCCGATGGTCGAGGCCGAGCTCCTGCAGCACCTCGTCGACGCGGGCCTTGCGCTCGTGCTGGCGGGTGTCGTCGGGGAAGCGCAGCTCGGCGGCGTAGATGAGCGCGCGGCGTACGGTGAGCTGCGTGTGCAGGATGTCGTCCTGGGGCACGAGCCCGATGCGCGAGCGGAGTTCGGCGTAGTCGCGGTAGAGGTCACGGCCGTCGTAGGACACCGTGCCCTGGTCGGCCGGGCGGAGCCCGGTCAGCGCGCGCAGCAGGGTCGACTTGCCCGATCCGCTGGGGCCGATGACAGCGACGAGACACTTCTCGCTGAGCGGGAACGACACATGGTCCAGCAGCACCTTGCCCTTGTCGACGGTGACCGTGAGGTCGTGCGCGCTGAGGCTGACCGCGCCCGTGTCGACGTACTCCGACAGGACGTCGCCGACGAGATGGAACGTCGAGGGGCCGATGCCGATGATGTCGTTGGGGCCGATCCGCGCACGCTGGACGCGCTGGCCGTTGACGTACGTGCCACTGCGGCTGCCGACGTCGATGATCTCGTACGTCCCGCCGGACGAGCGCAGCTCCGCGTGCTGGCGCGAGACCCGGAGGTCGGTGATGACCATGTCGTTCTCGGGGGCGCGGCCGATGCGCAGGACCTGCGCGCCCTCGAGGTTCCGGACCTTGGCGGGCTCGCGGTGCTGACCGCTCGTGGTCTTCATGTGCGCGGGCGGCATCGTGCCGTGCGTCTGCTGGTAGCCGACCGGCGTGTTGGGGGGCCGGCCCATGGCACCGTCCTGTGTGGGCGGCGGCTGGTACGGGGGCATCGCGCCGGTGCCATCGCCCTGACCGGGCGGCGCCTGGTACGCGCCAGGACCGTAGAGGGGCCGCCCGGGCATCGGCGGCGCCACGGGACGACCGGCCGGGCCGGGCTGCTGCGGAGGCTGCTGGAACCTCTCGGGCGCGGACGGCTGTGCCGGGCCGGGGAACACAGGAGCCGCCGGCTCCGCGCCCGGCCGCGTGGGGGGCACAGCCTGCGGAGGGGCCGCCGCCGGTGGGCCGGCGCGGAACGCGACCGGCACGCCCTGCTCGGGGTGGCCGAGCCGTAGCTGGCTTCCGGGCGCCACGACGACCCGCCGGACCCGGCGGCCGCCGTCGTACGTGCCGTTCGCACTGCCGACGTCCTCGAGGATCCACTGGCCGCCCTCGAAGCGCAGCACCGCGTGGGACCGCGAGACACCGTCGACCGCGACGACGATGTCCGACCCCGGGTCTCGGCCCACGTGGTACGAACGTCGTGGATCAAGAGCCACCGAAACGCCGTTGCTCTCCACGACAAGCTGAGTCACGAAATCGCCTTTCCCGTCGCTTGCCCCGCGAGGTCCATGCGAGCGGCTCATCGTGTTGAGCGCATCCTGGACCGCGGTAAAGCGTAGGGCCTCGCGTGTAAACGCGGCAATGCTTCGAAAAGTATGTAAGTACCGCCAATCACCCTGGGCATCTCCCCTGAACCGCCCGGCTCGGCCGGAGACCGCCGCCGGACCGGCTTGACGTTCACTTGGCACTCCCTTGGGCATTACGTTGCCCTGGTACCAAGATCGCGACAGCACCCGTACGGCGGTAGAACGGAATGCTCCATTCCGCGGTAAGCGTGATGTAGCCGATTTCACAACTCGCTTGATTTGCCCTCTGGGCCACGATCGTTGATCATTGGCCGAATGTCCCCCGCTCCCCACCCGTCCCACGGGCTTGCGGAGAGCGCGGCCGGATCGTGACCGCCACACTCGAGGCGCCACGCCCTGCCGACGCGCTACGGGCACGACCGGTACGCCACCGGCGGTGGCTGCTGCATCCCGTCGTGGCCGCTACGAGTATTGCCGGAATCCTCCATGTGCTGTGGGCGGTGTTCCTCGCGCGCGGCGGTGGCGACCTCGCCGCGCAGAGCGCCTGGGCGGAATTCGCCATGCGGCACCCGGGATCGGCCTACGACTTCGCGTGGTACGGCGGGATGCACCCCGCCTCGTACAGCGTGATCTCCCCGTACCTGATGGCCCTGCTGGGCGTGCGGACCACCGGGGTGCTCGCGGGCACCCTGTCGACCGGCCTCTTCGCGCTGATCCTCATGCGCTCGGGGATCCGCCGCCCGCTCCCGCCCGCGCTCTGGGGCGCCTTCTCGCTCTCGTGCAACGCGGTATCGGGGCGGGTGACGTTCGCGCTGGGCGTGTTCTTCGGCCTGGCCGCGATCGCGGTGGTGTTCACGGCACGTGGTCCGCGCGCGCCGCGGGCCGCCGCGGTCGTCGCGCTCGGCGTCCTAGCCACACTGGCGAGTCCGGTGGCCGGGCTGTTCCTCGAGGTGGCCGCCGCCGCGCTGTTCTTCACCCGGCGGCACCGCCCGGCATCCGCGCTGGCGGCCGGTCCGCCGTTCGTCGTGGGGCTGTCCGCGGTGCTGTTCCCGTTCAAGGGAGTGCAGCCGTTCCCGTGGTTCCTGGTCGCGGCCCCCGTCGCCAGCGCCGTCGCGCTCGCGTTGTACGCCCCGAAGAACTGGCGCAATGTACGCGCGGGCGCCGTCGTGTACGCGGTCGGGACCATCCTCACCTGGCTCATCCCCTCGCAGGTCGGCAGCAACGTCGACCGCCTCGCCCTGCTGTTCGGCGGCGCGGTCATGCTGGCCGCGGCGATGGAGCGCAAGACCTTCATCCTGTACCTGGCGTTCGCGGCCACGGTCATCTCCCAGGTCATCCGGCCGGTGTTCGACGTGGTCAACACCGGGTCCCCCGACGGCCACACGACCGGCGTGCTCGCCCAGCTGCGCAACGTCGGCGCCGACCGCGGCCGGGTCGAGGTGGTACCCGAGCGCACCCATCTGGAGTCATCGGAGTTCGCCCCCGTGGTGAACCTCGCGCGCGGCTGGAACCGGCAGGCCGACGTCGACCGGAACCCGGTCTTCTACGACGGAAGCCTCACTCCCGCCACGTACCACACCTGGCTCCAGCGCTGGGCCGTCCGGTACGTCGTGATGTCGGACTCCACGCCGGACTGGCAGGGCATGGAGGAGGCCCAGATCGTCACGGCCGGGCAGCCGTGGCTGCGCCAGATCTGGCATGACGCGCACTGGCACCTGTACGAGCTCACCGACCCCGAGCCCCTCACCCAGCCGCCCGCCACGGTCGCCCGCGCGGACGACGGAGAACTCGACATCAACGTCCCCAGGAGCGGCTGGGTGCTGGTGCGAGTGCCCTGGTCACCGTGGCTGAGCGTCCGCGGCGGCAGCCCGGGGTGCGTGGCGCAGGCCGGTGACTGGACGCGCCTGTACGCTCCCACCCCCGGCCGTTATCGCCTCGGGGGCAGCTACCAGCTCCCCCGCGGAACGCCCTGCTGAGGTCAGGAAGTCTTTCCCTCGCCGGTGAACGAGCGCAGGCGCGTACGACGGAGCCGGGCCACGGCGTGCCGGAGCGGACCCTCGAGCAGCACGAACCCGATCAGCGTCACCGTGACGCCGACGACCGTACCGCCGGCGATGTCGTCCGGCTTGGCCCCGGCGACCAAGAGGGACAGCGACATCACGAGCCAGCCGCCGCACGCCGCGAAGCCGAACCGGCGGCCCGCCAGGAACAGCCCGGCCGCCGTGGCCGCCGCCATCGCCACGCGATCGCTCGGTGCCGGCAGGTCCGAGGAGTGCACGACCAACCCGTGGAACGCCGTCCACCGGACGGTGGGCATCTGCTCGATCGGTTCGTTCACCGCCACGGCGGCGACGACGCCGATCGGAGCCCAGAGCGCGGCCGCCATGACGGCCGCGGACTGCCGGCGCGCCGCCCACCATGCCCAGCAGAGCAGCGCCGCGAAGAGCACCGGTTCCACGCGCGTGCACGCCACGGCCGCCGTGTGCGGCCAGTGGGCGGCGGTCAGATGATCGCTGAGCATGGGTTCCTGTCTCGTCGCCCGTCGTGACGGGCCCTGATGATCTCCGGGGACACTGTAGCGACCGCTTGGTCAGCGCGAGGTTAGCGCCGCGTCTTGACCTTCTCCAGACGCGAAAATGGTCTTCACCCTACAATCTGTAGGGTGAACCTCCGCGACCGGTCAAGCAGGTGTCTCACCCACCCCTGTACGCCCCTGGTCCTGGTGGCGGTGCTGTACGCCGCCGTCCAGCTCGTCGCCGTCACGACGCGGATGAGCCTCGGCTGGGACGAGACCGTGTACGTCAGCCAGGTCAGCCCGCACGTTCCCACGGCGTTCTTCAGCGCGCCACGGGCGCGCGGGGTCACCCTGCTGGCCGCCCCGCTCGTCGCGGTGACCTCCTCCGTCGCGTCACTGCGCGTGTACATGACGGTGCTCTCCTCCGTCGGTCTGGTCATCGCGTACTGGCCGTGGACCCGCCTCCTGCGGCCGGTCACGGTCGCGCTGGCCGCGCTGCTCCTCGCCTGCCTGTGGACGGTGCAGTTCTACGGCAACGAGGTGATGCCCAACCTCTACGTCGCTTACGGCGCGGTCGCGGCCACCGGCTGGCTGGTCCACACGATCCGCGGGACTCACCGGCTCGCGCCACTGTGGCTGGCACTCAGCGTGGCGTTCGTGGCGCTCATGCGTCCCGGTGACGCGGCGTGGCTCGCGCTCCCGCTGCTCGGCGCGGTGGCCTTCGCCGGACGGCGGCGGCTCGTCGCGCTTGCCGCCGTCGTGGGCGGGTCACTGGCCGGCGCCGCCCAGTGGATCGTGGAGGCGTACGTCCGGTTCGGCGGTCCGCTCTCGCGGCTGCACACGGCGAGCCGCAGCGAGGGCGGCCTGGGCTGGCACCCCGAGGGCATCCGGATGGAGCTGCACGCGCTGAACGACCGCCTCCTGTGCCGACCATGCGGCGGCACGAGCTGGCACGTCCAACCGCTCGCCGCCTGGTGGCCGCTGGTCCCGGCGCTGGCCGCAGGCGGGCTCGTACTCGCGGCACGCGGCGGCCGCCTGCGGCTCGTGGCGCTGCCCACGGTGTGCGGCGCGGTCCTCGGCGCGTCGTACCTGCTGCTCGTGGGATACGCCGCGCCGCGCTTCCTCATCCCGGCCTACGCGCTGCTGGCCATCCCGATGGCCGAGCTCGTACGCGGCGCCGCGACGCTCGGCCGGGGGCGGTGGCGGCTCGCGACGGCGGGCCTCGTCGCCGGCTGCCTGGTGGTGCAGGTGGCGGGCCAGCAGGTGGTGCTCGGCCACATGGTCAGAAGCCAGCACCGGGCCCGGCAGGACTATGGCGCGATCACCGGCCGGCTGCGCTGGCTCGGCGTCCGCACCCCCTGCACGCTGGCCGGCGAGCAGGCACCAGTACTCGCGTTCTACGCCGGCTGCCGGTCCATGCAGGTCGCCGGCAACGACGCCTCCACCGACCGGGCAGGCCTGTTGAGCCAGGCGAGCACGACCCACCTTGCGGTCGTGGAGTACGACAACCCACGCCCGCGCTACACGCGCGGCTGGCTCCGCTACACCTTCACCACACCCACGGGCCGCGAGTGGCGTGTCTACCTGCCACCACACCCACCGGCGGCACCACGCACCTGACGACCGACCGCGTTCGCCGACGCGGCGGCCGCGCCGGTCCGGACGCAGTCGCGGGCCGAGAATGCGGGCTGACGGCGCCGCGCCCGCCTGCGTCGCCCATGGCGTCGCTGGGAAATTCGCGGTCCGCTCAGTGGCCGGGTCAGCGGGACAAGCGCGGTGGTGGGACAAGCGCAGGGGGCGCCGCAGGGGTGCCCGCGGCGCGAAGGGTGCACGGTGGTGGGCCTCGGCGCGGTGAGCCCGCGCGGTGAGCCCGCACTTGAGCCCGCACGGTGGGCTCTGGGGCGCCGATCAGCCGGCGTCGAGTAGCCGGCGCAGCATCTCTTCCTCGTCCGGGCCGAGTCCCGTGATGAAGCGTCGCAGCACCGCCGCGTGGTCCGGTTCTCCCCGCATGGCGTCGTGCATGATCTGCGCGGCGTGCTCGGGGGCGTCCTTGGCAGGCAGGTAGGCGCCACGCCGGCCCTCGGCGTCGCGGATCACCTGGCCTTTGTCCCACAGGCGTTTCAGGATGGTGTGCACCGTGTTGTACGCCAGCCCGCCGCCGATCCGCGCCTGGATCTCCGACGGGGTCAGAGGCCGGTCGGTCGCCCACAGCGCGTCGAGGACCTCCGCCTCGAGCTGCCCGGCACCTCGCCGTACTCCGGCCATGACGTCACTTTACCGGTGATACGTCCGCATCTGCGGGGGCGATTCGCCCCGATTCACCGACTCTCGACCACGCGACAGCAGCTGCCGGCCAATCTACGCACACCGCCTGAAACCGGGCATGGGCCTAGCCCTACCATCGAGATGGTGCCTTCTTCCCTCGGAGCAGATGTGGTGACGAACTCGCCTGATGAGCGGCGACGGCCTGCCGGCATGCTCGAAGACGAGATCCTCGCCGCGCTGTGGCGGGGCGAGCAGCCGATGAGCCCGGCCGAGGTGCAGGCCTCGCTGGGCGGAGTGCTGGCGTACACCACGGTGATGACCACACTCGCCCGGCTGCACCGCAAGGGCATGGCCACACGCAGCCGTGAGGGGCGCGGCTACGTCTACTCGTCGAGCGTCGACGAGGCCGGCCACACGGCCGCCGCCATGAACGCCCTGCTCCACCGCCGCCGCGACCACGCGGCCGTGCTGACCCGCTTCATCGCCGATCTCCCCCCAGAGGACGAACGCCTGCTGCTGCGCCTCCTCCACGACCTCGACACGCCCTGACGGCACGGCCGAGGCCGCCGGGCGCGGCGGCCTCGCGCGGGTCCCTTATCGGCACGACCCCACCAGCACACCTGTACTATCTGGGTAGTAGCCCAGTCGCGAGACACGGGAGTGGTGGACGGACACGTGCGATTCCTGCGGTGCGCGCCGACGGTCGCGACAAGCGTCACGAGATCGTCGTCGACCCGCGACGGAGTCCGCAGTGGCCGTACGGCCGGCACCCGCCCGCACCCGGCGACCGGCACCGGCCCGCAGGCCACCGAACGGCCCGTCGGCACGGACACCGCCGTCTCGCCCGATGCCCGCGACAGCGTGGACCGCAGCACCGGCAGGCATTGACGCCTCTCCGCCCGGAGACGACCGGCCATGAGAGCCGTTCTTCATCTCGTGTTTCATCGGTGTCGATCCGCTAAGGGGACATTGAGTTCATGAATCGAAGCGCCCTCGTCCGGCAGCCGCCGCCCGAACTCGTGACGGTTCAGGCCGGTGGCTCCCTTACGGCGCGCATCCCGGTCCGTGCGTGGATCATCGCGGCGCTGCTCGCGGCCGCGCTGGCCGCCGGGCTCACCTTGGTGGGCCTCGTGGACGTCGCCGGTGGTCTTTGGGACGGCGCGGGCTGGCTGTCCGACGGGGCCGCCCGCATCCGGTGGGGGCTCGTACCGGTGATCGCGGCTTTGACGGCGCTGCACTATCTGACCTCGGCTCTCGGCGTACGGGCCACGGCGTCGGGCGCATCCGCTCCGCCGGCCCACGGCGAGGCCACGGAGACCGTACCGAGTGGGCGTCTCAGCATCTGGGAGATCACGACCGCGCAGTTCGCCGGTGCGGCGGCCAACCGCCTGGCTCCCGCCGGGCTCGGCACCGCCGCCGTCACCTGCCGCTACCTCACCCGCCGCGGCGTGCCCGCCTGCGCCGCGACCACCACCGTCGCCGTCGTCAGCCTGGTCCGGGCGCTGACCAAGCTGGCGCTCGTCGCGCTCGCCATCGCGCTGTGGAGTGGCCTGGGCAAGGCGCTCCGGCCTGTCGGCGACGTGAGCCGGCTCGCGGCGCGCCACTCCGGGATGCTGGTCCCGGCGGCGATCTTCCTGGCGGTCGCGGTGACGGTGCTCGTCGTGGTCGCGGTGCACTGGCGGGGCCGGCAGGCGCGCGTGCGCGCGGCGCTCGTCGGCGTCGCGCAGTCGCTGCGGCACCTGCTGCGCCGGCCGCGCTGCCTGCTGGCGCTGGTGGCCGCGGCGACCGCCGCCGATCTGGCCCTGGCGCTGGCCTTCGCGATGAGCGTGATGGCCGTTCCCGGTGTCCCGACCGGGTCCGTCGGCTCGCTGATCGCCCTTTATCTCCTCGGCGCCACCGCGGGCTCGGCCGTCCCCATGCCCGCGGGCGTGGGCTCCACCGAGGCCGCGCTCATCGCCGCGCTGGCGAGCGTGCACATCCCCGCCGCGCAGGCCGCCACCGGCGTGCTCCTGTTCCGCGTCATGACCTTCTGGGCCCCGGTGCCGGCGGGCGTCATGAGCACCCGGTGGCTGCGCCGCCGCGGCGGCCTCTGAGCCTCACTGCCCCTTCGCGACGAGCGTCAGCACGTCGTACTTCGCCACCGACGAGCCGTCCTGCTTGGTAACGTCGGCGTCCCACCGGACCTCGCCGTAGTCGGCTCCCTGCCGAGGCTCGATCCGCTTGGCGGTGAGCGTCACGGTCAGCTCGTCCCCGGGATACACGGGGGTGAGGAAGCGGAGGTCCTCCAGCCCGTAGTTGGCCAGGACCGGGCCGGGGGCCGGGTCGACGAACAGCCCGGCGGCCAGCGACAGGACCAGGTATCCATGCGCCACGCGGCCCTCGAAGAACGGGTTGGCCCGCGCCGCCTCATCATCGGTGTGCGCGTAGAACGTGTCGCCGGTGAACTCCGCGAAGTGCTCGATGTCGGCCAACGTGACGGCGCGCGGCCCGGCCACGACGGTGTCGCCCACCCTGAGCTCGCCGAGATGCTTGCGGAACGGGTGGACGCCCCCGGTGGCACGCTCGGCGCCGGGCGTCCAGCGGCCGGTGAGAGCGGTGAGCAAACGCGGACTCGCCTGTACGGCCGTGCGCTGCATGTGGTGCAGGACCCCGCGGATGCCGCCCAGCTCCTCGCCGCCGCCCGCGCGGCCCGGACCGCCGTGCACCAGGGCCGGCAGCGGCGACCCATGTCCGGTGGACTCCCGCGCGGTCTCCGCGTCGAGCACGAGCAGCCGGCCGTGCCAGGGCGCGACCCCCAGGACGACGTCGCGGGCGAAGCCCGGGTCGGCGGTGACGACCGAGCCGGCCAGGCTGCCCCGGCCACGCGCCGCCAGCTCGACCGCCCGGTCGGCTGAGGTGTACGGAAGCAGGGTGCTGACCGGCCCGAACGCCTCCACCTCGTGCGGCTCGCCGCGGTCGGCATCGTCGGCGCGCAACAGGATCGGGGACAGGAACGCACCGCGTTCGGGATCGGCGTCGACGACCTCGACGTGCTCCGGGTCGCCGTATACCGTGCGCGCGCCCGCCGACAGTGCCTTGAGCGCGCGGCGTACCTCCTCGCGCTGCGCGAGGCCGGCCAGCGCGCCCATCCGTACGCTCGGGTCGGCCGGGTTGCCGACGGTGACCTCGGACAGGCGGGCGGCGACGGCCTGCTCGACGTCGTCGATGATCTGCGCGGGGACGATCGCCCGCCGGATCGCGGTGCACTTCTGGCCGGCCTTGACCGTCATCTCGGTGACGAGCTGCCCGACGAAGACGTCGAACTCCGCGTCGCCGGGGCGTACGTCCGGGCCGAGGATCGAGCAGTTGAGCGAGTCGGCCTCGGCGTTGAAGCGGACCGATCGCCGGACCACCACGGGGTGCGCGCGCAGCAGAGCCGCGGTGGCGGCCGAGCCGGTGAAGCCCACCAGGTCCTGCTCGGTGAGGTGGTCGAGCAGATCGCCCGCGTCGCCGCAGACGAGCTGAAGAGAGCCCTCCGGCAGCAGCCCGGACTCGATGATCAGCTCCACCAGCCGGGCGGTGAGATAGGCGGTCTGGCCGGCCGGCTTGACCAGGCTGGGCACGCCGGCGAGGAACGCCGGGGCGAACTTCTCCAGCGGCCCCCAGACCGGGAAGTTGAACGCGTTGATCTGCACCGCGACACCGTGCAACGGCGTGCAGACGTGCTGGCCGACGAAACCGCCGCTCTTGCTGAGCGGCTCCAGGCCGCCCTCGACGTACACCGTGTCGTCGGGCAGCTCACGGCGCCCCTTGCTGGAGTAGGCGAACAGCACGCCGATGCCGCCGTCGACGTCGAACTTGGCGTCGCCGAGCGTGGCCCCTGTGCGCAGCGACAGGTCGTACAGCTCGTCGCGGTGGCCGCGCAGCTCCGACGCCAGGGTCTTCAGCAGGGCGGCACGCTGGTGGAAGGTCAGGTCGCGCAGCACCGGGCCGCCGACCCGCCTGCCGTGGTCGAGGGCGGCGCCGAAGTCCACGCCGGCGGACGATATCCGGGCGATCTCCACCCCCGTCACCGCGTCGTACAACGGCGCGCCTTCGTCCGGCGGGACATGCCAGGCGCCGGAGACATAACTGGACAGTGGAGCCATCGGGACCTGACCTCGTCGTCGGTGGACCGTTTCGGCCGAATCCTAACCCGGCCGCCCGCGCCACCCCAGAGGCTCGGCCCGCCGGGTGGGCGCCGGAGAGCGGCATGGTTGACTGCGCCGGTGGGGCGGACGCGTGGCGGCCGCCTCCTAGGGCATGGCGGGGAGCCTTCTCAGCCGGGTGCCACGGGCAGTTCGAGGAGTTCGCCCGGGTCCGTCGAAGCCGCAGCGCCGGTACAGCGACGCTCTCCGCTCGGACGGCCACACGACCAGGGTGTCGAGGCGATGGTCGCGCGCATAGCGGGTCACCTCGTCGAGAAGGGCTCTGCCGAGGCCGTGGTCACGCTGCTCCGGGGTCACGTAGAAGTTCGTCACATAGCCCAGCACCTTGGCGTGTGGGTGGGGACTGGGGACTTTCTCCACGAGGCACAGGAACACGTGCCCACAAGCATCGCCATCCGCTTCCGCGAGCCAGACCCGCCACGGCCCGGCCATCCCGCTGCGCAGCCAACGGGCGAATTCGGCGCTGAACTCCCTCTCAGCCTGAGGGATCCCGACGCACTCCTCCTCTTCCTCCACCTTGAATCGCCAGCGGAGCACCGCCAGTGCGGGCGCGTCCGCGGTCTCAGCCCGGCGGATCACGGCCGCGCTCACAGCCAGTCCGCGGCCGTGGGCCGGTTGCGCCGCAGCCAGAGCAGGCCGAGGACCGGCAGGACGAGCGGGACGAAGCCGTACCCGCTGCCGTAGGAGGACCACACCGTGGCGTCGGGGAAGGCCGCGCGGTCGGTGAGGCTGTACGTGCCGACGGCGAGCACGCCGAGCAGCTCGATCGTGCAGGAGGTGACGGCGATGCGGTGAGAGGTGCGTCCGGACCGCGCGAGCGTCACCGTCGCCACGATGTAGACGGCCGCCGCGAACGCCGACAGCAGGTAGGCCACCGGCGCCTCGTGGAACCGGGTGGCGATCTGCACGCCGGCGCGCGCACCGGCGGCGAGCGCGAACACGCCGTAGACGGCGATGAGCACCCGGCCGGGGCCGCTGCGCCGCCCGTGGGTCTCGCGGGAGGTCTCCGGCGCCTGTTCCGCCATGCCACACCTGCTGCATCCGGACGATGAGCACCGCCATGACCAGGAAACCGGCCGCCACGACCCCCGGGCCCCAGCGGGTGCGCTCCCCCAGGCCCCAGGCGGCGGCGATCGGAAGGATGACGAGCGACCCGGCGAGGTAGCCGATGAAGACGGCCATGCCGCCGACCGGGCGGCCGCCGCCCACGAGGCGTACGACCGCCCACACGACCTGCACGAGCAGCCCGAGCTCACCGGCGGCGAGCGCGGCCAGCAGCAGCCTGCCGACCTGGCGGTCCAGGGCGGTGATCACCAGGGCCAGGCCGGCGAGCGCCAGCATGCCGATGATCAGTGACACCGCCAGCGTGTCGACCACGCGTCAGCCTTCCCCTCGGGCCTCGACCGTTACCGCACGAGACAGTACTACGGTCGGTAGTACAAGGGGTCAGCGCCGTACGATCTCGATGTCCAGTTCGACCTGGAGGATGCCGCCGACCACGCCGATGCCGACTCGCACCGCCTGGTTCCAGTCGATGGCGAAGTCCTCGCGCCGCAGCTCGGTGACCGCGTGGAAGGCCGCGCGTACGCCGCCCCACGGATCCGGTCCGACGCCGAGGAAGGTCAGCTCGAGCACGATCTGGCGGGTCACCCCACGGATCGTGAGCTCGCTGTCCATCGCCCAGCGGTCGCCCGCGACCGGCCGCAGGCCCTTGCTCCGGAAGGTCATCTCCGGGAACGCATCGGTGTGCAGGAAGTCCTGGCTGCGCAGGTGGGCGTCGCGGTCGCTGTTGCCGCTGTCCACGCTGCCGGCCTGCAGGGTGACCTCGACGACGGAGTTCTCCACCGGGTCGGTGACCACGACGGAGCCGCTGAAGTCCGCGATCCGGCCGTGCACGCTCGACAGGCCGAGGTGACGGGCCCGGATGCGGACCGAGGAGTGCACCGGGTCGACGTCCCAGACACCCGGCTGGGGCAACTCCAGCTCGCCGGTGGAGGTGAGCTCGATCTCGCCCAGGTCGAGGCCCGCGGCGCCGACGACGGCGCTGCGGGCGACCGGCTGGTGACCGGGGGCGGCGACGATGAGGGTGTAGCTGCCTGGGGCCACCTCGGGGATGGCGGCACGACCGGCCGAGTCGACCGTCGTACGGCCGATCTGCTGGCCGCCGATGTCGGTGAGGGTCAGGACCGCGTGCTCGACCGGCCAGCCGCCGGGCGCGATCACCCGGACCGTCACTGTGGGATTCACGAAAGGGCCCCTTTCAGGAGGTCAGGGTGATGTCGGCGTCGGCGGCGCGGCCGTCCTTGACCTCGACGGATACAGCGGCCGGTCCGTGGCCGGCGGCGACGAGCGTGTAGTTTCCGAGCCCGAGGTCCTCGAACGCGAACGAACCACCGGCGTCGCTCATCGTAGTCGCGACGATCTTTCCTGCTTCGTTCATCAGGGTGACCCGTGCGTTCTCGTAGGGCCGATCGTGCGTCCAGACCTCACCGCGCAGAGAGCCGCGTGCGGCCAGGACCAGGTCCTGCCGCGCCTGGGCGCCCTGGCGGATGGTCACCGCCGCGGCGGCCGGCTGGTGGGAGGGGGCGGAGACCACCAGCGTGTACATGCCCTCGGGCAGGCTGATGAAGGAGAAGCCGCCCTCCGGGCCGGTGCGCGCACTGCCGACGACCTCGCCCTGGACGTCGGTGACGGTGATCGTGGCGTCGGGCACGGGGGTGCCGGTGCCGGACAGCCGGACGGTGCCGGTCATCCCGCCGACCCCGGCGACGGTCATGTCGTGCCGTACGGTCTCATCGCCCACCGCCACGAGCGAGGCGATCGGCTCGTGGCCCTGCGCCGACGCGATGATCAGGTAGGTGCCGCCGTTGGCGACGTCGAGACGGTATTCGCCGTCCGGGCCGGTGTACGTCGAGCCGATCTTGCGACCGGCCATGTCGGCCAGGGTGACCACCGCCCCCGATACCGGCGGGCCCTCAGTGCGCCGGACGGTGCCGAAGACGGTGAGCGTCTCCCGGAGCGCCGTGTTCTCAACCATGGATACTCTTCCTCCGTTTGTGGCTTATTCCGGGGCTGCCGCGAGGGCCTCGAGAGCGGGCAGTGCCGCTTCGAGGGCGGTCTGCTGGGCCGGCGGCAGCCGATCGATCCTGTCCGTGAGGATGCCGGTGGTGCGCCTGCCGAGCTCCTCCAGCAGCTCGACACCGGCCTCGCTCGTGGTGAGGCGGCAGACGCGCCGGTCGTGCGGGTCGGGCTGCCGGGCGATGAGCCCCTGCTTGTCCAGCGCGTCGACGATGTGCGACACGGTGGGAGTGCTGACCGCCATCCGCTTGGCCAGCTCCCCCACCGCGAGCGGCTCGCCGCGCGCGATGGTCGCCAGTGCGGTAAGCCGGCTCGGGGTCAGCTCGCCCGGCCAGTCCTTGCGGAGCCGGCGGGTGAGTTCGGCCATGGCGAGCCTGAGCCGCCCGGCCGTCGCCGCCGGCCCCGGACCGGCGTTCATTCGCCCAGCGCCACGCGCACGGTGGCGGCCTGACCGGACCCGATGCGGACGGCGACCGTGGCCGGCCGATGCCCGGCCGCGACGACGGTGTAGTGCCCGTCCGCCAGCCCGGTGATGTGGTACGACCCGTCGTACCCGCTGGTCGTGGTGGCGATGACTTCCCCGATCTCGTCGGTGACCGTCGTCGTGATACCGCCGAGCGGGCTGCCCTCCGGCGAGCGGACAATTCCGCGCATCTCACCGGTCGGGCCGGAGTTGTCGCCGGCGAGGGCGAAGTCCTGCACCGCGCCGGACGCGCCGACCAGCACCGTGGCCGCCTGCGGCGCCCACCCGGGGGCGGTCGTGATGACCAGATAGTCGCCGGGAGGGGCCTGGAAGCTGTACCGGCCGTCCTGGCCGGTGTTGGTGCGCCCGAGCTGACGCCCGTCGGGACCGGCGATGGTGATCGCCGCGAAGGCGACGGGGTTTCCGGCGCCGTCGTGGACGAAGCCCTCCACCCCGTGCGATCCGGGGCTTCCGGTGCCCTCGTGCACGAATGCCTCGGTCGGCGAGGGACCCGAGCCGTTCGGGGACATCACCGGCTGGGTCAGCTCGCTCATCCCGCCGCCGGCCTCACCGCTGACGCCCGCCAGCTCCGAGCCGACCGACTCGTGCTGGGCGGACTTCTGCCGCTTGGTGAGCATCGAGGCGATCGCGGCCACCACGCACGCCACGATGGCGAACACGAACGCGATCGTCAGCCCCTGGTGGAACGGCTCGGTGATCAGGTGCGGGAAGAAACTCCGGCCGGTCAGGTAGGAGGCATGGTCGGCCGGGAGCTTGTCCAGCTGCGAGCCGAGCAGCTGCTGCATGGGGTTGTAGCCCAGGAAGGCGGCGAACAGCACCGCGATCGGCGGCAGGTGGGAGACGGTCAGCGCCGCCTGGTCCGAGACACCCTGCGCGACCAGGCCGTCGTGCATCGTCGACGGCAGGCTGTGCGACAGCCCCACCACCATCAGGCTGAAGAAGATGCCGATGGACAGCACCATCGAGGCGTTCATGAACGTCGCGTTCATCCCGGCGCCGACGCCGCGCTGGTCGGCGGGGACCGAATTCATGATCTCCGCACGGTTCGGCGAGGCGAACATGCCGGAGCCGATGCCGTTGATGACGAGCAGGATGGCGAACACCCAGTAGGTGAAGTTCACCGGGATGGCGAGCATCAGGGCGAAGCTCGCCGCGGTGATGAGCGTGCCGCCGACGGTGAAGAACCGCACGCCGATCTTGTCCGACAGCATGCCGGACAGCGGCGCCGAGAACAGGAAACCGACGGTCAGCGGGATCATGTAGATGCCCGCCCACAGCGGGGTGTCCTCGAAGCTGTAGCCGTGCTGCGGCAGCCAGATGCCCTGCAGCCAGATGATCAGCATGAACTGCAGGCCACCACGCCCGAGCGCGGTCAGCAGGCTGGCGAGGTTACCGGCGGCGAAGGTGCGGTCACGGAACAGCGACAGCTTGAAGAGCGGATCTTTGATCTTGCTCTCGATGAGCAGGAAGATGAGCAGGATGGCGACGCCGCCGATGAGCGCGGACAGCACCCAGGGGTTGGTCCAGCCCATCGTGTGACCGCCGTAGGGCTGGATGCCGTACGTGATGCCGACGAGCACGGCGATGAGGCCCACCGCGAAGGTCAGGTTGCCCCACCAGTCGATCTTGGCCTTACGCCGGACGCCCGTGTCGTGCAGCTTGATGTACGCCCAGAACGTGCCGAAGACGCCGACCGGTACGGAGACGAGGAAGATGTAGTGCCAGTTCACCGGGCCCAGCACGCCGCCGAGGATCAGGCCGATGAACGACCCGGCGATCGCGGCGATCGCGTTGATGCCCAGGGCCGTGCCACGCCGCGTGGCGGGGAAGGCGTCGGTGATGATCGCGGTCGAGTTGGCGAACAGTAGGGCGCCGCCGACGCCCTGGACGATGCGCCAGCCGATCAGCCACAGCGCCGCCGATGGACCGTGCATCCAGCTGACCGACAGCAGGATGGAACAGACGGTGAAGACCGCGAAGCCTAGGTTGTACATGCGGACCCTGCCGTACATGTCGCCGAGCTTGCCGAACGCCACCACCAGGACGGCGGTGACGACCATGAAGCCCATCATCATCCACAGCAGGTAACTCGTGTTACCGGAATCGAGGGGATTGAGCCCGATTCCGTCAAAAATGTTCGGCAGGGCGATCAGGACGATCGACTGGTTGATCGTCACCATCAGGACGCCGAGCGTGGTGTTCGACAGAGCGATCCACTTGTAGTGCGACCCGAGTGGCCGCGCCTCCGCTCGTCTGTGCGTCTGGGCGGGCGTCGTCATGGGGGGCGGGACTCCTGCTCTGCTCGTACAAATGTTGCTTAGTGCTAACTAACTATACGCCTGCCGTCACTGCACTCAATCCGTTCCGGAGTGTGACAACTCCCTCACCAGGCCATCAGTGCTCGATACTGGACCGATGGCCCACCGACAACGCCACCTCCGCATCGAGGAGGAGATCGACTCGGGCGTCGCCGAGCTCGTGCCGGATCCCGATCGCGCACGCTCGTGGACGCTCATCGTGAACGGCACGCCGCAGTCCCACGTCGACCTCGACGACCCGGCGTACCTGGACTTCGAGTACGTCCGCCGGCTCGGCCACGTCGTCGACCTGGCGGCACCGCCGGGACGGCCGCTGCGGGTGCTGCATCTCGGCGGCGGGGCTCTGACGCTCGCGCGCTATGTCGCGGCCACCCGGCCGCGGTCCGCGCAGCAGGTGGTGGAGATCGACGCCGCGCTCGTCGACCTCGTACGCCGCCGGCTCCCGCTGGAACGCGGCGCACGGATCCGGATCCGCACCGGTGACGCGCGTGAGGTCCTCGCGCGGGCGCCCGAGGACTCCTTCGACCTGGTCGTCGGCGACGTCTACGCCGGAGGCCGCTCCCCCGCGCACCTGACGTCGGCGGAGTTCTTCACCGACATCGCGCGCACGCTGCGCGCCGGCGGGTTCTTCGCGGTGAACCTGGCCGACGGCGCCCCGCTGTCGTTCGCCCGCGCGCAGGTCGCGACCCTGCTCACCGTGCTGCCCGAGGCCTGCCTCCTCGCCGACCCGGCCGTTCTGCGGGGACGAAGGTTCGGCAACCTCGTCCTGGTCGCCGGGCATACGGCACCGCCGGTGGCGGAGCTGACCCGCAAGGCCGCGGGTGACCCCTTCCCCGGGCGGGTGGTGCACGGTGAAGAGCTGACGAGGTTCGCGTCCGGGGCGGCGCCGGTCACCGACGCGACCGCCCGGCCGTCACCGCGACCACCTGACGGCATCTTCGGCTGACGCCGCCGGTCAGTCCCGGCGGCCCGTGACGGCGACGCCGATGCCCAGGCCGATCATGGCGAGGCCGCCCGTTCCCCCGACCAGCCGCAGCCGCCGCGGCGAGCGCCCGAACCAGGCGCGCGCCCCGCTGGCGACGAGGCTCCAGGTCGAATCGCAGACCAGCGCGATCAGGACGAAGATCAGCCCGAGCACGAGCATCTGCGCGGGCACACCACCGCGGTGACGGTCGACGAACTGCGGCAGGACGGCGGCGAAGAACACCACCGTCTTGGGGTTGGCGACGCCGACCAGGAATCCGTCGAACCCCGCGCGCCAGCCGCCGCGCTCGGCCGGGACATCGGCCTGGCCGGCGTGAGCGCGGCCCCGCATCAGCGCGCGGACGCCCAGGAAGATCAGGTATGCCGCGCCGCACAGCTTGATGGCCGTGAAGACCACCACCGAGCGCTCGACCACCGCGCCGACGCCGAACGCGACGGCGCAGACCACGACCAGTGCGCCGAGCTCGTTGCCCACGACGGAGACGAGCGCGGTCCGGCGGCCGTACGCCAGCGCCCGGCCCACGACGAACAGCACGCTCGGGCCCGGGATCACGATGATGACCAGTGAGGCGAGCCCGAATGCCAGGGCCTGGGAGAGTGAGATCACGGATCCGACGGTAGGTCGGCGCCGTGCGCCGCACAACGCGGTTTCTCAGCGCGCGGGCGGCGGCGTCTCAGAGCGTGGGTGCGACGCCCACGTAGTTCTCCGCCAGGGTGGTCGCGGCGGCCGTCGAGGCGGCCAGGTACTCCAGGTGGGCCAGCTGCTGACGATGCCCGAAGGAGTCCTGCGTGGGGTCCCGGTGCAACAGCGTGGTCATCCAGGACGCGAAGTGCTGCGCCCGCCAGACCCGTTTGAGGCAGGTGGCGGAGTAGGCGTCGATCAGCTCTTCGGAGCCGGAGTCGTACCAGGCGTCCAGCGCGTCGGCGAGCACGGTGACGTCGGAGATCGCGAGGTTGAGGCCCTTGGCGCCGGTCGGCGGCACGATGTGCGCGGCGTCCCCGGCGAGGAACAGCCGGTCGTGACGCATCGGCTCGGCCACGAAGCTGCGCATCGGGGTGATGGCCTTCTCCAGGATCGGCCCGTCGCGCAGCTGCCAGCCGTCATGCGTCGCGAAGCGCGCCCGCAGCTCGGACCAGATCCGGTCGTCGGGCCAGTCGTCGATGTCCTCGTCGGGGTCGACCTGGAGGTACAGGCGGCTGACCCGCGGCGAGCGCAGGCTGTGCAGGGCGAAGCCGCGCTCGCTGTAGGCGTAGATCAGCTCTTCGGTGGACGGGGGTACCTCGGCCAGCACGCCCAGCCAGCCGAACGGGTACTCGCGCTCGTACGTCCGCAGTCCCGGCACGGCCGTCCGGCTGACCCCGTGGAATCCGTCGCACCCCGCGACGAAGTCGCAGTCGAGGGTGTGGGTCTGGCCGTCCTGCCGGTACGTCAGCGACGGCGCACCCGGGTCGACGCTCAGCACCTCGGCGCCGAAGCGGATGTCGCCGCCGGCCTCCAGCCGCGCGTCGATCAGGTCCTTCACGATCTCGGTCTGCGCGTAGATCGTGACCGTGTGCCCGGCGGTCAGCTCGGTCAGCGCGATGCGGTGCGCGACGCCGCCGAACCGCAGCTCCAGGCCGTGGTGGGTGAGGCCCTCACGGTCGAGGCGGGCGCCCACGCCGCTGCGCCGCAGCACCTCCACCGTGCCCTGCTCCAGCATCCCGGCCCGCTGCCGCTTCTCGACGTACGCGCGGTCCCGGCTCTCCAGGACGACCGAGTCGATGCCGCGTAGATGCAGCAGCTGGGAGAGCAGCAGGCCGGCGGGCCCGGCTCCGGAAATCGCGACCTTGGTGCGCATCCATCCCACCTTCACTGTCGCGTTAGATCTTGCTGCTCCGATCACGCGCGTCAGGCGAGGTCCTTCCATTCAGTGGAACCACCATGGGTGACAACGTCGTGCGACAACGCACGCGCGGCCGACAGGACGGCCGGCACGAGCCGGCGCAGATCCGCACCCTGCCGCCGGGTGACCAGCGACATCGCGGCCAGAACGTCACCGCTCGCGTCGCGCACCGGCGCGGCCACCGAGCAGGAGCCGAGGGTCATCTCCTCGACGGTCACCGCGTACCCGGTCCGGCGCACGTCGGCCAGGCAGGCGCGCAGCCGCGCCGGATCGGTGATGGTGTGCGGGGTGTGCGGCCTCAGGCCCTCCGCGAGCACCTCGGCCACGAACTCCTCGGAGGCGAAGGCGAGCAGCACCCGGCCCACTCCGGTCGCGTGCAGCGGAAGCTCGGCGGCCACCCGGGTCACGATCGGCACGGACCGCGGACCGCGCAGGCGTTCGAGGTAGAGCGCCTTGTGGTCGCTGACCACGGCGAGCTGGACGTTCTCATGGGTCACCTCATAGAGGTCCTCCATGTGCGGCAGCGCCAGCTCGCGCAGGGCGGTCGCGGCCGACGCCTGGGCGCCGATCCGCCACAGGCGCATCCCCACCCGGTACGACCCGTCCGGCATGCGTTCGAGGAATCCGCCTCCGGTCAGCTCTCCGACGAGCCGGTGGCCGGTGGCGAGCGGCAGGCCCGCGCGCCGGCAGACCTCGGTGAGAGTGAGGCGGACGCCCCCGGGCGCGAACGCCTCCAGGATCGCCATCACCTTGCCCGCCACACTCGGCGGCCTGTCCGCGCTCGCCATGCCCGCCTCCCGACCTGGGCACCAACAATAAGGCGGCGCGGCGGTTCCGTGGATGGCGGGCCGTGCGGGACGGAGCGGTCAGGTCAGTCCGTGACCACGCCGTCCTCGATCAGGACCCGCTGGGCGACCGCGAAGGCGGAGTTGGCGGCGGGGACACCGCAGTACACCGCGCTCTGCAGTAGCACCTCTTTGATCTCGTCGGCGCTGAGACCGTTGCGCACCGCGGCGCGTACGTGCAGGGCCAGCTCGTCCAGGTGACCGCCGGCGACCAGCGCGGTCAGGGTGATGCAGCTGCGGGTGCGCCGGTCCAGCAGTGGCCTGGTCCAGATCTCGCCCCAGGCGTAGCGCGTGATGAAGTCCTGGAAGTCGGCGGTGAAGTCGGTCGTGCGTTCCTCCGCCCGGTCGACGTGCGCGTCGCCGAGCACCTCACGGCGGACCCTCATTCCATCGCTCATGATGTCCTTTCGAGGTGACGGAGCATCGCGTTCGTCACCGGTTCCGGTCGTTGGAGGTTGGCGAGATGGGCGGCGCCGGGCACGACGACCAGTTCCGCGCCGGGGATGCCCTGGGCGAGGGCGTCGGCGTGGTCGAGCGGGGTGGCGATGTCCTCCGCGCCCGCGATGACCAGAGTGGGCGCGCGCACCTCTCCGAGCCGGTCGCGTACGTCGAAGGTGGCGAGCGCCTCACAGCACGCGGCGTACCCTTCCGGATCCACCTGGGAGAGCATCGCCCGCGCGCCTCGCGTGTCGGTGTGGCCGGGCGTGAACCACCGTCCGACGAGCATGTCGGCGAGAGGCTGCAGTCCGCCGGCGCGCACCTTCGCGGCCCGCTCGTGCCAGCCGGACGGCTCGCCGAAACGCGCCGACGTGCAGCACAGGATCAGGCTCGTGATCCGGGCCGGATGCTCGATCGCCAGCGTGGTGCCGATCGCGCCGCCGAGCGAGACTCCGCCGTAGGCCACCGTGTCCAGGCCGAGCGCGTCGAGGGTTGCGGCGACGGCATCCGCGATGTCGCCGATGGTGCCGTGGAGGACCTCGGAGCCGCCGTGGCCGGGGAGGTCGTACCGGAGCACCCGCCAGGCGGCGGTGAGGGCCGGCAGCTGAGGTTCCCACAGGTCCATGGTGGTGCCGATCGAGGGACCGAGCACGAGCACCGGCGCGTCGCCGGGCCCGTCGAGGCGGTGGTGCAGCCGCGTCATCCCGTCTCCCTTCCCTCGTACGCCGCGAGGGCGCGGTCGACGAGCTCGGGGGCGCAGCCGACGACGTCCGCCGGGTCCACGCCGCCCGGCACGAGGTCGCTCAGCGGGCGTCCTTCGCGCAGAGCCGCGGCGACCGCCTTGCCGGCGTCCTCGCGGCCGGAGTGTTCGGCCAGCGCGGCGGCGACGTGTTCGGACAGCAGCTCGTCACGGAGATTCTCGCGCATGCGGTCCGGGTGGACCTCCAGCCCGCCCGCGAGCTCGGCGGCGGTCTCGGCCGCGCCGCCGGTCAGCCGGAGGGAGTCGTTCAGCGGTAGCCACTCCGCGTGCCACTCCCCCGCGGGCCGCTCCAGCCCCGCGGCCTGCGACTGGAACAGGATCTGCGCGTACGCCGGCACGCGCAACGCGGCCGAGCGGATCATGGTGGCGAGCACGGGGTTGCGCTTGTGCGGCATCGCCGACGAGCCGCCACGCCCCGGCGCGGCCGGCTCGACGACCTCGCCGAGCTCGGTCTGGGCCAGCACCACCACGTCCGTGGCGAACTTGCCGAGGGCACCGGTGACGAGGGCCAGCGCGGCGCCGAGCTCGGCGACCGGAGCGCGCAGCGTGTGCCAGGGCAGCACGGCCTCGGCCAGGCCGGTCTCCTCGGCGAACACCGGCAGCAGGCGCGTGCCGCCGAACGCCGCGAGCGTGCCGGCCGCCCCGCCGAGCTGGGCCGGGAGGCGAACCCCCGCGAGCGCGTCACGGGCCTGCGCGACGGCGGTCAGCCAGCCGGCCGCACGCAGCCCGAACGTCGTCGGCACGGCCTGCTGGCCGAAGGTGCGCCCGGCCATCGGCGTCTCGCGGTGGCGCCGGGCCAGCCCGGCCAGGCCGTCCAGCGTGCGGGCGAGGTCGGCCAGGATGATCCGCCGGGTGCGATCGGCGACCAGCATCGCGGCGGTGTCCATGATGTCCTGGCTCGTGGCGCCCCGGTGGACGTGCTCGCCCGCGACCTTCCGCAGGTCGGCGACCAGCGGGACGACCGGATTGCCCGCGCCCCGCGCCCGTACGGCCAGGTCCGCCAGGTCGACGTGAGCGCCGGCGATGGCATCGGCGACCCCGCCCGGCACCATGCCGAGGCGCGCCTGGGCGCGGGCCAGCGCGGCCTCGGCGTCCACCAGGGCGCGCAGCCACGCCTCGCCCGAGGTGGCCTCCTCGGCGGCGGTGCCCGCGGCGACCGGTGACAGCAGGTCAGACACCAAAGAAGACCGTCTCCTGTTCGCCCTGCAGATGCACGTCGAAGCCGTAGGACCGGTCGCCTTCCCGCACCGCGACGAGCGTGTCACGCCGGTCCGCGGGCACGTCGGACAGCACCGGGTCCGCGGCGTTCCCCGGCTCACCGGGGAAGTAGATCCGCGTGGCGAGCGACCTGAGCAGGCCGCGCGCGAACACGATCACCGCGATGTGCGGGGCGGCCCCGCCGGGCTTCACCGTCGAGAACCAGTAGTGCCCGGCGGCGTCCGTGGCGCAGCGGCCGAATCCGGTGAAGTCATGTCCGTCCCGGCTGAACGCCCCGTACGAGGCGGCCACCTGGCCGTCGGGGCCGGTCTGCCAGATCTCCACCAGTGCGTCGGGCAGGGGTTCGCCCTCCGCGTCCAGCACCCGGCCGTGGATCCGGATGGCGTCCGGGTGCCATTCGGGCACGACACGGGAGCCGTCGGCGTACGGGAGGGCGTAGCCGAAGAACGGACCCACCGTCTGCGAGGGCGTGGGCTGAGCGGGCATGGGCTGAGCGGGGGTGGGCTGGGTCATCAGTCCTCCACCGGGGTCGCGCCGAGGACGATGTCCCACTGGTAGGCGAGGGCCCACTCCGGCACGGTCGTGTCCATGTCGAACCGGGCGACGAGACGCTCTCTGGCCTTCTCGCCCGGGATCGACCCGAAGATCGGGTCGTAGGCGAACAGCGGGTCGCCCGGGAAGTACATCTGGGTCACCAGCCGCTGGGATAACGCCGTGCCGAACACCGAGATGTGGATGTGCGCGGGCCGCCAGGCGTTGTGGTGGTTGCGCCAGGGGTAGGCGCCCGGCTTTATGGTGACGAAGCGGTACCGCCCGTCCGCGTCGGTGAGGCAGCGGCCGGCACCGGTGAAGTTCGGGTCGAGCGGCGCCGGATGCTGGTCGCGCAGATGGATGTAGCGGCCGGCGGCGTTGGTCTGCCAGATCTCCACGAGGGTGTTCGGCACCGGGCGCCCGCCGGAGTCGAGTACACGGCCGGTGACGACGATGCGTTCGCCGAGAGGTTCGCCGGCGTGCTGCTTGGTCAGGTCGTTGTCGAGCAGACCGAGCTCGGCGTGGCCGAAGACCGGGCTGGACAGCTCAATGGCGTCCGGCCCGTACTTGGGCACCACCAGCGGCTGAGACGGGGCCCGCAGGGGCGTGCTCCGGTACGGCGGGTAGAGGTACGGCGGATGCGGATCGCTCACGAACACTCCTTCGTCGGCTCGGTGACCGGGAGCCTGCTGTCGTCGTCTTTCGCGTCTTTCGCGTCGTTCACGGCGTCTCCGCCCGGCGGGCACCGATCGGCGGGTCGGTGCGCTCGCGGATCTCCTGCTCGCTCACGCCCGGCGCGGTCTCGACGAGGACCAGGCCGTCGGCGGTGACGTCGAGCACTCCCAGGTCGGTGATGATCCGCTGGACGCAGGCCGCGCCGGTCAGCGGCAGCGTGCACTCGTCGACGATCTTGGAGCTGCCGTCCTTGGCGTTGTGCCCCATCACGACGATCACCTTGCGCGCGCCGTGCACGAGGTCCATCGCGCCGCCCATGCCCTTGATCATCTTGCCGGGGACCGCCCAGTTGGCCAGGTCACCGCGGGCCGAGACCTGCATCGCGCCGAGTACGGCGACGTCCACGTGACCACCGCGGATCATGCCGAACGACAGCGCGGAGTCGAAGTAGGACGCCCCGGGCCGTACGGTCACCGTCTCCTTGCCCGCGTTGATCAGGTCGGGGTCGACCGCGTCCTCCGTGGGATAGGGCCCGACGCCGAGCAGGCCGTTCTCGGAGTGGACGACGACGTCGATGCCGGCCGGCAGGTACCCCGGGATCAGCGTCGGCAGCCCGATCCCCAGGTTCACGTACATCCCGTCGGACAGCTCTTCCGCCGCCCGCGCCGCGATCTCATCCCTGGACCAGCTCATGAGGTCACCGTCCGCTTCTCGATCGGTTTGTCGGCGGCCTGCTCGGGGGTGAGGGCGACCACGCGCTGGACGAAGATGCCGGGCAGGTGCACCTCGTCCGGGTCGAGGGCGTCGACGAGCTCCTCGACCTCGGCGACCGCGGTGCGGGCGGCCATCGCGCAGAGCGGGTTGAAGTTGCGCGCCGACTTGTCGAAGACCAGGTTGCCGTGCCGGTCGCCGCGGACCGCGCGGACCAGGGCGAAGTCGGTGGTGATGCTCTCCTCCAGGACGTACTCCTGGCCGTCGAACTCGCGTACCTCCTTGGGCGGCGAGGCCACCGCCACACCGCCGTCCGGTGCGTACCGCCACGGCAGGCCGCCCTCGGCCACGAGCGTGCCGACGCCCGCCGGCGTGAAGAAGGCGGGGATGCCACAGCCGCCCGCGCGCAGCTTCTCCGACAATGTGCCCTGCGGCATCAGCTCCAGCTCGATCTCCCCGCTCAGGTAGCGGCGGGCCAGCTCCTTGTTCTCACCGACGTAGGAGCCTCTCGCGCGGGCGATCCGGCCGGCGTCGAGCAGCCGTCCGAGGCCGAGACCGATCGTTCCGCAGTTGTTCGAGACGATCGACAGCTCGGAGGAGCCCGCGGCGTACACGGCGTCGATGAGTGTGAACGGCACCCCGCACAGCCCGAACCCGCCGACGGCGATCGAGGCGCCGTCGCCGATGTCCGCGACCGCCTCCGTCGCGGAGGCCATCACCTTGTCCATGGTGCCCACACTGCCAACATGCCCCGAACGCCTGTGATGGTTCTTCCGGTGAGCGGAAATGAGGTGATCGTTTACTCGGGTCCGCGGGGAACAGCGTCGCGAGGCGCTGGCGATTACACGTGCCATTGGTAACGTCGAAACGGAGGCAGGACGGGGAGGAGCACCGGATGCACGGGTACACCTGGCCGACGCCGTGACCCGCGGCCACGATCAGCACGGCGCACACAACGGCGGTCGCGGGCACACGCACGGAGTGAGCGCGGACTCCGACAAGCGCCTGCTCACGGGGGCGCTCGCGCTGATCCTGGTGTTCATGGCCGGCGAGGTCGTCGTCGGGGTGCTGGCGAACTCCCTCGCGCTGATCTCCGATGCCGGGCACATGCTCACCGACGCCGCCTCCATCGGGCTGGCGCTGGTGGCGATGCGCCTGGCCGCCAGGCCGCCCCGGGGCGGCTACACCTACGGACTCAACCGGGCGGAGATCCTTTCCGCGCAGGCCAACGGCATCACCTTGCTGCTGCTCTCGGCGTGGCTGACCTTCGAGGCGGTCCGGCGCCTGATCCACCCGCCCGAGGTGACCGGCGGCCTGGTGCTCGTCACGGCCCTGGCCGGGATCGCGATCAACCTGGCCGCGAGCTGGCTGATCGGCCGGGCGAACCGCGGCAGCCTCAACGTCGAGGGTGTCTTCCAGCACATCGTGACCGACCTGTACGCCTTCGTCGCCACCGCCATCGCCGGCCTCATCGTGGTCCTCACCGGCTTCACCCGGGCGGACGCGATCGCCTCGCTGATCGTGGTCGCGCTGATGCTGAAGGCCGGCGCCGGTCTCGTCCGCGACTCCGGGCGGATCTTCCTGGAGGCCGCGCCCTCCGGACTGCAACCCGACCTGATCGGGCGCGCCCTGGCGGACCGGCCGCACGTCGTCGAGGTGCACGACCTGCACATCTGGCAGATCACCTCCGGCATGCCGGCGGCGTCGGCGCACGTGCTCGTCGCGGTCGGCGAGGACTGCCACGGCGTACGCGCCGACCTCGAACACGTCCTGGAACACGACTACCAGATCACCCACACGACCCTTCAGGTCGACCACGCCTCCCAGCGGCTCCTGACCATCGAGCGGCACTGCGGCGATCCGCACGGGCCGACCCACCGGGGAAATTGAGTGGCGGGACACCGCTTCGTGCGGCACCGTGGTGGTCCGTTGCACCGGGTGGTCCGGTCGCTTGCCTATCCTGTCCGGTTGTAATGGGATCTTCGCTTTCTGACGTGCGATCACGCCTGCCCGAGCTGATGCTGCGCGACCAGCACCGGTTGCGCCGCCGGCTCGACGGCATTCGCGGCGTAGGCGATGCCGCCGCGCGTGAGAACGTCCTCGCCCAGGTCACCGGCGACATCGAGGCCGCCGAACGCCGCGTCGCGCTGCGCCGCGAGGCGATGCCGGACGTCACCTATCCCGAGGCGCTGCCGGTCAGCCGGCGCAAGGACGAGATCCGCGACGCCATCGCGAAGAACCAGGTGGTGATCGTCGCCGGTGAGACCGGATCCGGCAAGACCACGCAGCTGCCCAAGATCTGCCTCGAGCTGGGCCTGGGCGTCAAGGGGCTGATCGGGCACACCCAGCCACGCCGGCTGGCCGCCCGTACGGTCGCCGAGCGGATCGCCGAGGAGCTGAAGACGCCGCTGGGCGAGGCCGTCGGCTACCAGGTGCGCTTCACCGACCACTCCGGCGACCGCACGCTGGTCAAGGTCATGACCGACGGCATCCTGCTGAACGAGCTCTCCCGCGACCGGATGCTGCGGCGCTACGACACGCTGATCATCGACGAGGCCCACGAGCGCAGTCTCAACGTCGACTTCATCCTCGGCTACCTCAAGCGCATGCTGCCCCGGCGGCCGGATCTCAAGGTCATCATCACCTCCGCGACCATCGACCCGGAGCGCTTCTCCCGGCACTTCGCCGACGCCCCGATCATCGAGGTGTCGGGCCGTACGTACCCGGTGGAGGTGCGCTACCGCCCGATCGACGAGGACGACGACCAGACGCAGGCCATCGTGGACGCCGTGGGCGAACTGGCCCTCGAACCGCCCGGCGACGTGCTGGTCTTCCTGTCCGGCGAACGCGAGATCCGCGACACCGCGGACGCCCTGGAGAAGCAGAAGCTGCGGAACACCGAGGTGCTGCCTCTGTACGCCCGGCTGTCCGCGGCCGAGCAGCACCGGGTGTTCCAGGCCCATCGGGGCCGTCGCATCGTTCTCGCCACCAACGTGGCCGAGACCTCGCTGACCGTGCCGGGCATCAAGTACGTCATCGACCCGGGCATGGCCCGCGTCTCGCGTTACAGCCACCGGACCAAGGTGCAGCGGCTGCCGATCGAAGCCGTCTCCCAGGCGTCGGCCAACCAGCGCAAGGGCCGCTGCGGCCGGCTCTCGGACGGCTTGTGCATCCGGCTCTACTCCGAGGAGGACTTCCTCGGGCGGCCGGAGTTCACCGACGCGGAGATCCTGCGTACCAACCTGGCCTCGGTCATCCTGCAGATGACCGACCTGGGCCTGGGCGACATCCTGGACTTCCCGTTCATCGACCCGCCTGACCGGCGCAACGTCAAGGACGGCGTGAACCTCCTCCAGGAGCTGGGCGCCCTCGACCAGGACCGGCTCACGCCGCTGGGCCGCAAGCTGGCCCAGCTGCCGGTCGACCCGCGGCTCGCCCGCATGGTGCTGGAGGCCGACCGGAACGGCTGCGCCCGCGAGGTCATGATCATCGTCGCCGCGCTGTCGATCCAGGACCCGCGCGAACGCCCCGCCGAGAAACGCCAGGCGGCGGACGAGCAGCACGCCCGCTTCGCCGACAAGGAGTCCGACTTCCTGGCCTATCTCAACCTGTGGGAGTACCTGCAGGAGCGGCAGAAGGAGCTGTCGGGCAACCAGTTCCGCCGGCTGTGCAAAAAGGAGTACCTGCACTACCTGCGCGTCCGCGAGTGGCAGGACATCTACGGTCAGCTCCGGCAGGTCGGCAAGGACCTCGGCGTGACGCTGAACACCACGCCGGCCGACCCCCAGCGCGTGCACATCTCCCTGCTGGCGGGCCTGCTGTCGCACATCGGCCTGATGGATGAGACCAAGAAAGAGAAGGACGGCCGGCGCGGACCGCGCGAGTACGACGGCGCCCGCAGCGCCCGGTTCGCCATCTTCCCCGGGTCGGCGCTGGCCAAGAAGCCGCCGCGCTGGGTGATGGCGGCCGAGCTGGTGGAGACCTCGCGGCTCTGGGCCCGTCTCGCCGCCAGGATCGAGCCCGAGTGGGTGGAGCCGCTCGCCGGGCACCTGGTCAAGCGCACCTACAGCGAGCCGCACTGGGAGAAGAACCAGGGCGCCGTGATGGCGTACGAGAAGGTCACGCTGTACGGCGTGCCGATCGTGGCGGAGCGCAAGGTGAACTACGCCAGGATCGACCCGGAGCTGTGCCGGGACCTGTTCATCCGCAATGCCCTGGTCGAGGGCGACTGGGACTCCCATCACCGCTTCCTGCAGGACAACCGGCGGCTCCTCGAGGAGGCCGAGGAGCTGGAGCACCGCGCCCGGCGCCGCGACATCGTGGTGGACGACGAGTCCCTCTTCGAGTTCTACGACGAGCGGCTCCCGGCCGAGGCGGTGTCGGCCCGGCACTTCGACTCGTGGTGGAAGAAGGCACGGCGCGACACTCCGGACCTGCTGACGTTCTCCACGTCGATGCTGGTCAACGATGCCGCGGGCGAGGTGCGCCAGGCCGACTACCCCGACGCGTGGCAGGTCGAGGATCAGCGGCTGCGCCTGTCGTACCAGTTCGAGCCCGGCACCGACGCCGACGGCGTGACCGTGCAGATTCCGCTGCCGGTGCTCAACCAGGTCGGCTCCGCGGGCTTCGACTGGCAGATCCCGGGTCTGCGCGAGGACCTCGTCACCGAGCTGATCCGGTCACTGCCCAAGCGCCTGCGGGTCAACTTCGTGCCCGCCCCCGACGTGGCCCGCCGGGTGCTGGCGCGGATCACGCCCGACTCGGGACCGCTGCTGGACTCCCTCGAACGCGAGCTGCGGGCGATGACCGGCGTGGACGTCCCCCGCGAGGCGTGGGACCTGAGCCGTGTCCCGGACCATCTGAAGATCACCTATCGGGTGGTGGACCGCAAGCGCACCCTGGCCGAGGGCAAGGACCTCGCCGAGTTGAAGCGGCGGCTCGCGCCCAAGGTGTCGGCCACCCTGGCGCGCGCCTCGGACGCGATCGAACGCCAGGGGGTGCTCACCTGGGACTTCGGCACGCTGCCACGCGTGCACGAGCAGGGCCGGGTCAAGGCGTATCCGGCCCTGTCCGACGAGGGTGACAGTGTCGCCGTGCGTACGTACGCCACCGAGGCCGAGCAGCAGCGCTCGATGTGGCGCGGCACCCGGCGGCTCGTCCTGCTGGGCTCCCCCTCGCCGGTGAAGTTCCTCCAGTCGAAGCTGAGCAACCAGGCCAAGCTCGTCCTGAGCGGCACCCCGCACGGCAGCGTCACCGCCCTGCTCGAGGACTGTGTCGCCTGCGCCGCGGACAAACTGATCACCGAGGCCGGCGGCCCGGCGTGGGACGAGGCGGGGTTCCTGCGGCTGAAGGATCACGTACGCGCGGAGCTGAGCGACACGACCGCGGTCGTCTTCGCGCACGCGCAGCGCGTCCTGGCCGCCGCCCACGAGGTCGAGGCCCGGCTGAAGAGCACGAACAGCCCGATCCTGGTGCCCGCCCTGGCCGACGTACGCGCCCAGCTGTCCCGGCTGGTCTTCCCCGGCTTCGTCACCGCCGCGGGCGCGCGACGCCTGCCGGACGTCCTGCGCTACCTGCGCGCGATCGAACGCCGGCTGGAACGCCTGCCCGAGGACCCGTACCGCGACCGCGAGCGGATGCAACAGATCCAGCAGGTCGAGGCCAGGTACGTGCGGACGCGCGACGCCCGGCCGGGCGAGCCGAAGATCCGCGAGGTGCGGTGGATGATCGAAGAGCTGCGGGTCAGCTTCTTCGCCCAGCAGCTCGGCACCGCGTATCCGGTCTCGGAGAAGCGCATCCTGAAAGCCCTGGACTAGGGCGTGTCTGACGAATCCCTGTCCGGCTGCGCGGCGCCCAGACGACGCCCGCCCCCCCGCGCGGGGCGTTGCGCCGCGCTGGTCGGTCGGTCAGCGGGACAGGTCGTAGTCGCGGCGGCGGGCACGGCGGGTGCGAGCCCAGAACTCGAAGGTGAAACCGGGCCAGAGGGTGCGGTTGACGCCGTTCTCGTCCAGGTACCAGCTCTTGCAGCCGCCCTCGTTCCAGACCGCCTTGCCCAGCCGGCGCTGGAGGTGGTCGTTGTACCGACGCTGCGCGCCAGGGCGCACCTCGATCGCCTCTGCCTTCTCCTCCCGGAGCAGCCGCAGGCAGCTCATGACGTGCTGCACCTGGGATTCGATCATGAAGACGACCGAGTTGTGGCCCAGGCCGGTGTTGGGGCCGAGCAGCATGAACAGGTTGGGGAAGCCGGCGATCGTGGTGCCGTGGTGCGCCTCGATGCCGTCCGCCCAGGCATCCTGGATCTTCTGGCCGCCGCGGCCGACGATGTGCTGTTCGGCGAGCGCGTCGGTGACCTTGAAGCCGGTGCCGTAGATGATGACGTCGACGTCGTGCGCCGTGCCGTCGGCGGTCACCAGGCCGGTCTCGGTGATCTCGGCGATGCCCTCGGTGACCACGTCGACGTGCGGCTCGGCCAGCGCCGGATAGTAGTCCGAGGACAGCAGGATGCGCTTGCAGCCGATGGTGTAGTCCGGGGTGACCTTCGCCCGCAGCTCGGGGTCGCGGATCTGGCGCGCGAGATGCATGCGGGCGACCTTCTCCTGCGGGGCCATCAGTTTCGGGTTGATCGTGAACCCGGTCGCACGGGTCTCCAGCACCCAGTAGATCGCGTTGCGGAACACGCGCTGCGCGCCGGGGACATGCCGGAGCACGGCCCGCGCCCAGCGGGGCAGGACGAAGTCGGGCTTCGGCTGGATCCACGGGGGCGTGCGCTGGAAGACGCGCAGGCTCGCCGCCTTCTCGGCGAGCTTGGGCACGAACTGGATGGCCGACGCGCCGGTGCCGATGACCGCGACCCGCTTGCCGGTCAGGTCGCATGAGTGGTCCCACTGCGCGGAGTGGAACGTGGTCCCCCCGAAGCGGTCTGCGCCCGGGATGGACGGCACGGAGGGGACGTGCAGCGCGCCGATGCCCGACACGACCGCCTTCGCGGTGAGGACCTCACCGTCGGTGAGGGACACGCGCCAGTGCCGGGCGTCGTCGTCCCATTCGAGCAGGTCGACGGTGCTGCCGTAGCGGATGTGCGGCCCTATCCGGTGCTTGTCGGCGCAGCGCCGCAGGTAGGCCAGGATCTCCTCCTGCGGGGCGAACAACCGTGACCAGCCCGGGTTCAGCTCATATGAGAAGGAGTACATGGGGGAAGGCACATCGCAGGCGCAGCCGGGATACCGGTTGTCGCGCCATGTGCCGCCGAGGTCATCGTCCTTCTCCAGGATCACGAAGTCGTCGAAGCCGGCCTTCTTGAGCTGGATCGCCATGCCGATCCCGGCGAAGCCCGAGCCGATGATCGCGAGTTTCACGTGGCCTCCCTCTGTTGCCTACCCCCGGTAGGTTACCAACGGTAAGTTACCGTCGGTAGGGAGTGAGATAAGGTTCACACGTGGAGAACAGGCGCCGGAGGATGCCTCGTGCTGAGCGCGAGCGGCAGACGCTCGACGTCGCCGAGGAGGTCTTCGCCGAACAGGGCTACGCCGCGGTCTCCATGGAGGAGATCGCGGCGCGCGTCGGGGTCTCCAAGCCGATGCTGTACGACTACTTCGGCAGCAAGGAGGGGCTGCTGCTCGCCACGATCGCCCGGGCGCGCGGCGAGCTGCGCGAGGTCACGGAGCGTGCAGCGGCCGAGGGCGGATCGGCCGAGGACATGCTGTACCGCGGCTATCTCGCCTATTTCCAGTTCATCGAGGCGCACCGCCGCGCCTGGCTCGTGCTGTTGCAGGAGCCGCTCCTCCTCGGCGGCGCCGCCGAGGAGATCGAGGCCACGCGCCGGCAGCAGACCGACCTGATCGCCGCGCAGATGGCGTCACTCGTACCGGACCGGCCGCGGCGCGACCTGGAGGCGTACGCCGAGATCATCGTCGGCGCGTCCGAGCGGCTGGCGCTGTGGCGCATGCGCAACCCCGGGGTCACCGTCGAGGACACCGCACGCCAGATGATGGACATCACCTGGAACGGACTGAGCTCGCTCCGAGCCTGACCGTCGCCGGTGGCCGAATGTCCGGCTACTCCAAGTTGTCTCATGATCACGATATGTTCTCTTCCGTGGCGGGGAATGATGCAGCCATGGTGATCGACGCGTCCCGCCTGTTCGACGTCACGTGACGATGCGCCGCCGGCGGCCACGAGACCGGCCGCCCAGTCGTCCGCGACGCTTCACCCCGGACCAGGACGGCCCGGGACGTCCGCCGGTGGAACGCGCGATGCGGCGTCTGTTCAGCAGGAGGACCGGCCTCCCGGATCCGGCGGAGCACGCGGCGGAGATGAACCTGCCGCCCTGGCATACCCACCTCGCGGCACTGGCCTCGGCCGGCCTGGGCGGCATGACCCGCCGTCTGCCCGCGCTGATCGGCGCGGCCGCCCGGCTGGCGTGGCGGGCCAGCCCCGCCGACACGATCACGACCGTCAGCCTCCACCTGCTCGCCGGTGTCTTCACCGCCTACGGCCTGCTCGCGACCACGGGAGTGCTTCGGGCGCTGTTCTCCGGCGGCGCGACCCCGGACCGCGTACGCGCGGCGCTGCCGTCACTCGTGCTCGTCGCGGGCGCGACCGCACTGCGCGCCGGACTCCAGGCGGGCGCCGGCTGGGCCCAGGCACGCCTGAAACCCCGGGTGGACCACCTCGTGGAGAAACGCCTGTTCGACCTGACCACGCGGGTCGAGCTGCCGTGTTTCGACGACACCGAGTTCCACGACGCGATGCATCGCGCCCGCGACCGCGGCCTCATGGAGGCGGCGCCGGTGGTCGAGGCGACGATCGACGTCCTCACCGGGGTGATCGGGCTGATGGCCGCCGCCGGGGCGCTCGGCGTGCTCCACCCGGTGCTGCTGCCGTTGCTGCTGATCACGGCGGTGCCGGACGGCTGGGCGGCGGCGCGCGCGGCCCGGATGCGGTACCTCGCCATCTTCGTGCTGTCTGCCGTACGGCGGCGCAAGTGGATCCTGGCCGACCTGATGGCCGACCGTGACTCGGCTGCCGAGATCCGCGCGTTCACCATGCGCCCGTTCCTCGCCCGCGAGCACGACCGGCTCTCGGTCCGCGAACGCGACATCCACATCGACCTCGCCCGGCGGCAGACGGCCGTGCGGATCCTGGGCGACATCGCCGGCGGCGTCGCGACCGGCGCGGTGTACGTCGCGCTCGGCGTGCTGCTCGCGCTCGGGGCCGTGCCGCTCGCGGTGGCAGGCACCGCCGTACTCGCCATCCGCACCGGGCAGAGCTCCCTGGCGGCGCTGCTGTTCGCGGTCAACCGCTGTTACGAGTCCGGCCTGTACTTCTCCGACTACCTGGACTTCTGCGCCGACGCCGAGCGCCGGATCCCCACGGTGCGCGACCGGCCGGTGCCGGACGGCTTCGAGGTGATCACCGCGGACAACGTCGGCTTCACCTACCCGGGCGCCGACCGGCCCGCGCTGCGCGACGTGTCCGTGAAGATCCACGCCGGCCAGGTCGTGGCACTCGTCGGGGAGAACGGCTCCGGCAAGACCACACTCGCCAAGATCCTCGCCGGGCTCTACACCCCGGACCAGGGCGAGGTGCGCTGGGACGACACCTGCCTGCGCGACGTCGACCTCGACCGCCTGCGACAGAACGTCGCGATGATCCCGCAGCACTACACACACTGGCCGATGACGGCGCGGCACAACATCGCGATGGGCCGCGAGCCGCACGAGGAGTCGATCGCCGAGGCGGCGACCGCCGCCGGGGCCGATGAGGTGGTCTCGGCGCTGCCGCACGGGTACGACACGCTGCTGGACCGCCGGTTCAAGGACGGGCACGAGCTGTCCGGGGGCCAGTGGCAGCGCATCGCAGTCGCGCGCGGCTTCTACCGCGACGCCCCGCTGCTGATCTGCGACGAGCCCACCGCGGCCCTCGACGCCCGCGCCGAGCACGCCCTCTTCGAGCGCATCCGGGCCCACGCCGACGGGCGTACGGTGCTGCTCATCACCCACCGGCTCGCCAGCGTCCGCCACGCCGACCAGGTGTACGTCCTGGACCGGGGGAGGTTGGTCGAGCAGGGGCCACCGGCGGAGCTGCTGGCGGCCGGCGGGGTGTTCGGCGAGCTGTACGGCCTGCAGGCCCGCGCGTACCGCCTCGACAGCCGCGGTTAGGCCGCGTCCCGCCGGCTTGGTTTCAGCGGAGAACGGGGATCAGGGTGGCGATCCGTTCGAGTTGATCGCGCTGTGAGTGGAGGTCGAGGGCGCCGAGGCGGATGACGAGGTGGCGTGCCCCGGCGGCGACGTAGCGGCCGAGGCCTGCGGCGACGTCTTCGGCGGTGCCGGTGACGACCGCCTGGATCTTCTCCAGTTCCTCCAGCGGCATGCCGTAGCCGGCATTGGCGTAGTCGTCGAGTGCCCGGCGGCCGCTCTCGATACTGCTGTCGATCCGTGCGGACACGAACAGCGCGGGGGTGATGTCGTCCGGGGAACGCCCGGCCTCTGCCGCGGCCTTCCGCACGTCCAGCAGACCGGACTCGTAGTCGGCGGGGTCGGGCGGGTAGGGCAGCCAGCCGTCGTAGAGCCGTGCGGCGCGGGCGAGCGCGGCCGGGGTCGCGCCGCCGAGCCAGATGGGCGGGCCGCCCTCGCGGAAAGGCCGGAGCGCGGGCGGGATGTCGTCGAAGTTCAGGATCTCGCCGTGGAAGCACGTGGCGCCGCTCCACAGCTGACGCCACAGCGCGACGGTCTCGTCCAGGCGCGTGAAACGGCGCTGCCACGGCACCTCGGACAGCGTGTAGAACGGCCGTCCGAAGCGGCCCGGGTAGCCTGCCCCGACCGCGACGGCGAGCCGGCCACCTGACAGCAGATCGATTGAGGCCAGGGACTGGGCGACCTGGATCGGCCGGCGCAGGAACGGCAGGAGCGCGCCGGTGCCCAACGTCATCCGATCGGTCGCCGGGGCGATCGCGGCCAGCATGGTGAGCGCCTCGATCCGCGGGCTGATCAAGGAGTCGTTGACGAAGACCGAGGAGAAACCCAACTCCTCGGCCCGGACGGCGAAGGCGACCAGCTCTCGAGGGTCGCCGTCCGCGCCCCACTGGGCCTTGCCGGTCGGGAGAAGCACACCGATGTCCATGCCGCCCATGCTCATCGGCAGCGTGAACGTCCACAATTCCCTGGGAGGAATGGCCGGAATTCCGCCGCCCGGGTACAACTTGGCCCGTGAACTTTCCTCACGCGCTGCGCGAACGCCGTAGGCACCGCCATCTCAGCCAGCTCGACCTCGCCGTGCGTGCCGGGACCTCCCAGCGACACCTCAGCTTCATCGAGTCGGGCCGATCCGCTCCGGGCCGGAACATGGTCATCCGCCTGGCCGAGTCACTCGAACTGCCCCTGCGGGAGCGCAACGAGCTGCTACTAGCAGCCGGATACGCACCCGCCTACCCGGAGAGCCCCCTCGACGGCCCGGTCCTCGCCCCGGTGCGGACCGCGATCGACCACATCCTCACCGGTCATCTCCCCTACCCGGCACTCGTCGTCGACCGGAAGGGGAACCTGGTCGCCGCCAACGAGGCGTTCGAGGTGATCACCGAAGGCGCGGCCCCCGGGCTGGTCGGCCCAGGGACGAACGTCTACCGCCTCGCGCTCCATCCCGACGGCATGGCACCGCGCATCCTCAACTTCGCCGAATGGGCACGCCACATCCTGGAGCGCATCGGCCACCTGGAGGAGTTGCACGCCGAACTCACGGAGTACCTCCCTGAGCTGGAGCCGTCCTCCGACCATCTGGGCTTCGCGGTGCCGCTCCGGCTTCGAACCTCGCGCGGGCAGCTGCATCTCATGACGACCGTGACGACGTTCGCCACCGCCGTCGACGTCACACTCGCCGAGATGAAGCTGGAGGCATTCCTCCCAGCGGACCAGGCAACCGCCGAAGCACTGCGACTCACGGCCTTCCCCGCTTGAGGACGGGCCGTCAGCCTCCGGGGTACATGTGGTCGGTCTCGATCCGGCCGTCGTCGTCCAGAACAAGGACTTCCAGCCCGCCACCCACCGCTTGGCCGCCATCGGCGGGAATCCCGCAGCCGGGCCCCCCTAGGGACCGGCGTGGCGGCGCACCCATTCGTACATCGCCACGCCGCTGGCCACGCCGGCGTTGATGGAGCGGGTCGAGCCGTACTGCGGGATGTGCAGGACGACGTCGGCGGCGGCGCGGCCCTCCTCCGACAGGCCCGGGCCCTCCTGGCCGAACAGCATCAGGCAGGCGCGCGGCAGGTCGGCGCTCTGGATGGGCCGTGAGCCGGGCAGGTTGTCGATGCCGACGATCGGCAGGTCGCGTTCGCGGCACCACTTCACCAGGTCGCCCGTCTCCGGATGGTGGCGTACGTGCTGGTAGCGGTCGGTGACCATCGCGCCGCGGCGGTTCCAGCGGCGGCGGCCGACGATGTGCACCTCGGCGGCGAGGAAGGCGTTGGCGTTGCGCACCACCGCGCCGATGTTGAAGTCGTGCTGCCAGTTCTCGATCGCGAC
>JAOPYG010000448.1 GCA_025964685.1 Actinoallomurus sp. | reverse complement strand
CGACGTGCTGGACAACGCGCGCCGCCGCTGGCCCGCCGTGCGCTTCAAGGTCGAGAACACCGCCGTGCAGGGCACCTACGCGGCGGGCGAGGTCATCGACGCGCTCGCCCGGCTCGACGCCGATCCGGACGTCGAGGTGATCGTCATCGCCCGCGGTGGCGGCTCCCTGGAGGACCTGCTGGCCTTCTCCGACGAGGCCCTCGTACGCGCGGTCGCGGCCGCCCGTACGCCCGTCGTCTCCGCGATCGGGCACGAGCAGGACACGCCGCTGCTCGACTACGTCGCCGATGTCCGCGCCTCCACGCCGACCGACGCGGCCAAGAAGACCGTGCCCGACGTGCGCGAACAGCTCGCCCTGATCGGGCAGCTGCGCGACCGGGGGCGGCGCTGCCTGTCCGGCCGGGTCGAGCGCGAGGTGCAGTGGCTCGCGGGCATACGCTCGCGGCCCGCGCTGGCCGACCCGGTGCGCGAGATCGAGCGCCAGGCCGAGGCGGTCGACACTCTGCGCGACCGGGCACGACGCTGCCTCTCCTCGGCCCTCGACCGCGCCTCCGACGACCTGTCCCACACCAGGGGGCGGCTCGTGGCCCTGTCGCCGGCCGCCACGCTGGAGCGCGGCTACGCCGTCGTGCAGCGTCCCGACGAGTCCGTCGTACGCGCCGCCGCCGACGTCCGCAAGGACGACGAGCTGCTGATCCGCTTCCATGACGGACGCCTCACGGTGCGCGCCGACGCCGACGGCACGGTGTGAGCACCGCCCGACCTCACGAAACGGTATATATCCCCCCGGTCACAGGGGTCACACGGATAAGGTCATCCGGACCTGATCCGTCGGCCGTGCGGTCGCCGGACGCCGCTCGACACCGCACTCGGCCGCCAAGGACGCACTCGTGACCCAGCCCCCGCCGTATCAGCCGCCGTACCAGGGACCTGGCCCCTACCAGCAGCAGCCGTACCCGCAACAGCAGCCCGGCCAGGGGCCAGGCGGATACCAGCAGCCGCAGGGCCAGCCGTACCAGCAGCCCCAGTACCAGCAGCCGTACCCGCCCCAATACGGGCAGCCCCAATACGGGCAGCCGCAGTACGGCCAGCAGCAGTACCAGCAGTACCAGGGCGCTCCGCAGGCCTACCCGCAGCAGTACCAGGCTCCGCAGCAGCAGGCCGGGTATCAGACGCAGGGACAGGGAACGTGCCGGATCTGCGGCAGCGGGCCCGCTGCCCAGGCGACGTTCCGCGCGGTGGTGGGCGCGGTCTTCATGCACACGATCTGGACGGCGCCCGGTCCGTACTGCCGCGACTGCGGCATGCACACATTCCGCCGGCAGACGGCCAAGACCCTCGGCGGCGGCTGGTGCAGCATCGGGGCGATCGTCCTCACCCCGATCTTCCTGCTGATGAACCTCAGCGCTCGCGGCAAGGTCGCGAACCTGCCCGCGCCGCAGCCGCGCGGCGACGGGCGGGCCCCGCTCGACCCGGGCCCGTCGGTGTTCCAGCGTCCGGTCGCGTATGTCTACCCGGCGATGGGGATGGTCCTGCTGCTCCTCATCATCGTCGGAAACCTCGGCGGCTGATCAGCGCTTCAGGCTGAGCGTGGGATCGGGGTGCTCGGCGAACCCGAGCCCGCGGTACAGCGGCATCCCGTCCGGACTGGCGTTCAGGTCCACCCGGCGCACACCGGAGTCCTCGAACCAGGCGAGGAGCCGTTCCATCACCGCACGGGCGTGGCCGCGCCCGCGGTGCGCCGGGTCGGTGACGACGCCGAACACGTGGCCGACCCTGCCGTCGGGGTTGTACGGACTGGGCAGCCGACGGTCGATGACGCCCACGCCGGACGCGGCCAGGCCGGTGTCCCCGTCGACGATCAGGATCCGCATCGCGTCGCCGCGGAGCTGCCGGGCGAGTTCGGCGGCGCAGTGGTCCCGCCAGTCGTCACCCGCCGGCGGGGTGCCCCACGCGCCGCCGAGGTCGGCGAACATGAGCGCGCGCAGACGGACCAGCTCGGCGATGTCGGCCTCCGTGGCCGCGCGTACGTCGGACATGACGGCGATCCTAATGAGCACGGCCGGCACCGCCTGCCCATAGGGTGGGTGCGTGACCGAGGAGAAATCTGAGCTGTCCTACGAGCAGGCGCGCGACGAGTTGACCGATGTCGTACGCCGCCTGGAGGCCGGCGGGCTCACGCTCGAAGAGTCACTCACGCTCTGGCAGCGCGGCGAGAAGCTCGCCGGCATCTGCGAGGAATGGCTCGAAGGGGCTCGTGCGCGGCTCGCGGCGGCCATGGCCGAACGCGCCGAGCCGAACGCCGAGGGCGCGCCCTTCTGAGGGGCTTACCTCGTCGGGGAGGCCGCGGGCGACGGCTTGGGCTGCGGCCGGAGCGAGCCCGCCAGCACGGCGAGCTCCTCGTAGGAGGCCGTGCCGGTGACCACGAGGGTGACGCCGGGCAGCCGGCGGACCAGCGACCGCTGCTTCTTGTCCGAGCGGAACGTCCGGTCCCAGGTGGCGCCGGCGATCCGCGCCGTGCCGTCCGGGTGTCCCTGACTCGTCATGCGGTCGACGAAGTGGCCGGGGCCGTCGGCGGTCTCGTTGCTCTCCTCCAGCGCGGCGTACTCCTTGCCGGGTGTGTAGAAGCCGAGGTGCCAGGAGATCGGCCCGCCGGGCCGACCGCTCAGCCGGGTGCTGGTGGAGTACCACTGTGGCGGGAGTCCCTGAGGGGCCTGCACCAGGTACGGCGCGATGGCCATGAGGCCGGACAGGTCGCTGTGGTAGTCGGCCCGCGGCATGGCACCCTCGTTGCGCCGTGGCGTGATCAGGATCACCAGGCCGACCACGACGAGGCAGGACAGCAGCGCCATGCTGAACCCGGGCAGGCTCGACATGAGCCGCTTGTAGACCGACGGCGAGACGACGTACGGCCCCTCCGGCGGCTTGGTGGCCGTCGCGGTGGTGCCCGGGGTGTCCTCGGCGTCAGGACCGTCGCTCACGCGGGCTCTCCATGCGGGAGATGATGCTCAGCACGTCGTCGGCCAGCCGCCGCGACGCCGCCTCGTCCTCCGACAGCGACACCTCCGACACCGCGCCGGACATCGCGCCGGTCAACACGACCACGAGCGCCTCGTCGACCTCGCCACCCTCGCCGGTGTGGAAGAGGGCGGCGTTGCGCCGCGCCCATGTACGGAGGCGGTCGCGCAGCGCCCGGTCGAACCCGGGCGGGCCATCGCCGGACAGGAACAGCCGGGCCAGGTCGGGCTCGGCCAGGCATCCGTCGAGGTAGGCGCGGGCGCCCGCGATGAACAGGCGCATCGGGTCGGCCTCGCCCTGGTCGCGGACCACGTGGACGGCCTCGCGCGTACGCTCCTGCTGGCGGGTCTGGAACTCTTCGAAGAGCGTGAGGTAGAGGTCGGCCTTGCCGCTGAAGTGGTGGTAGAGGCTGCCGACGCTGGCACCGGCCTTGGCCACGATGTCGGTCACCGCCGCCTGCGCGAACCCGGACACCGAAAAGACTTCACGCGCCGCGGCCAGCAGTGCGCCACGTGTGGCGGCCCCTCGGTCGGAGGTGCGCTGGAGGTGTTCGATGCTCAACTGCGCGCTCCTCGCCGTGCCGGGGACGCGCACGGCACTCGCCGCTCTGACGGCCCGCCGCGGCGGGCCGGGCACTCCGCTCGTCCGCCGGGCCGCCGGTTGATTTCGCTGCTCATTACGGCCCTAGATTACGCCCTGTCTGCCGTGAATTTACGTCCTCCGGCACCGCGAGGGAGGATTCGGGTGTGTCCGGCGCGCGGGCGGAGGCCGCCCGATCGGCAAAGTGGCGTTTCTCGCACGCAAGGTTGCCTACAAAACGGGCATGTCTGCAGTGCCGCCGTAACGCCTGTGCGTCCACCGCAGGCGAGACGTGCGGACCACGCTATCGACCTGACACTCCGAGGAGGGAGCGGCGGTGTCCCGGCCCCCGCGGCCGGGCGGCCATGCCGCGTATTCCGATGACCGAAGAAACCACTCCGTCGTCCCCGCTGGTCACGGAGGCGGACGCCCCGGACCGCAACCTCGCGCTGGAGCTCGTACGCGTGACCGAGGCGGCGGCGATGGCCGCGGCCCGCTGGGTGGGACGCGGAGACAAGAACGGCGCCGACGGCGCCGCCGTGAACGCCATGCGCCAACTCATCAACACCGTGTCGATGAACGGCGTGGTGGTCATCGGTGAGGGTGAGAAGGACAAGGCGCCGATGCTGTTCAACGGCGAGCAGGTCGGGGACGGGCGCGGTGCCGACTGTGACGTCGCGGTCGACCCGATCGACGGCACGCGGCTGGCCGCCCTCGGCATGCCCAACGCGATCGCGGTGATCGCGGTGAGCCCCCGGGGCACGATGTACGATCCGTCGGCGGTCTTCTACATGGAGAAGCTCGCCACGGGGCCCGAGGCGGCCGACGTGGTGAACATCGACGCTCCCGTGGCCGACAACATCCGCGCCGTGGCGCGCGCGAAGGGTTCCTCACCCGAGGACGTCACGGTCGTCGTCCTGGACCGGCCGCGGCACGAGCGGATCGTCAAGGAGATCCGGGAGGCGGGCGCGCGGATCAAGTTCATCACGGACGGCGACGTCGCCGGCGCGATCATGGCGGCGCGGGAGAACACCGGCGTCGACCTGATGCTCGGCATCGGTGGCACGCCCGAGGGCATCATCGCGGCCTGCGCGATCAAGTCACTCGGCGGTGTGCTGCAGGGACGGCTGTGGCCCAAGGACGACGCCGAAAGGCAGAAGGCGATCGACGCCGGGCACGACCTGTCGCGCGTGCTGACCACCGACGACCTGGTGGCCTCCGACGACGTGTTCTTCGCCGCGACCGGCATCACCGAGGGCGAGCTCGTGGGGGGTGTGCGCTACCGCAAGGGCATCGCGTTCACCAACTCCCTGGTGATGCGCTCCCGCAGCGGCACGATCCGCCGGATCGACAGCGAGCACCGGCTGTCGAAGCTCCGCGCCTACTCCGCCATCAACTTCGACACCGCCGGCTAGCACGCCCGTGCCCTTCCGGCCACCGGTGGCCGGAAGGGCAGGCTTCGTGCCCTACTTGATGCTGCCGGCGGTCAGGCCGCCGATCAGGTACCGCTCGATGAAGACGAACAGGATCACGACCGGCACGATCGCGATGAGCGACGTCGCGAACAGGTACTGCCAGTGCTCCTGGTACTGCGTGACGAACGACGGGATCGCCACGGTCAGCGGCTGGCGGTTCGGCGACGACGTGATGGTGAGCGCCACGATGTACTCGTTCCACGCGCCGATGAACGTGTAGACGACCGCGGTGACCACTCCGGGCATCGAGATCGGCAGCGTCACCCGTACGAGCGCCTTGATCCGGCCCGCGCCGTCGAGGAACGCCGCCTCCTCCAGCTCCTTCGGAATGCTCGCGAAGTAGCCGTGCAGGATCCAGACGCAGAACGGCAGGTTGAACGCCGCGTTGACGAGGATCAGCGACAGGAGCGTGTCGGTCAGGTTGAGCGCCACCATCTCCCGGTAGATGCCGATGACCAGCGCGGTCGGCGCGAACATCTGGGTGATGAGGATGAGCAGCAGGAAGGCGTTGCGACCGCGGAAGCGGTTGCGGGCGGTGTAGTACGCGGCGGGCAGCCCGCACAGCAGCGTCACGATCGTGGCCGCGCCGGCCACGAGCAGCGACACCTTCATGTTCTGCCAGATCGGCGCCGCTCTCCAGACGTCGACGAAGTTGGACCATTCCCACTTCGTCGGCAGGTAGGAGGACCGCATCAGCTCGTGTTCGGGCTTCAGCGCCGTCACGAGCATCTCGAGATAGGGCGCCACGAAGGCCAGCCCCACCAGCCAGGCGACCCCGGTCAGGATCACCTTGCGGAAGGACACCGGTTTCGGCTTGGCAGCGGCCTTGGTCCGCACCGTCGTGGCCGTCATCGGACCTCCTCCCGCCAGCGCGAGGCGCGCAGATAGAGCAGCACCATCACCAGGACCAGGGCGAAGTTGACGACCGCCATGGCGGCGGACTCACCGACGTTCTGGTCGAAGAACGCGATCTTGTACATGAACGTCGTGGTCGTGTCGGTCGCGTGCCCGGGACCACCCTGGGTCATCGCCCAGATGATCGGGAAGGAGTTGAAGACGTTGATCACGTTGATGATCGCCGCGATCAGGAGCGCCGGCCGCAGCATCGGCAGCGTGATCCGGAAGTAGGTGCGGAAGGTCCCGGATCCGTCCACGCGCGCCGCTTCGTACACCTCGCCCGGGATCGTCTGCAGTCCGGCGAGGATGACGAACGAGGCGAACGGCAGCGACACGAACACCGCCACCCACATCATCCACAGCATCGCCTGGTCGGGGTGCGCGAGCCAGTTGACCGGCTTGTGCAGCACATGGAGATCCAGGAGGACCTCGTTGACCACGCCGAAGTAGTTGTCGAGCATCCACTTCCAGACCAGCGCGGTCATCAGCACCGAGGCGGCCCAGGGCACGATCACCGCCCAGCGCACGACGCGGCGCCCGGGGAACCTGGCGTTGAGCAGCTGCGCCAGCGCCAGGGAGATCACCATCGTGACGATGACGACGCCGGCGACCCACAGGAGAGTGCGCACGACGACGTGCACGAGGTCGCCCTCGTCGAACAGGTCGGAGTAGTTCGTGGTGCCGTTCGAGCCGAGGGTGACGCCCGAGGAGCTGATCTTCTGGAGCGAAGTGCGGATCATCTCCACGACCGGCCACAGCACGACGACGGCGATGAGCAAGGTCGCCGGGCCGATCCAGACGTACGGGATCAGCGCCTGGCCGAGACGGCGGCCGGTACGGGCACGCGGTGCCCGGGCGGTCGCCCGGGCACCCCGCGTCCTGACGTCGGTGTCCTGCACGTCAGCCGTTCTTCTCTGCCGTCTTCTGGATGCCGTCCAGAACCTTCTTCGGGTCCCCGCTCGCCACGGCGGTGCCCATGCTCTGCTTCACCGCGCCGGCCACCGCCGACCACGCCGGGTTGCTCGTCGGCGCGAACTTCGCCTGCGGCAGGGCGTCCACGAACTGCTTGTAGTACGGGTCGCTGCTGAGCGCGCTGCCGGCCGACTTGGTGGTCGGCAGGAAGTTCTCCAGCTTGAGGAACTTGGCGTAGTTCTGCTGCTGGTAGAAGTAGTTCAGGAACTTGGTGACGGCGTCCTTGTTCTTGCCGCCGTTCTTGAACGCGTTGAGGACGTCGACGACACCGAGGGTGTTGTGGACCGAGCCGTCCTTGCTGGGCAGCGGCGCGATGCCGTAGTTGAGGTTCTTGTTCACCGGGTCGATGAAGCCGGCGCGGGTGAACGGGCCGTTGATGCCCATGCCGACCTTGCCCTGGGCGAACTGGTTGAAGACCGTCTTACGGTCGGTCGTCTCCGGGTTCGGCTGGGTCAGGCCCGACTTGGTCAGGTCGCGCAGGAAGTTGAGCGTGTCGACGTTGGCCGGCTGGTTGATCGCCCACTTGCCTGACGAGTCGACCCAGCCACCGCCATCGTTCATCGCCCAGGAGTAGAACTCCGCCTGGGACTCCTCCGGGCCCAGCGGCAGGCCGTACCCGACGGCGCCCTTGGCCTTGAGCTTCTGCGCGTCGCTCTTCACCTCGGCCCAGGTGCTGGGCGGGTTGGTGATGCCGGCCTTCTTGAACAGGTCCTTGTTGAAGAAGAGGAGGCGGGCGCTGGCGATGAACGGCAGGGCGTACTGCGTGCCGTTGTACTTCGTCTGGTCCACGAACGTCGGCGTGAAGTCGCTGAGGACCTGCGGCGACACGACCTCGGAGGCCGGGTAGGTCAGGCCGTCGCGGGCGAAGTCCGAGAAGGCGTTGTAGTTGAGGATGTCCGGGGTCTGCTTCGTCTGGACGTAGGTCTTGACCTTGGCGTCCATCTGGGTCCAGTCGACCATCTCAAGGTTGACCTTGTAGCCCTTGTTCGCGGCTTCGAAGTCCTTGATCAGGCCGTCCCAGTAGCCCTTGGTGTTGTCGTCGTAGATCGCGGCGACGAACTTGATCGTCTTGCTGTCGCCACCACCACCGCCGGACGAACTGCCCTTGCTGCATCCGGTCATGCCGAGGGTCACCGTGAGACCCGCGGCGATAACGCCGATGAGATGCCGTTTCACCTGTCCCCGCCTTCTTTGCTGAGGCTTCGGGGTGCGCGGGTGCGCGCGACGTCCCCGGTCGTTGTCTGTTACGGGTGTTGCCAACCCCCGGCTGGGCCCTCGGCTCATCACCTCCGAGCGGCCGCTTGGCGTGGCACAGCTGTCCGCGGCTCGCGCCGCAGCCTCCTTTCACAGGCATGAAAGGTTGTGCACGATTCGACTGCTCAGTGAGCAGATTCGCGCATGGCACTGAACGATAGGAGCTGGTCCGTACCAGTTCAAGGGGATGCACCCTGAGGAGTCTCAACCGTTATTGAATCGGCCGGGTGACCTGCTGCTCCGTTTCGGGGACCATCATGGCCGAGCGCGAGGGCGGGGGTTCAGCCGGCCTCACCGCGGCGAAGACGCGGGCGACGGCGGCGCTTGGGCGTGCGCGCCCCGACCGAGCCCAGGACGACCGTTCCGCGCACCTCGATGAGCGGCGCGTCCGGGCCCTCCGGCTGCCGCATCCGCAGGACCTGGGAGCCCATGATCGATCGCCCGGTGAACTCCACCCGTACGCCCTCGGGGACGACCAGCCGGAGCCGGCCGCCGAGCACGCTCGCGCGTACGACGACGTGCCTGCGTTGCAACAGCGCCTCACGCAGGTCGATCTCCAGCGTGCCGAACACCGCCGCGACCGGGAACCGGGCGGGCACGACCCACCGCCCGTCGCGCCGTACGGTGCCGAACAGCGCGCTCAGCGGCCCCGCGTCCAGCCGGATCGGCTGCTCGTCGGCCGGCAGGAGGTCAAGGGTCAGCTGGGCCAGGTCTCCCAGCGTGCGTGCGGCGTACGCGCGATCGACCCGCTCGCCGTGCTCGTCGAGGGTGATCCGGCCGTCGCCGTGCGCGTCTCGCAGCAACCGCACGACGTTCTCACGGTCCGTGTCGGAGGCGCGCATCTCTCGCGGCGAGGGATGATCCCGGCCGGGCTTCCACGGAAGGTCCACGCCCCCGACGATATTCGTTGGCGCTCTGTCGTAGGCCATACCTACGGTGAACCCATGGCCATCGCGCTGCGAGACGTCGTCAAGCGGTACACCGACCGTGACGGCACGTCGATCGCGGCGGTCGACGGGCTGACGCTCGATGTGCCCGACGGCGTCTGTCTCGGCCTGCTCGGCCCCAACGGCGCGGGCAAGTCCACCACGATGCGGCTGCTCACCGCCCAGTCGCTTCCCGACGAGGGCACGATCGACGTGCTCGGCCACGAGGTGCCACGCGAGGCCAAGCAGGCCCGCGCGCTGATGGGTGTGGTCCCGCAGACCGACAACCTCGACGAGGAGCTCACCGTCCGGCAGAACCTCGAGGTCTTCGCGCGCCTCTACCGCGTGCCGCGCGCGGGCCTGCGCGAAGCCGTCGGCCGCGCCCTGGAGGTCGCCCACCTCACCGGGCGGGCGGAGACACGCGTCGTCAACCTCTCGGGCGGGATGCGCCGCCGCCTGCTGGTCGCCCGTGGCCTGGTGCACTCCCCGCGTCTCGTGCTGCTCGACGAGCCCACGGTCGGGCTCGACCCGCAGGTCCGCGCCGATCTGTGGGGCCTGATCGCGGGCCTGCGGGCCTCCGGCGTGACCGTGCTGATGTCCACGCACTACATCGAGGAGGCCGAACGGCTCGCCGACACCTGCGCGCTGATGTCGCACGGCAAGGTGATCGCCGACGGCAGCCCCGCCGAGCTGATCGCCTCCCACGCGGGCGAGCACGTCGAGGAGCACGAGGGCTCCCCCGAGCGGCTGGCCGAGATCGAGGGGCTGGCCCGCCGGGCCGGCCTGCCCACCCGGCGCACCGGCCCGACGGTGTCGGTGCTGCGCGCCGAGCACATCCCCTCCTCACTCGCCGACACGCTGGCCGACGGCGGCTCCAACGGCCATCGCATCCTGCACCGGCCCGCCAACCTCGAGGACGTCTTCGTCATGCTGACCGGTGAGACCGTTGACTGAGCGGCTGAGAGCCTTCGAGTGGGCGCCCGTACGCGGCGTGTGGCGGCGCGAGCTGGCACTCTTCCGGCGCTACTGGGCGTCCTCGTCGTTCGCCTCGCTCATCGAGCCGACGATCTGGCTGCTGGCGTTCGGCTTCGGCTTCGGCGCGCTCGTGGGCCACGTCGCCGGCTACCGCTACGTCGACTTCGTCGGCACCGGCGTGGTGGCCACGGCGACGCTGTTCACCTCGGCGTTCCCCGGCATGTTCAACACCTATATCCGGCGCACCTACCAGCACTCCTACGACGCGGTGCTGGCCGCGCCCGTGGACGTGCACGAGGTCGTCGCCGGTGAGGCGTCGTGGATCGCGGTCAAGAGCGGCGTGTACTCCTGCGCGCCGATCCTCGTCGCGCTGGCGTTCGGGCTGCGCCCGGGCGTCGGCGTGATCGCCGTGCCGGTCGTCACGGTCCTTACCGCGGCCGGCTTCGCCCTGTTCGGCGTCTGGACCTCCACGATCGTGCCGTCGATCAACAGCTTCGACTACATCATCAGCGGCGTGCTCGCGCCGCTGTTCCTGGTGGCCGGCACGTTCTTCCCGATCGGCGGCCTGCCGGGCTGGGCCCAGACGCTCGCGCACGTCAACCCGCTCTACCACTGCGTCGAGCTGGTCCGGCACGCCGTCTTCGGCTTCCACCCGCTCGCCGACCTGGGCCACGTAGGCGCACTGGTCGTATTCGCGGCCCTGATGTGGCTACTCGCCGTCCGCGGAATGCGCCGCCGCCTCATCGACTGATCCACGATACAGAGGGTGCTGCACGCCGTGCCGGACGAGGCGGTTCTGCATCGCGAGGTCACGGCACCTTCGCCGTCGGAACTCTCGATGGCGGCGAGGTAGCGTACGTCGAGACGGCCGTTCGAGGCATCGTCACGAGCAGCCGGGACGACATTGCGCGGTTGAACGACGTCTGGGAAATGCTCCGCAGCCACGCACTGTCACAACGGGAATCACTGCACTTCATCACAAGAACGGTGGAGGAAAGATGGACCTGAGAGACGCTGATCGGCGCAAGGCGAAGCGCAGCAGCGAGAACGGCGGCAACTGCGTGAAGGTTTCCGTCATAGCCGTCTAGCTCGCGTATTGACCGGCAGCGACACGGTCTCTACGCTGACGCGAACCTCTTTCATGTTTCGGAGGGCCTCGTGGCGGCAGAGATCGATCAACGGACGCGGCGTGGCCGTCGGTCGGCGTACGCGGCCTTCGGTGTGCAGGGGTTGTCCTTCGCCGCTCTGGTGACGAGGATCCCGGAGATCCAGAAGGCGCACGATCTCACCGACACCACCCTCGCCCTCGTCCTGCTGGCCGTGCCGGTGGTCGCCGGGATCGGCAGCGTTCTGGCCGGGGGGCTGATGCCGAGGTACGGCAGCGGCGTCGTCCTCCGGGTGGCCCAGCCGTTCGTCCTGCTGTCCATCATCGCGATCGGCCTCGCCCCCGGTGACCTGGCCCTGTACGCCGCGACGGCGCTGTTCGGCCTGTTCGTCGGTGCCGTGGACGCGTCGATGAACACGCAGGCCGTCACCGCCGAGACGCTCTACGACAAGAGCCTGCTGACCGGCTTCCACGCCGTCTGGAGCGCCGCCGGCATCGTCGCGGGCCTGTGGATCGCCCTGGCCAACAAGGTCGACATGAGCCTCAGCGTCGGGTTCGCGATCCCCGCGTCACTGGGCATCGTCGTGGCTCTGTGGACCGGACGTGGGCTGTACGCCCGGCAGCTGGAGACCGCAGGGCCGAGCGGCGAGCAGCTGCGCGCCGCCGCCAAACGGGTGCCATGGAAGCCGATCGTCATCATCGGTATCGCGGTGACCTGCATGTACATCGCGGACTCGGCCACGTCGAGCTACAGCGCGAAGTACCTCAAGGACGACCTGAACGCCTCGGGCTCGGTCGCGCCGCTGGCCTACGTGGCGTACCAGATCTGCATGATGGTGAGCCGCGCCGGCGCGGATTTCGTCGTACGGGCCCACGGGGCGGCGCGGGTGGTGGCGGCCGGTGCGGTCATCGGCGGCCTGGGCCTGCTGATGGCCGCCGTGGCCCCGGGACCGGCCGTGGCCATCGCCGGGTTCGCGGTCGCCGGCCTGGGCCTGGCCGTCGTGGTGCCGACGTCGTTCTCGGCGGCCGGACGGCTCGACCCGACCGGGCTCGGCATCGCCGTCGCACGGGTCAACGTCTTCAACTACGTCGGCTTCGTCCTCGGCGCGGTCATCGCCGGCGCCGTCGCCTCGAACCTGTGGATCGCGTACGCGGTGGGCGCCGCGCTCACACTCGTGATCCTCGGCTCCGCACGGGGCTTCGCGCCCGCCCCCGTCGCCGGAGCGAGGCCCGGCACCCCGGTCGCCGAACGCCCCGTTGCCTGATCAGCGCCGACTGATCAGGACGGGACTCGAGACGACTCGGGCCGGGAGCGGGACTACGGCCTCAGTGCCGCGACCCCTCTTCTTCCTCGATGCGTTGCATGGCCTTCTCGCCCGCGCGTTCGGCCTCTTCCGGCGACATGGTGAGGGCGATGCGCAGCGCCACCTCCGCCGCGTCCGCCGCGGCCCGGGCGGTGATCGTGTGGGTGTGGGCGCGCTCGATGTCACCGAGGCCGATGCAGTCGAAGGCGACTTGAGTATCGTGTGCCGCCAGCTCGAGTTGGCGGGCTGCTTCGTCCAGACTCATCACAAATCCTCCATCGTCGTCGACCTCTATTACCCCACATCACCCGGCCCACACGCGTCCTGCGGTGCCGCCGGTCACACAGGGTCAAGGGTCACGGCGAGCGTAGTCGATGCGCTACCGCGGGGGGTCGCGCATGCTCGAACGTACGGTGTCACCCGCTCCGGCACCGGCTCACAGCGGTGCGCATACTAGGTTCCTGGGAGGCCACGATGACCGCGCTGAGCGACGAAGAGCAGGCGATAGTCCAGGTGGTGGCGGAGTTCGTCGACCGGGAGGTCCGGCCGGTCGCCCGCGAGCTGGAGCACGCCAACGCCTATCCCGAAAAGCTCATCGAGCGGATGAAGGAACTCGGGGTCTTCGGGCTCACCATTCCGGAGCCGTACGGCGAGGTGAGCGTCTCCAAGCGCTGCTACGCCCTGGTCACCGAAGAGCTGGCGCGCGGCTGGATGAGCCTGGCCGGGGCGGTCGGCGGCCACTCCGTCGTGGCGTACCTGATCGCGACGTACGGCACCGAGGCACAGAAGGAGCACTGTCTGCCCCGGATGGCGACCGGTGAGCTGCGGGCGGCGATGGCCCTGACCGAACCGGCGGGCGGTTCGGACCTGCAGGCGCTGACCACCACGGCCCGGCGCCACGGCGATCACTACGTCGTCGACGGAGCGAAGATGTGGATCACCAACGCGCGCCGCGCGGGGGTGATCGCGCTGCTCTGCAAGACCGATCCGGAGGCGCAGCCCCGGCATGCGGGGATCAGCGTCCTGCTCGTCGGGCCGGGCCCCGGCATGACCGTCTCCCGCGACCTGTCCAAGCTCGGCTACAAGGGCATCGAGACCTGCGAGGTCGTCTTCGACGGCTACCGCGCGCCGGTCTCGGCCCTGCTGGGCGGCGACGAGGGGCAGGGGTTCGCACAGATGATGCGCGGCCTGGAGGTGGGCCGCACGCAGGTGGCGGCGCGCGCCCTCGGTGTGGGCCGCGCGGCCCTGGAGGACTCCCTGCGTTACGCCCAGGAGCGCGAGACGTTCGGCAAGCCGATCTGGCGGCACCAGGCGATCGGCAACCACCTCGCGGACATGGCGACCAAGCTGCGCGCCGCGCGGCTGCTCACTCTCGACGCCGCGGATCTGCTGGACGCCGGCGAACGCTGCGACATGGAAGCCGGCATGGCCAAGTTGTACGCCTCCGAGGCGGCCATGGAGATCGCGCTGAACGCCGTGCGCATCCACGGCGCGGCGGGCTACTCCACGGAGTTCGACGTGGAGCGCTACTTCCGCGACGCGCCGCTGATGATCGTGGGCGAGGGCACCAACGAGATCCAACGCAACATCATCGCCAGGCAGCTCATCGGCCGGCACCCACTGGCGTGAGGGACTAGGGCGTGCTGCCGTACACGCCGGCGTACCAGTCGATCGGGCCGCTGCCGGCCGTGGGGCCCGGGCTGACGCGTACCCGGACCCGGGCGGGAGCCGAGCCCGCCGGCAGCAGGAGCGGTCGTGTCGCCGGGGCGCCGCCGCCCGTCGCGTCGCACGTTCCGTTCACCGGTGACCGCGGCTCCCCCAGCACCCACGCGGTGAAGGACAGGCGCCGTGCGCCGGAGGGGCAGGTCACGACGACGGAGACCCGGCCGTGGCGAGCACCCAGCTTGAGGGTGACCGCCGAGGTGGCCGGCCAGGTCGCGCCGCCGCGGGCGAGACGCGTGGCAGCCGGGCTGCCCGTACCGCCGCCGAGGGTCGCGGGCAGCGGGCCGCCGTCCGGCTGGGTGGACGGTGATGATCGCGGGACGGCCGGAGTGGTGCCCGGCGCGGGCGTGTGCGGAGCCTGGTCGCCGGAGTAGAGGGCGGGCGTGCCCTTGACCCCGGCCAGTACGCCCGCGGCGACCGCCAGGGTCAGTACGCCGACGGTGACGGCCGGCACCACGCCGACGCGTGCGGCGAGCCGCCGCGGGCGTACCCGCCGTGGCGGTGGTGGGGGGGCCGGCGGCGTGGCGACCGCGGAGAGCAGCTCGCCGGCGCGCGCCGCGCTCATCCGCCGCGCCGGGTCCTTGGTCAGCAGGCCCTCGATCACCGGACGGAGCGGACCCGCGCGCAACGGAGGATCGGGTTCGCTGGTGACCAGCGCGCTCAGCGTCGCCATCGCGGTCTCATGATCGTACGGGGGGCGGCCCTCGACCGCGGCGTAGAGCGTCGCGCCGAGCGACCACAGGTCCGACGCCGCCGACGCGGGCTCGCCGCGCGCCACCTCGGGCGCGACGTACGCCGGGGAGCCCATGAAGGTGCCCGTCTGGGTGAGGGTGGTGGCACCCTCGTACGTCGCGATGCCGAAGTCGGTGAGGACCACCCGGCCGGAGGTCTCCAGCAGCACGTTGCTCGGCTTCACGTCGCGGTGGACGATGCCGGCCTCGTGCGCGGCGCGAAGTGCGGCGAGCAGTTGCACGCCGATCTGCGCGACGCGGCGCGGGGAGATCGGGCCGTCGTCGACGAAGACGTCCTCCAGCGAGCGCGCGGCGACGTACTCCATGATCAGCCAGGGGCGGGACTCCTCGACCACCACGTCGTAGATGGCGATCAGTCCCGGATGGCGCAGCCGCCCCGCGGCGAGGGCCTCGCGGTCGGTGCGCCTCAGGAGATTCATCCGCTCGCGGTGGTCGAGGCTGGGCGGAAGGTGGATCTCCTTGACCGCGACCTCGCGGTCCTTCAGCTCGTCGTGGGCCCACCAGACCGTTCCCATGCCGCCACGGCCGATCTGCTCGATGAGCCGGTAACGGCCGGAGAGCAAGCGATCTCGCGACTCGGCCACGAAGCGCAAGATACCTGGCAGACGTTGACTCCGGTACCTGGATGATTGCCGTTCACTTGCACGGAACCCGGCCGAAATGCAGGATCGATGAGTCGGGGACACACCCGGCGACCCGGACGAGAAGAGCATCGCGGATGACGACACCTCTGACATCGGCGGACGAGAGCCTGCCTTCGGGCCTAGGGCCGCTGACGGCGGAGGACCCCGCGCAGATCGGCGGGCATGCGCTGATCGGCCGGCTCGGCTCGGGCGGGATGGGCATCGTCTACCTGGGCCGGGACCCCGAAGGCGGTCTCGTCGCGGTCAAGGCCGCGTACGGCGAGCTGACCGACGACGAGCTGCTACGCCGCTACGAAGCGGAGGCCGCCTGTCTCCGGCGAGCGCCCGCTGCGTGCACGGTACGCCTGCTGGCCGACGGTACGGCCCACGTGCCGCCGTACCTCATCACCGAGTACGTCCAAGGCCGGTCACTCGCCCACGTCGTGAACGACGACGGGCCGCTCCCAGGAGCTCCACTGCGGGCCCTGGCGACGGGAGTCGCACGCGCGCTCGCCGCCATCCACAGCGCCGGGCTGGTCCACCGCGACCTGAAACCGGCCAACATCCTGATCACCTCCGCCGGACCGCGCGTGATCGACTTCGGCATCGCGCAGCAGGTCGGCGACTCCGGCGGCCCGACCAGCCCGGGCATGGTGGTAGGCAGTCCCGGCTGGATCCCGCCCGAACGCCTGAACCGCCAACCGGCCACTCCCGCCTCGGACGTCTTCGGCTGGGGATGCATCGTCGGGTACGCCGGAACCGGCCGCAATCCGTTCGGCGCGGGCGACCCGGACGAACTCGCGGAGCGGACCATGCACGACCCGCCGAACCTGGAGGGGCTGGACGACTCACTCCGCAGCCCGGTGGCACAGGCCCTGAACAAGGATCCGGCCGGCCGTCCCAACGCGGCGGAGCTGCTGGCCTGGCTCCGCTCGCCCTCCGTACGCGAGACGGAGAACCCTGATTTCGGACAGACCATCACGCCGGTCGATCCGGGCGGCGTTCGCGCGAGTGAGAGCATGCCCAGAACCGGGGATCGGGAGGAGTCCCTGCGCGATCCGGCGGCTCGTACCCCCGCCGCGGCCCCGGCCGTCCTCCCCCGACGCCGGATCGGGGAGGCGCGGGCGTCCGCCGACGGCCCGGTGCCCGGCAGCTCCCCCGAGCCGATCGCCCGAGCGGACGTCGGGGGCACCGGTGACACGAAGAACATCCCATCCCGCCGCTGGGGAAGGGCACCGGCCTCCGCCCCGATCGCCGTGGCGGTGACCGCGGCGGCGGCGCTCGTCGCGTTCCTCGTGACCACCGCCGCCGACACCGATGGCACTCCCACCGCCCCGCCCGCCGGTGAACACTCCGCACCGCCGTCGAGCCCGGCGCCGAGCCACGGCTCCCGCCGGCCGGTCTCCGGCACCCACCCACCGACGACGCACCACACGACCGTCCCCCGGACGACCCGCAGCAGTCCGCCGCCCGCGGCCCGGCCCGACGTCCCCTCGACCCCGGTGGACCCGGGCAACGCCGGCGGCCAGGGCAACGGCAATGGGAACGGGAAGACGAAAGAGAAGAACAAGGACAAGAACAGGAACAAGTAGGACCGGGCGGCCCGACGAGGGCTTCCGGCGCCCGGCGACGGGGTCTCGCTCGGGTCAGCGGCGGCCGATGGTCAGGAGCGGGCCCGTCGTGTCGGCGAAGAAGTCGTTGCCCTTGTCGTCGACGACGACGAAGGCCGGGAAGTCCTCCACCTCGATCTTCCAGACTGCCTCCATGCCGAGCTCCGCGTACTCCAGCACGTCGACCTTCTTGATGCAGTCCTGGGCCAGGCGCGCGGCCGGGCCGCCGATCGAGCCCAGATAGAACCCGCCGTGGGTCTTACAGGCGTCGGTGACCTGCTGGCTGCGGTTGCCCTTGGCCAGCATCACGAACGATCCGCCGGCAGCCTGGAACTGCTCGACGTAGGAGTCCATCCGCCCGGCCGTCGTCGGGCCGAAGGAGCCGCTCGCGTACCCCTCGGGCGTCTTGGCCGGGCCCGCGTAGTAGACCGCGTGGTCGGAAAGGTACGACGGCATCGGCTCGCCCGCGTCCAGGCGTTCCTTGATCTTGGCGTGGGCGATGTCGCGGGCGACGACGAGCGGGCCGGTCAGAGACAGCCGCGTCCTGACCGGATAGCGGCTCAGCTCCGCCCGGATCTCCGACATCGGCCGGTTCAGGTCGACGCGGACGACGTCGCCCTCCAGGTCGTCCTCGGTGGTGTCGGGCAGGTACCGCGCCGGGTCGGGCTCCAGCTGCTCCAGGAACACCCCGTCGCGGGTGATCTTCGCGAGGGCCTGCCGGTCGGCGCTGCACGAGACCGCGATCGCCACCGGGCAGGACGCGCCGTGCCGGGGCAGCCGGATGACGCGTACGTCGTGGCAGAAGTACTTGCCGCCGAACTGCGCGCCGATGCCGAGCTTCTGGGTGAGCTCGAAGACCTGCTGTTCGAGCTTGAGGTCGCGGAAGCCGTGCCCCGCCGGGCTGCCCGAGGAGGGCAGGTTGTCCAGGTAGTGCGCCGAGGCGTACTTGGCGGTCTTCAGGGCGAACTCCGCGCTGGTGCCGCCCACGACGATGGCCAGGTGGTACGGCGGGCAGGCCGCGGTGCCCAGGGAGCGGATCTTCTCCTCGAGGAAGGTCAGCATCCGGTTCGGGTTCAGGACGGCCTTGGTCTCCTGGTAGAGGAAGGACTTGTTGGCACTGCCGCCGCCCTTGGCCATGAACAGGAACTTGTACGCGTCGCCCGGCGCCGCGTACAGCTCGATCTGCGCGGGAAGGTTGCTGCCGGTGTTCTTCTCCTCCCACATGGTCAGCGGGGCGAGCTGGGAGTAACGCAGGTTCAGGCGCGTGTAGGCGTCGTAGACGCCACCCGCGATGTGCCGTTCGTCGTCGCCGTCGGTCAGGACGTGCTGCCCGCGCTTGCCCATCACGATCGCCGTGCCGGTGTCCTGGCACATGGGCAGCACGCCGGCCGCCGCGATGTTGGCGTTCTTCAGCAGGTCGAGGGCCACGAACCGGTCATTCGGCGAGGACTCCGGGTCGTCGAGGATCCGGCGCAGCTGGGCTAGGTGCGCGGGGCGCAGGAGGTGGGAGATGTCGTGGATCGCCGTCTCCGTGAGGAGCCGCAGCACCTCCGGCTCGACCTGCAGGAAGGTACGGCCCCCGGCATCGAGCTCGCTGATCCCGTCGGTGGTCAGCAGCCGGTAGTCGGTTTCGTCGGGGCCCTGCGGAAGCAGCTCGGTGAAGGCGAACTCGGGCATCGGTGTCCTCGCTGGCGGCACGGAATGAGTGGATCACCAGGGTAGAACGGCGGACCGGCACGCCGTACGAGGGTCTTGTTTCCCGCATCTTGGGGGTATGACCGTTATGGGGAGATTATGGAATCCATCTCAAACGCCGTGGTCAGCGGCCTCTTCCACAATTCCGCGGCGATCTACGGAGTGATGATCGTCGTCGGGGTGATCCTCGTGACCCTGTTCGTGGTGGGCTGGCTCGTCATGGTCCGCCGGGGCAGCAACCGCGAGTGGCCGATCCGCTGATCTCATGAGACCGAAAATCACGCCGAGACCGACGAGAAGGGCCCCGGCGAGTTCCGCGCTGTCCGGCGTACGAAGGCCCAGCGCCATCGTCGTGGCGACCGCGCTCACCGGGATCAGCCCCGCGAACAGTCCGGCCCGGTCGGCGCCGATCCGGCCCAGCGCGTCGTACCAGACGATGAACGCGCCCGCTGTGACCACGAGCGAGAGATAGGCCAACCCCGCCGTCTCACCCCAGGTCGGCAGGCGCAGCACCGATGTGCCGTCCACGGCCACACCCGTGGCGAAGAGCATCGGGACCGCCGCCGCGGCCGAGTACGCCGAGACCCGTACCGCGCCCAGCCGGGGCAGCAACGGGATGGCCAGCAGCGAGAAGCAGACCTCTCCGGCCAGAGCGCCCAGCGCCAACAGCAGGCCCGGGAGGCTTCCTCCGCCCAGGCCGTTGGCGACGCCGGCCCCGGCCGTGACCACCACCGCGGCGGCCACGATGCGGGGCGCGGGGCGCCTGCCGTCCATCAGCGGCGCGGCGACGGCGAGCACGACCGGTACCGATCCGATGACCGTGCCGATCGTCGCCGGGCTCGTGTAGCGGGTCCCCTCGACGATGCAGACGTTGAACCCGGCCAGCCCGGTGGCGGCCAGGACTCCCAGGACCGGCCACTCCCAGCGCGCTGCCGGAGGGCGTACCGTCCCGCGGTCCCTCAGCCGTGCCACGCCCAGCAGGATCACTGCGGCCACGGCGTACCGCACGGCCTGTCCGCCGTACACGGGATAACGCGAAAGCGTCGCGGACACCGCGGTGAGCGTGCCGACGATGGTCATCGCCATGGCCGCCTGCGCGATGCCCCGAGTGCTGGTGTTCTGCTCCATGGGCTGAAACGCTAAGGGCGCATTGGCCCTCAGACGAGGACCAATCCGGGCCATCATCACGGGACCATTGAGAGGCGTGGCATGGACCTGCACCTGACCCTCGACCGCGCCGCCGGCCGGCTCGCCGGTCAGCTCGCCGAGGGCCTGCGCGACGCCGTGCGGGACGGGCGGCTCACGCCCGGCGTCCGGTTGCCCCCCACACGCGACCTCGCCGCCGACCTCGGTGTCTCCAGGGGCGTCGTGGTGACCGCGTACGAGCAGCTCGTCGCCGAGGGGTTCATCGTGTCCCGCCAGGGCGACGGCACCCGCGTCGCGACGTGTCCCGCCGCCGGTCCGGCGGCGGGCCCCCGCGGCGAGGCGCACCGGCGCGCGCTACGACTCGCCGCCGGCACTGACGCGGGACCGGCCGATCCGCCGGGCATCGCGTACGACCTGCGGCCGGGCAAGCCGGACCTGGCCTCCTTCCCGCGCGACCGCTGGGCGGCGAATCTGCGCGAGGTCCTACGGGAGCTGCCGCACACCGCGCTCAACTACCCGGACCCGGCGGGCGTCCCGGAGCTGCGCGCCGAGCTCGCCGGCCACCTGGCGCGCGTACGCGCCGCCGCGCCCGAGCCCGGCGGGATCGTGGTCACCGCCGGTGTCGCCCAGATGCTGGCGACGGTCCCGCGGATCCTCATCGAGGAGGGGCACCGCGTGCTCGCCGTCGAGGACCCGCTGGGCCACCATCAGATCCCGATGCTCGGCGCCACCGGCATCGAGCTGGCCGGCGTGCCCGTGGACGAGGAGGGCATCGACGTCGCCGCGCTGGCCCGTACCCCGGCGCGGGCGGTCCTGGTCACGCCGGCCCACCAGTACCCCACCGGCGTCGTGCTGTCCCCGCGGCGCCGCTCCGCGCTGATCGAGTGGGCACGCGACGTCGACGCGCTGATCATCGAGGACGACTACGACGGGGAGTTCCGCTACGACCGCGACCCCGTCGGCTGCCTGCGGGGGCTCGCGCCGGACCGCGTGCTGCTGGCCGGGTCGGTGAGCAAGGCGCTGTCGCCCGCGCTCCGGCTCGGCTGGGCGGTCGCGCCGCCCTGGCTGGCGGTACGCCTGCGCGCGGCGCGTGCCCTGCACGACCTCGGCTCGTCAGTCCTCGACCAGCACGTCCTCGCACGCATGATCGGCAGTGGCGAGTACGCGCGGCACCTGCGGGTGATGCGGCGGCGGTACCGGGCGCGCCGCGACGCGTTCGTGGCGGCTCTGCGCGAACGCCTCCCCCAGGTGCGCGTGCACGGCGTGTCCGCGGGGCTGCACGCGTACGCCGAACTCCCGGGGACGTGCGACGAGACCGCCGTGGTCGCACAGGCCGCCGCGCTCGGCGTGGCGGTCGAGGGCGTCGCCCCGATGCGTGTGGGGCGTCCCGGGCCGCCCGCGATCGTCGTCGGCTACGCCCGCCTGTCCGAACGCCGCCTCGCCGAGGCCGTCGACCTGCTCGCCGCCGCCGTACGGGCCGTCTGACCGACACACCACCCGGACTCACCGCCGATCTTGGCGGCGCCTACAGTCGAAGTGTCGTCCACCGGGAGGGACCATGTCCGAACAGGAACACCGGATCGAGCACGACTCCATGGGAGACGTCCGGCTCCCCTCGTGGGCCAAGTGGCGGGCACAGACGCAGCGGGCCGTGGAGAACTTTCCCATCTCGGGCCAGCGGCTGGATCGCGCGCAGATCGCGGCTCTCGCCCGCATCAAGGCCGCCGCGGCGCGGGTCAACGCCGAGCTCGGCGTGATCGACAAGAGGATGGCCGAGGCGATCGAGAAGGCCGCGGAGGCCGTCGCGAACGGCGAGTACGACGAGCACTTCCCGGTCGACGTGTTCCAGACCGGCTCCGGCACGTCTTCGAACATGAACGCCAATGAGGTCATCGCCACGCTCGCCCAAGAGCGCCTCGGCTCGCCCGTTCATCCGAATGACCACGTGAACGCCTCGCAGTCCTCGAACGACGTGTTCCCCTCCTCGATGCACATGGCCGCGACGGGCCTCGTCGTGCACGACCTGATCCCCGCGCTCCGGCATCTCGAAGGCGCACTGAACCGCAAGGCGGTGGAGTTCGCGCCCGTCGTCAAGGCCGGTCGTACGCATCTCATGGACGCCACGCCGGTCACGCTCGGGCAGGAGTTCAGCGGTTACGCGGCCCAGGTCAGGTACGGCGTGGAGCGGCTCAACGCGGCCCTGCCGCGCCTCGGGGAGCTGCCGCTGGGCGGCACGGCCGTGGGAACGGGCATCAACGCGCCCCCCGGCTTCGGCGGGCGTGTCATCGCCGAGCTCGCGCGGGACACGGGCGTGCCGCTGAGGGAGGCGCGGAACCACTTCGAGGCCCAGGGGGCGCGCGACGCTCTCGTGGAGACCAGCGGGGTCCTGCGGACCATCGCCGCGGGCCTCATCAAGATCGCCAACGACCTCCGCCTCATGAACTCCGGCCCGCGCGCCGGCCTTGCCGAGATCCGCCTGCCCGAGCTGCAGCCGGGCTCCTCGATCATGCCGGGCAAGGTCAACCCGGTCATCCCCGAGGCGGTCTGCCAGGTCGGCGCCCAGGTGATCGGTAATGACGCGGCCATCGCGTACGGCGGCACGACGGGCAACTTCGAGCTCAACGTGATGATGCCGATGATGGCGCGCAACATCCTGGAGTCGCTGCGGCTGCTGACCAACGTCTCCAAGGTCTTCTCCGACCGCTGCGTCGAGGGCATCCAGGCCGATGTCGATCGTTGCCAGGAGTACGCCGAGTCCTCGCCGGCCATCGTCACGCCGCTCACGCGCTACATCGGCTACGAGAAGGCCGCCGCGGTGGCCAAGCGGGCTCTCGCCGAACGCAAGACCATCCGGCAGGTCGTCCTCGAGAGCGGGTACGTCGACCGCGGGGAGCTGACGCTCGAACAGCTCGACGAGGCCCTGGACACGCTGGCCATGACCCAGCCCGGTGGTTCCTGAGGCGGTCAGTACCAGCCCGCGGCCTCGGCGTGTCCCCACGCCGCGCACGGGCTGCCGTACCGCCGCGCGATGTAGCCCAACCCCCACGTGATCTGCGTCGCGGCGCTGTTACGCCAGTCGGTGCCGGCGCTGCGCATCTTCGCGCCGGGCAGCGCCTGCGGGATGCCGTACGCCCCGGACCAGCGGTTCCGTGCCAGATGGTTCCAGCTGCTCTCCCGGGTCCACAGCCGGTCCAGACATTTCCACTGCCGTTCGGACCAGCCCCGCGGCGTCAGGAGCGCCACCGCGAGCAGCCGGTTGCGCTCCGCCCGCGGAGGAACCTGCGGATCCGTACGGCCGGCGTCGCTTTCGGCGCGGGCCGGCGGCGTCGCCGCGCGGCCCGGCGTCGAGGTGCCGAGGGCGACGGCACAGCCGATGGCCCCGAACGCCCCTCTCGCCGCGATCCGGATCAGGTGTCGATGCACAGCCGCTCTCCCGTCGGCCGGGGGGCCGGGGCCTCACCCGGCCGCGGACGTACCGGCGAGGTGGCGACCCGCAAGGCGCCCGCTGAGGTGACTGCGGCGGGCCGCGCCCGATCGGCACGACCCGCCGCCACCCCCTGACACGTTCCGTGCCGCACGGAGCGCGACACCGCTTCCCCTGGCATTCGTGCCACAGCGTTACCGGCTTTTTGCGGACCCTGGAGCCTCTGGTGCCTTATTCGGCAGAGATCTGATCTCGTAGGGTCGCCCTGCGGGCGGCTTGACGGACTTAGTTATACCTCACACAATAATTACTATGTCTATAACTAACTTGAGTCTTCCCTCTGGCCCGCCGTCGCCCTCGGGCGGACGAGTGCTCCTGATCGGCGCGTCTCGCGGTCTGGGCCTCGCACTGGCCCGGGAGTGGGCGCGGGGCGGTCGGCATGTCGTAGCCACCGTGCGCGGCTCGGGCCGGACCCCTTTGCATGACCTCGCCGATAGCTGCGCTGAGCAAATCGAGATCGAAACCGTCGACGTCACCGAGCCCGCGCAGATCACGGCGCTGCACGATCGTCTAGCGGACCGGATGTTCGACCTGCTGTTCGTGAACGCCGGCGTCACGAACCAGCCCGAGGGTACGGTGGCGCAGACCCCGACCGGTGAGTTCATCCGGGTCATGGTCACCAACGCGCTCGGCCCGCTGCGCGTCATCGAGGCTCTCCGGGACCGCGTCGAACCTGCGGGCACGATCGGGGTGATGTCCTCGGGCCAGGGTAGCGTGGCCAACAACGAGCGCGGCGGCCACGAGGTGTACCGCGGCAGCAAGGCCGCGCTCAACACGTTCATGCGCAGCTACGCGGCACGGCACAGCGGCGAGCGCCGGGCTCTGGTCCTCATGGCCCCCGGCTGGGTGCGCACCGAACTCGGCGGCCTGAACGCCCGGCTCAGCATCGACGAGAGCATCCCGAACGTCGTCAGGACGCTCGACGCTCTCCAGGGGAGACCCGGTCTGCACTACGTCGACTACCTCGGCCGGACGGTAGCGTGGTGAACGCGGCACTACAGCAAGCCGGGCACACGACGCGGCGGCTCGGGCCGCCGCGGTACTGAAGGACGCGGGAGAGGCGACCGATGGCAGGCTCCTCGAGACGATCAGCCGATCCCGTCCAGCAGGCCTGGGCCCTCATGCAGCGGTTCGTCGACGCTCACAACCGCCGAGGCGAGCTCGCCGAGACGCTCGGATTCCGCCTTGGCGGCGGCCGGGGAAAAATCCTCTTCCAGCTCCGCGACGGACCGGTGACCCTTGGCCAACTCGCGGAGACCAACGGCGTCGACGCCCCCTACGCAACCCTGATCGTCGACAAGCTGGAAGCTCACGGCCTTGTCGAACGCCGCCCACACCCCGATGACAGGCGCCGCAAGCTGGTCACGCTCACGGCCGCCGGGCGGGGCGCCATCGCGACCGCCGACGCCATCCTGCTGCGCCCGCCCCCGGCGATCAGAAACCTCCCAGCCGACGACCTCGGGCAGCTCACCGGGCTCCTCACGCGTCTCCTCGATGCAGACGCGGCCGAACCCGGAGATCCAAAGTCGTCCGCTCCTCCGTCACCGGATCCCGGATCAGGCGAGAGTCACCAGGGCAGTCGGTCGCCCGGCTGGTCGCAGTAGGGCAACCGCTCCCTGCGCCCGACCACGAAGTTGGATGGCGATGGTAGAGCGGCGCTTGCTACGAACGGGATCTATCAGACACGCCGTAACCCTGGTGTCAGCGGCCGGGGTGGTGCTCGGCGGGACGCGGGCTCGTACGGTGCCGCACCTGCCGGCCGCCCGGCTTCTTGTGATGCCGGGCGGCGACGATCCGCGAGGCGGCCGTGCTCGGCGACGCCGCGTGGACGGGCGCCGCCACGGCCAGACCCACGGCGATGCCCAGACCGGTCACGAGGGCGGCGGCCCTGGGCAGGGTGAAACCACGTGTGGTGGATCGGTTCACGATCAACCTTCTGTCGGCCGGCGCATCCGGGCGCGCGGCGATCGGCCGACCGTGGGCGACCGGCCGGGCGAGGCCGGTGGCTCCCTGCTCAGTACCAGCCGACGGACTGGGATTGCGCCCAGGCACCGCAGGGGGTGCTGTACCGGCTCTTGATGTAGCCCAGGCCCCACTTGATCTGCGTGTGGGCGTTGTTCTGCCAATCAGGACCGGCACTCTGCATCTTCGAACCCGGCTTGGCCTGCGGGATGCCGTACGCCCCCGAGCCATTCGCCGCGTGGACGTTCCAGTGGCTCTCGCGGTTCCACAGGTTGACCAGGCAGCCGAACTGCGAACTCGGGTCCCACCCGAAGCTCGGAAGCATCGAGCGCGCCAGTTTCTGCGCGTCGCCGGCCGGAAGGGGGTCACCGGCGGTCCCGGCACTGGGCTTCTTGGTCGGCGGCGGCGTGCCCTTGGCCACGAGTCGTGGCCGGACCACCTCGGACCGGGCGGCGCGCGAGGCGCGCTTCTTGAGTTCCTTGCGTCGGTTGTCCGCGATGTCCTGACGCTGCGCGTCGGTCAGGGGCGCGGGCGCCGGGGCCTGCGCCTGGACCCGGCTGGAGTCGCCCTTGTCACTGGACGAACCACTGGTCACCGCCCAGGCGACGCCTCCGCCGCCGACCACGGCCACCGCGGCGGCGACCGCGGCGAACCTGATCAGCTTCTTGTGCGAGGCGTGGGGGGTGCGGCGCATCTCTTCGAAGTCGCCGTCCGGAGCGGGCTCGCCACCGGAGAAGGGCGGCATGCCCGAGGTCGCGCCCGGCTCGTACGGGTACGGAGCGCCGGGGCCCTGGTCGTAGGGAGTGCCCATGTCGTACGCGGCCGTCGCGTTGCCGTCAGGGCCTCCGGGCGCGCCCGGACCAGGACCCGGGCCATAGGCGGCCGTGTCGTACGCGGTGGTCTCGTAGACGCCGGCGTCGTAGAAGCCGGCGTTCTGGCCGCCGGGGGGCGGCGTGTTGTGGGGCGCGCCGGCGACCTTGATGTCGTCGTACGGTCCCGGGGCCGGGGCCTGACCGGCCTCCCACGGTGCCTGCTGAGGGCCCGTGCCGTCCTGTCGATCGTCTCGTCCGGGTGACCTGAATTGGTCTCCGTACAAGGCGGTCCTTCCGAAGGTCACACGCGCATGGGCACACGTGCGAATGTCCTCACTCCCGGTGTCGCTCCAGCCCCGCGCGGCGCGGCTGTGCGATTCCCTGGGTGGGGGTGGGCCCTCCGGTGCGGCGTGCGAGGGGGCGACGCCGGGACTGGGGGCTGTCCCACTGGAGTGCTTACAGCGCCCAAGACTGCACGAACACGGGGGGTACCCCGCAACCGGAATGCCGTGACTGATCTCACGGCGAACTACGCCACACCCGGAACAGAAGGCTTAATTCACCCCTGGAGCAGGCGTTTCTAAGGTTGCCCGGTCATGCTGTGATGTTCGTCACATTGTCACAGGTACAGGGCTCGTGACTCCGGTGCGTGACGAGAACCCCCCGGCGCCGGCGGGGCACCGAGGGGTTCGGACCGAAAGGATCAGGCGCCGACGTCGCCGAGAGTGTCGGTCACGAGGGCGGCGATCTGGGAGCGTTCGGACCTGGTCAGCGTGACGTGCGCGAACAGCGGATGCCCCTTGAGCTTCTCGACCACCGCGACCACGCCGTCATGCCGCCCCACCCGCAGATTGTCACGCTGCGCGATGTCATGGGTGAGCATGACGCGCGATCCCGCGCCGATCCGGGACAGCACGGTGAGCAGGACGCCGCGTTCGAGCGACTGCGCCTCATCGACGATCACGAACGAATCGTGCAGCGAGCGGCCGCGGATGTGGGTCAGCGGCAGCACCTCGAGCATGCCCCGGTCGAGGACCTCCTCGATGACCTCCGGAGTCGTGATCGCCGACAACGTGTCGTAGACCGCCTGGCCCCACGGCGACATCTTCTCGTTCTCGGTGCCCGGCAGGTAGCCGAGCTCCTGGCCCCCGACGGCGTACAGCGGCCGGAACACCACGACCTTGCGGTGCTGGCGGCGCTCGAGAACGGCCTCGAGGCCGGCGCACAACGCCAGCGCGGACTTCCCGGTGCCGGCCCGCCCGCCGAGGGAGACGATGCCGACGTCCTCATCCGTCAGCAGGTCAAGAGCGATCCGCTGCTCCGCCGAACGCCCGTGGAGGCCGAACACCTCGCGGTCGCCGCGGACCAGGCGGACCGACTTGTCGGGCATGACCCGGCCCAGGGCCGATCCCCCGGCGGAGAGCAGCCGCAGCCCGGTGTGGCAGAGCAGATCCCGCGCCTGCTCCAGGTCGAGCCGACCGGAGTCGTACAGCTGCTCGAGCTGCTCGCTGGACACCTCGAGCTCGGCCATTCCCGTGTGGCCGGTCTCGATGACGGTCTCGGCGCGGTACTCCTCGGCCGTCAGCCCGACGGAGGCGGCCTTGATCCGCAACGGCAGGTCCTTGGACACGAGAACGACGTCATGCCCCTCCTGCGAGAGCGAGAGCGCCACGGAGAGGATCCGCGTGTCGTTGTCGCCGAGCCGGAACCCGGCCGGCAGCACCGTCGGATCACTGTGATTGAGCTCGACCCGGACCGTTCCACCCTCGTCACCGATGGGCAGTGGCGCGTCGAGGCGACCGTGTACGACCCGGAGGTCATCGAGCGTCCGCAGAGCGTTGCGGGCGAAGTAGCCCAGCTCGGGGTGGTGCCGTTTGGCCTCGAGCTCGGTGATCACGACGATCGGGAGTACGACCTCATGCTCGGCGAACCGGGTCAACGCTCCCGGGTCGGCCAGCAGAACACTGGTGTCGAGGACGTACGTGCGCCGGGTGGCGGCTGATATGGCCACTCGTTCTCCTTCGGGCGCCTGCCCAGGCGGATCGCCGGAGAAGGCGTCCTTTCCTCGGGGGGACCTGGTTCGACGCTACGGCCGCCTACCCGCCCGGGAACAGAGGCACGCCGATAAGTAACCCGGACGTAACGGGTCGTTCGGCGATGTCTCTCAGGTGGTTCAGACGCCGTAGCGGCGATGTCTCGCGGCGTAAGCGCGGATCGCCCGCAGGAAGTCGACCTTGCGAAAGTCAGGCCAGAAGGCCTCGCAGAAGTAGAACTCCGAGTGGGCGCTCTGCCAGAGCATGAAGCCGGAGAGGCGTTGCTCTCCCGACGTGCGGATGACGAGATCCGGGTCGGGCTGGCCGCGGGTGTAGAGATGCTCGGCAATGTGCTCAACGTCGAGGACCTCGGCGAGCTCCTCGATGCTGGTGCCCCTGCTCGCGTGCTCGTGCAGGAGTGAGCGCACCGCATCAGCGATCTCACGCCTACCTCCATACCCAACGGCGACGTTCACAATCAGGCCAGGCGCGTCGGATGTGGTCTCTTCGGCGTGCTTCAGGACACGTGCGGTCTTGTCGGGCAGCAGGTCGAGGGCACCCACCGGCTTCACACGCCAGCCCTGCTCGGCGAGATCCTCCACGGTGTTCTCGATGATCGTGAGCAGCGGGTCGAGCTCCGCGGCCGGCCGGGTGAGGTTGTCGGTGGACAACAGCCACAGCGTGACGACCTCGACACCGGTCTCGTGGGACCACTGGAGGAGTTCGGAGATCTTGTCCGCGCCCCGCTGGTGGCCGGTGTTGATGTCGGCGATGCCCATGGACCGGGCCCAGCGGCGGTTGCCGTCGAGGATCACGCCGATGTGGCGGGGGTTCGCGTCGGGACTCAGCCTCGCCTCAAGCCGTTGTTCGTACAGCTTGTAGACCAGGTCCCGCAAGCCCATGTACCGCACCTTCTCCCGCTCGGCGCCATCAGTGTCAGCGATCAATTATCGCGCGCGGCGCCGGATGCGGGGTCCGTACGGGTGAACTCGCGGAGACGTTCCGCTAGTCAAGAGGGGTAAACACGTGCCCGGGCACGCGTGAGGGCCGTCTCCCCCGCCCCCGCGGGTGAGCCGGCCCCCTCGCGAAGCCGCACGGCTCAGCGGATGGACTTGACGATCGCCTCGTCGAGGCCACGGAACGACATCAGGTACTCACGCCGCTCCGTCTTCATGCGCTCGACCATGGCGTTGTACTCCTCGAGGCGGCCCTGGCGCTCGTACAGCCGCCGGGGCTGGAGGATCTCGACGTCGTCGATGCCGGGCAGGGAGGCGGCGACCTCGTAGCCGAAGTCGCGGTCCTGCTCCCACTCGATGGTGTCCTCGACGATGGCCTGCACGATCGCCGAGGAGTGCGGGATCTTGACCTTCTTGCTGCGCTCGTCGCCCTCGCCGCCGCCGACGCGGCCGGTGTTGAGCACGAACACCTTCATCTCGTGGCCGTCGAGCAGGTCCAGCATGCGGTTGCCCATGTCGGCCATGTCGCGGGGGAAGAACGGGTTCGTGCCGGGCACCCGAAGGAACTTGCCGTCTTCGTCCTTGCCGCCGGCGCTGGTGCCCGTCGTCTCGCCGAGCATGAAGTACGCCGCCGCCTGTTCGCGGTCGAGGCGCGCGACGCCGGGCACGATGTTCTCGTTGCGGTTGAGGATGAGCAGGAACTCCGCGGGTTCGACCTGGTCGGCCGGCCACGGGTCGACGTACTTGAAGGGCCAGGTGGTCCGGCCGTTCTTGGTGTAGGACGTGTCGAAGAAGTCGACCTTTCCGTCGGCGTCGACGGAGACGTTCTCCAGGTACGCGTCCGGCTTGGTCGTCGCGCGATAGATCGTGGGCTCGAACTCCGGGTCGAGGCCGAACGTCTTGGCGAAACAGCCGTTCTCCGTGCTGTAGACGCGCCCCTGCGGCATCAGCGCGACGAAGTCGTCCTGCACGGGCTTGCTGCCGAGCTGGGTGGTGAAGGTCGTCGTGGTCTTACCGGTGCCGGAGAGTCCGACGATCAGCACGGTCTTGTTCTCACCGCCCGCCGGAATGACCTTGCATCCGGCGTGCAAGGAAAGGCCACCACGCCCATACACGATGTTGTTCCACATTCGCAGGCCGCCTTTCTTGGACTCACCGAAGTAGTCCGAATTGAAGACGCGCGTGATGTTGGAATTGAGGTCGACGGCGATGAGCCGGTCGCTCGGATACCCCTCCATCGGCAGGTTCGGCGTGTAGACGACCGTCGTGTGCGGATCCCAGGTGGCCGGGTCGTAGTCCTCGCCCACCGGGTAGTAGAGCTGCTGCTGCATCCCCGCGATGTTGGCGTTCGCGGCCTCGATGACGAGCCGGGCGCGAGTGCGGAACTCCGGGTCACTGCCGATGTAGCCGTCCACGACGACCACGTGCTCGTGGGCGAGGTGGGCCTCCTGCACGGCGGCCACCCGGTCGTACTCCGCCCGTGTGATGGTCTGCTTGGTGGTGTTGGTCGAGTCCTCGACGATGAAGGTCGACTTGGCGCTGCGGCTGTCGACTCTCGCCTTCACCACGACGTTGGCGAACTCCGTGACCGACGAGTTAGGCATCTTCTCGGTGAGTTCACGCAGTCGCTGCGGGCCGGGGTTCCACTCGACGGAACTGGCCTTGACATCGTACGCCACGATCGCTCCTTCAAGCAGGGACGCCCCTTGGCTGGACTAACCAGGGGTTTTTCCGAGTGTACCCGGAGGAACGATTTATAACATGACAGGGACCGATTAGCGAGGCCCCATTGGCGCTATTGGTTTAGACCATTGGCATAGACCTTTGGATTAGACCTCTTTCGCCATTCTCATTGTTTCCCCCGTGTTGCCGGCGCTTTTCACGGTCACGCTTCGCAGGGGTTCACACCTGCGGGCCGGCCGCCCGCGCCCGCTCGACGTGCTGCAACGCGTCGCGCAGCTCGCCGAGCCAGTCGTCGGCGTTCTTGCCCACGAGGCGCACGCACCAGGCCAGGGCGTCACTGCGGCTGCGTGCCACACCGGCGTCGACGAGCGTGTCCAGCACCCGGCGCTCCGACTGCCGCAGGCGCGTCATCACGGGCACGGACAGCTGGGTGAACATGGTCGTCTCGTCACCGCACTCGACGCCCCACGAGACCTTGCGGCCGAACCGATGCTCGGCCTCACGGGCGATGTCGATGCGGCGTTCGCGCGAGTCTTCGCGGAAGCGCTGCACGTGACCGGCGATCGCGCCGGAGCGCTCCGCCGCGGAGGCACCTTCGGCGATCTCGGGCTCGGTCAGCCGGCCGACCACGCTGATCTCCTCGCGGTCCAGCACGACCTGGGGTGGGCCGTCGAACCAGTCGTCCGGCAGGCGCCCCGTGAACCAGCCACGCAGCTTGTCCAGTCCTTCATTCGTAGTCATGTAATCATGATTACACATCTACGTTGATGAACCCAGACCGGCACTTACGTTGACGGGCACTACTTTTTGAAAGTTACTGTCATAAAGTACTGTCTCTCAATCTGGAGTCGCTGTCATGACATCCCTTGGAGCACGACGGTGGTGGGTCCTGGGCGCCCTCGTCGTCATCCTGCTGGCCGTCAGCCTCGACCTGACGGCCCTCAACGTCGCCCTGCCGACCCTGTCCACCGAGCTGCGCGCGAGCACTGGCGCCCTGCAGTGGATCGTCGCCTCGTACACGCTCGTGTCAGCGGCGCTGTTGATCCCGGCCGGACTGCTCGGTGACCGCTACGGCCGCAAGAAGGTGCTGCTGGGCGGCATCACGGTCTTCCTGCTGGCGTCGGTCCTGGCGACCTGGGTGTCGAGTCCGGGCGCGCTGATCGCCGCCCGCACGCTCATGGGCGTGGGCTCGGCCGTCATCACGCCGCTCGCCATGTCGGTGATGCTCGTGGTCTTCCCCAAGGAGGAGCAGCCGAAGGCGCTCGCCGCGTGGGCCGGCGCGTCGCTCCTCGGCCTGCCGCTCGGACCGATCATCGGCGGCTACCTACTCGACCACTTCTGGTGGGGCTCGATCTTCTTCATCAACATCCCCGTCTCCGTCGTCGCCCTCGTACTCGGCCTCATCCTCATTCCGGAGTCACGGTCCGCGGTGGCGCCGCGCCCCGACTACACCGGCCTGTTGCTGTCCACCGGCGGACTGGCCGGCGTCGTCTACGGCGCGATCCAGGAAGAGGAGTTCGGCTGGGGCGACGTCCGCGTCTGGGGCGTCATGACCGCCGGGGCCGTCGCGCTGGCAGCGTTCGTCGCCTGGACCCGGCGCGCCCGGCGACCGCTGGTCGACCTTGACCTCTTCCGCGACCGGCGGTTCACCGGCGGCGCCGTCCCGGCGACGCTGCTGACCTTCGCCCTGTTCGGCGTGCTGTTCGTCACGCCCCAGTACTTCCAGGGTGTCCTGGGCGCCGACGCGCTCGGCTCGGGCCTGCGGCTGCTCCCGCTCATCGGCGGGCTGCTCGTCACCTCGAAGCTGAGCCCGCGCCTCGTGGCGCGGGTCGGCGCGGCTCTCGTGATCGCGGGTGGAGGAGTCATCATGGCCGCCGGGATGGTCCTGGGCGCCTTCAGCACCGTGGACACCGGATACGGGATGGCCGCCACCTGGTTGACGGTGACCGGTCTCGGCATGGGGCTCGTCCTGCCCGCATCGATGACCGCGGCGATGGGCGCGCTGTCCGCCGAACGCGCCGGCGTCGGCTCCGCCCTGCTCATGACGATCCGCCTCGTCGGCGGTGCGTTCGGCGCGGCGGTTCTCGGCAGCCTTCTTTCGGCCGGTTACCGCGGACGCGTGGACGTCACGGGTCTGCCGTCGGCGGCGGCCGCGGCGGCGAGGGACAAGGTCGGCGGCGGTCTCCAGATCGCGCGGGAGTCCCACGACGCCGGGCTGCTGCGGTCGGCGCGCTCGGCGTTCGTGCACGGCATGGACCTCACGCTCGTCGCGGGCGCGGGAATCATGATCGTCGCCGCACTGCTCGCGGTGGTCCTTCTGCCGCGGCGGCATGCGGCGGAGGGCACCGTTGACGGACAATCAGAACATGAGTACGCCTCCGCTTGAGCGTCCGCTCGACCAGAAGCTCAGCTTGCGCGAGCGCAAGAAGCTGAAGACGCGCCGTGCCATCCAGGAACACGCGCTCCGGCTCTTCCGCGAACGCGGGTACGACGCGACGACGGTCGAGCAGATCGCCGAGGCGGCGGAGGTGTCCCCGAGTACGTTCTTCCGCTACTACCCCACCAAAGAGGACACCGTCCTCAGCGATGAGTACGACCCGTTGATCGTCGAGTCACTGCGCGCGCAGCCGCCGGAGCTGTCCCCGGCGGCCGCCGCCCGCAACACGCTGCGCGAGATCGTCGGCGCGATGCTCGCCGACGACCGCGAGCGGCTCCTCGAGCGCACCCGCCTTCTGCTGGCGGTGAGCACGTTGCGGGCCCGGCAGTGGGACCAGATGCGGGAGTCGCAGAACCTCCTCGTCGACGTGCTCGCCGAACGGCTCGGCCGGTCACCGGCCGACCTGGAGATCCGGTCGTTCGTTGCCGCGATCCTGGCCGTCTGGGAGACGGCCATCGTCGCGTGGGTGGAGGACGACGGGCGCGGCGACCTGCTGGGGATGCTCGACCGCGGGATCGACTTCCTGGCCGCCGGCTGCCCCCTGTGAGGGGCGCGGCTCAGCCGCCACCGGCCTTGCGCGCGGCGAGCTGCGGATTCACCCGGATGGCGCCCCAGAAGTTGCTGAAGTAGACCGTCTGGACCTGCACGTCGGTGCCGGTGTGCGGGGCGACGACCATCTTGTTGTTGCCCAGATAGATCGCGATGTGCGAGACACCGTTGAAGGTCGGGTCGTTCTTCCACGTCAGCAGGTCGCCCGGCTGCGCCTGGCTGAAGGGCAGCCGCCAGCCGGTGAACGCCTGGATGTCGGCGGTGCGCGGCATCCTGATGCCCGCGCGGGCGAAGGCGTACTGCACGAGCCCGGAGCAGTCGTAGCCGCCTTCGCCGTCGGACTCACCGCCCCAGACGTACGGCATGCCGATCTTGGACTCCGCCGCGCGGATCGCGGTCTGGACCTCGGGCGCGGTCATGACCTTGCCGGTGGCCGACGAAGGCGCGCCGCCCGGCGCGGTCGTGCCGCCCGGCGCGGTCGTGCCGTCGTACCGCGACTCCAGCGCCGCGGTCTTGGTGCCGTGCGGCAGCACCGCGGCGAGAGCCTTGCGCAGCTTCGTGACGTTGGTATGCGGGGCGCTGACCAGCAGGGCGTTGCCCGACGGCATGCCGATCGCCCGCGCGGTGGTGTGCGAGACGACGGCGTCGACCTGGCCGATGCCCATCGTGGCGTAGGCGCCGACGCGCACGGGACTCTTGTGCTCCGTGCCGCCGACCTGGGTCCAGGACGCCAGCGGGATGCCGCCGTCCTTGCCCATCGTGAAGGAGATGGCCACGTCGCCACCGGAGATGTTGTGCCACAGCGCGTCGGACTTCGCGCTGGCCTCAGGGGTGAAGGCGCGGAAGGTGGACGGCTCGACGCCCATCACGCCGACGCGCTTTCCCGCGACGAGCGCGCGGGCCGCGTCGACCACCTCGACGGCCTTGACGCCCTTGACGTGCCGGACCGCATCGATGCTCTGGGCGGGCAGGGTCTGCCCGGAGGCCACCAGGACGTGCGGGACGACCGCCTTGCGCAGGGGCGATACCGCACTGGTCGAGTAGCCGGTCGACTCGGCGGCGGCGACGAGGCGCTCACCGGCGCCCTGCTCGGCCGCAGTCCCGCCGTGGTCACGGACCACGACGACCGCGACATCGGCGACGACCGTAGTGACCAACGTGACGCCAATGACCGTCGGCAACATGCGGCGGCTCGGCCAGCGCACGGCACCCCTCCTCATCCCCGCTGTGTCGTACGACTATCGCCCAGGGGGCAATGGTCGTCCAGATACCCGCGTACCCGAGCAGCCACTCGTGTCCGTTCGGCCGCATGGCGCGTCCGGGCACCCGCCCTTGAGGTAACACCGCGATATCTCAAAGATCAAGACCAGTCGCCGCCAATGTTGACAGAAATTCCAATGAGATGCGTTTTCGGAGGGGTCACCAACGTGCGTCCGGCATGTCCGAAGTGACGGTCAGCGTCCCGCCAGCTCGTGCTTGAGCGCGTCGGTGTCGGTGACCGGCATCCGGCAGGTGAACTCCCGGCAGACGTACGCCGCGGGCCTGCCGTCGACCGGCGTCCGCCCCTCCATGAGGGGCACGCCCGAACCGGTGGCCACGACGGCCGGAACCGGGCTGAGCAGGGCGGTACGGTGCAGCTCCCGCGTGCGCGGGTCGTCGGCGGGGCCTGCGACCGCGACCTCCAGCGGGCCGGCGAGGTGCGCCTCCGCCACCGCGAGGCCCCAGCCGGCGAAGCGCGCGTGCCGGTCCGCCAGCGGCACAACCGGGCCCAGCGCGGCGACGGCCGCCTCGCGGTGCCGGGTCGAGCCGGTGAGCGCGGAATAGGACAGCAGGGCGCCGGCCGCGGCGAACTGGCCCGACGGCGTCGCGTTGTCGGTGGGATCCTGCGGGCGCTTCCAGAGGCTTTCGGCGTCGTCGGCGGTGTCGAAGAACCCGCCACGGCCGTCGGCGAACCGGTCGAGCACGATGTCCAGCAGCTCACCCGCGAACTCCGCGTGCGCGGCGTCGCCCGTCACGCCGTACAGCGCGATCAGGCCCTCGGCGAGGTCGGCGTAGTCCTCCAGCACTCCCGCGTTGACGCCCGCGCCGCCCTCGCGCGAGGTGCGCAGCAGCCGGCCAGCGCGCCAGTGGACCTCGCGGAGCAGCCGGGCGGCGTCGGCAGCGGCGGCGACGAGGTCCGGCCGGTCGAAGTACGCGCCGCATTCGGCGAGGGCGGCGATCGCCAGGCCGTTCCAGCCGGCCACCACCTTGTCGTCGCGCCCGGGCGGGACACGCCGCGTACGGGCCTCCAGGAGCGCCGCGCGGATCCGCTCGTAGCGTTCGCGGTCCTCCGGCGACCGCAGAAGCTGCAGGACCGAGGTGCCGTGCTCGAAGGTGCCGGTGACCTCGAACAGCTCCGCGGCGTACGCGCCGTCGTCGGCGCCCAGCACCTCGGTGAGCTCGTCGGGCGTCCAGACGTAGTAGGCGCCCTCCTCGTGGCCTCCGCCGGGCGTCTCGCTGTCGGCGTCCAGGGCGCTGGCGAAGCCGTTCTGTGCCGTCCGCAGGTCGCGCAGCATCCAGTCGCAGGTCTCCAGCGCGACCCGGCGGCCCATCTCGGTGCCGGTGAGACGCCACCAGTGCGCGTAGACGCGAGCCAGCAGGGCGTTGTCGTAGAGCATCTTCTCGAAGTGCGGCACGACCCAGCCGGCGTCGACCGAATAGCGGGCGAATCCCCCGCCGAGCTGGTCGTACATGCCGCCCCGCGCCATCGCCTCGAGCGTGCGCTCGGCCATCGCCGATCCGTCACCACCGCGCGCGGCGTGGCGGAGCAGGAACTCCAGCACCATCGACGGCGGGAACTTCGGCGCCGTGCCGAACCCGCCGCGCTCATGGTCGTAGGTCTCGGCGAGGCTGCGCACCGCGGCGTCCTGGACCTCGGCGGACGGCGCGCCGCCGGTCTCCAGCGACATCGTGCCGCCCAGCGCACCGACGACCTTCTGCCCCTGCGCGAGCACGTCGTCGCGGCGTTCCCGCCAGGTCTGCGCGATGGCCTGCAGGAGCTGCTGGAAGTGCGCCCGCGGGAAGTAGGTGCCGCAGTAGAAGGGTTCACCAGCGGGCGTCATGAACACCGTCATCGGCCAGCCGCCCTGCCCCGTCATGGCCTGGGTGGCCTCCATGTAGACGGCGTCGACGTCGGGACGCTCCTCGCGGTCCACCTTGACGCTGACGAACAGGTCGTTGATCAGGCGCGAGGTGTCGTCGTCCTCGAACGACTCGTGCGCCATGACGTGGCACCAGTGACAGGCGCTGTAGCCGACGGACAGCATGATCGGGACGTCTCTGCGCCGGGCCTCCTCGAACGCGGCATCACCCCAGGGGAACCAGTGGACGGGGTTGTCGGCGTGCTGAAGCAGGTACGGGCTGGTGGCGTCCTTCAACCGGTTCATCGGCTCTCCGGGGGATGTCTGCCGGGCGGTCTTTCCGTGGTGCGCGCTGGGCTTTCCCTCGATCGCGGCTCCCACTCCCCACCGTAGTCGGCCTTCACCGGCGTGCCTGACATCTCGCTCGTGGAGCGGTGCGCAATTGCGTGGGGCGATTCCGCCACGATGGTCGTTTCAGCGAACTAATCTAGGCAGAGGACTCATCACGGTCGGAGTGTGGAAAGTGGATCTGATATCGGTCTCGGCGCTGGTCGCGCTGCTGACGAAGATCTTCGACGGCACCACCGCGAAGGCCGGGGAGCAGCTGTGGGAATCGCTGAGTGCGGCGGTCCGGCGTCTCTTCGGCCGCAGGAGCACCTCCGTCGAGGCGGTCAAGCGGCTCGGCGAGCGTCCCGGCGACCCAGACTCGATCAGAGCCCTGGCCCAGGCGCTGGTGGACGACTCCAGCCGTGACCCGCAGGCGGCCGCTCAGCTGCGTCACTGGCTGGCCGCCGCCGAGCAGACGATCTCGGCGAACCATGGCCTCACCAACACGGTCAACGGGCAGGTAGGCGGCAACGTCCTGAGGGCGCGCGACATCCACGGCGACATCACGTTCTGACCGCCGGCCTCGCCGGGCATTGCGGAACCTTTCAGCTCCACCGGAGGCAGGCTCCAGGATGGTCGGCCAGCATCCGGCTCCATGCGAATCCTCCACGGCGGAGTGCTGCTGGCGTCGGCCGCCGCGCTGCTGTTCTCCGCGGGCTGCGGGTCCTCCGGCGGCAAGGCCGCGGCCACGTCCTCCGCATCGGCGTCCGCGTCGGGCGGCTTCGCCGCGTACACCGCCTGCCTCCGACAGCACGGCGTGAACATTCCGACGACGCGCGCCACCGCGCGCCCGTCCGGCGGCGGCGGCTTCGGTGGCGGCGGCGGTGCCGGCGGCGGCGCGAACCAGCAGGCACGTCAGGCCTGCCAGTCGCTGGCACCCCAAGGGGGCGGCATGGGAGGCCGCGGCATGCAGGAGACCCAGGCCTTCCGCAGCTGCCTGGCCGACCACGGCGTGAAGCTCCCGACTCCGACTCCCGGAGCGAACCGCACCCCGGGCGCGCAGCGCTCGCCGGGCGCCCGCCGTTCGCCCGGTGCGGGCCAGTTCGGCCGCTTCGACACCTCGGACCCGAAGGTCGCCAAGGCGGTCAAGACCTGCCAGCCCCTGCTCCCGACCCCCTCCCCACGCCCCTCATCGGGCTGACACAGGTCCCCCGCGCGGGCTCTCCTCCCCCGCGCGGGTCCCCCGCCCGCGCGGGCTCCCTCGCCCGCGCGGCTCCCACTTTTCCGGGGCACGTCTCGCGGCCGCCGAAAAGGGGCTGCGTCATTCGTTCCGGCTGAGCCGGGGCCCCTGCTCTCTGCCGGCCGGCCCGCTCAGCCGCCTTGGACGCTGGTGGCCGTCACGGTGCCATCCTGACCCGGCTTGCCCTGGACGACCACCGGGGAGCCGGCCTTGAGGGCCTTGGCGGTGGACTTCTTGGCAACCGTGACCTTCGTGGACCCGGTCGTCTTCACGCGTACGATCCCGTTGGCGGTCTGGACGTAGATCGTCTTGCCGTCCACGAGCTTGACGGTGCCCGACGTGCCACCGCCTGCGGCGGCCGCGGAGCCGCCGCCCTGGGCGCCTCCACCGGCGGGTCCCCCGTTCTGGCCGCCGTTCGCGCCACCGAAGCCACCTGCTCCGAAACCACCGCCGCCGCCCTGCCCGCCACGCCCCGCGAGCTGGGGGAACTGGGCGGCCGGGTTGGATGGCGTCTTCGCGCCCCAGTGCTGGTCCGCCTGCGCGCCGGCGATGAACCCGCCGATGATCAGTACGGCCGCGCCCAGCAGGACGGTGATGGACGGCGGCCGACGCCGTGCTCGTGGTTCGACCGCGAGCTCCTCGGCCAGGTCACCCTCGAACGGTGAGGTGCTCAGGAGGTCCTCAGGTGGCGCGTCGAGTTCCTCAGGTGGCGCGTCGGTCGTCTTGCGCCGGGTTCCAGTCAACGGTTGCTCCCTATTCGTGGCGGAGGGCTTCGATGGGCCGGAGCTTGGCCGCGCGGTTGGCCGGATAGCTGCCGAAGAACAGGCCGATCGCGATGGAGACCCCGAGGGCCAGCGCGATCGAGCTGGGGACGACGACCGGCTTGACCCCCAGGACCTTGAACTCGCTGCCGATCAGTCCCGCGGCCACGCCGAGAAGGCCGCCCAGCAGGCTGAGCACGGTGGCCTCGACGAGGAACTGCCCGAGGATGGCACCCCGCGGTGCGCCGATCGCCTTGCGGATGCCGATCTCACGGGTCCGCTCGGTGACCGTGACCAGCATGATGTTGGTGATGCCGATGCCGCCGACGAGCAGGCTGATCGCGGCGACCGCGCCGAGCAGCACCGTGAACGTCTTGCTGCTGCTGCTGATCGCCGACTGCAGAGTCGCCTGGTTGAGGATCTGGAAGTCGGCCGTGTTGCCGCCGGTGATGCCGTGCCGCTGGTTCAGGACGTCGGTGAGCTCCGACTGCGCGGCGTCGACGGTCTTGGGTGTCTTGGCCTGCACGACGATCTGGTTGAGCGCGCCGTACCCTGTCAGGCTCTCCTGAACGGCCGGCAGCGGGGCGATCGCCACGTCGTCGGCGTCCTGGAACCCCGACGAGCCCTTGGTCTTCAGCACCCCGACGACGGTGAAGTTCACACCGCCGACGGTGATCTGCTTGCCGATGGGGTCGACCGTGCCGAACAGGTCCTGGTAGACGGTCTGGCCGATCACCACGACCTTGCGGTCGTTCAGCACGTCGTCGGCGGTGAAGTACGTGCCGCGCTCGACCGGGTCGTTGGATGCCTCGAAGTACGCCGGGTAGCTGCCGACGAACTGCTGGATCGCGTGGCTGGTCCCCTCGTACGTGGCATTGGCTGACGAGGAGTTCACGACCGGCGAGACGCTCTTCACCGAGGGAGCCGCGGTGGCGTTGGCCATCGCGCGGGCGTCGTCGACGGTGAGGTCCTTCGCCTGCGTACGCGGCCCGGTCTGCTGTGCCGCGCCGCCGCCGGCCCCTCCACCGCCGAACGCACGGGCGAGACCACCACCCCCGCCGCCGCGCCCGCCGCCTCCCGAGGTGGACGGTGTCACGGTCAGCGTGTTGGTGCCGAGCCGTTCGATGCTCTTCTGTACCTGCTTGGACGAGCCGTTGCCCACCGCCACCAGCAGGATCACCGCACCGACGCCGATCATGATGCCGAGCGTCGTGAGGCCGCTGCGGAGTTTGTTGGCCGCCAGTCCGCGCAACGCGAACCTGAACACCTCGGAGCTCACTGGTCGCTCACCGCTCCTCACTCCCTGCGCGAAGGGCTCGTACCTCGCCCGCCACTACGCTCGCTGCGTCGGATTCGTTCCCGGTCATCGCAGACCCACCAGCCCCGGCGGCGGCTCATCCACGTGGGTACGGCGCCGGTCGTCGACGATGTGGCCGTCGACGAGGCGGATCACGCGCTTGGCGTGCCGCGCCACGTCATTCTCGTGGGTGATGAGCGCGATGGTCCGCCCCGCGGCGCTGAGACGGTCGAGGATGTCGAGCATGTCGGCGGTTGACTTGGTGTCCAGGTTGCCGGTGGGTTCGTCGGCGAGCAGCAGCGCGGGTGCCGTGACCAGCGCCCGCGCCACCGCGACGCGCTGCTGCTGACCGCCGGACAGCTCGTTCGGCTCGTGCTCGACGCGGTCGGCGAGCCCGACCTGGTCGAGGGCGGCGAGCGCGCGCCGCCTGCGGTCGGCCGCCTTCACCCCGCCGTACGCGAGCGGCAGCTCCACGTTCGCGAGCGCGCTCATCCGCGGGATCAGGTTGAACGACTGGAAGACGAAACCGATCTTGCGGTTGCGCACGATCGCCAGCCGCCGGTCGTCCAGCGTGCCGACGTCCGTGCCGTCCAGCAGGTAGCGGCCGGACGTGGGGACGTCGAGGCAGCCGAGGATGTTCATCAGCGTGGACTTGCCCGAGCCGGACGCTCCCATGATCGCGACGTAGTCGCCCTGCTCGACGGCGAGGGACACCCCGCGTAGCGCCTGCACGGCCGTGTCGCCCTCGCCGTACACCTTGACGACGTCACGGACGTCGAGGACGGTCATCCCCGGCCTCCGACCCGGGCGCCGCCGGCACCGCCGGCACCGCCGCCGGCGCCCCCGCCGATCCCGCCGCCTCCGGGAAAGCGACCGGTGGGGAAGCCGCCACCGCCCGTACCGGCGCCGGCGTCGGGGATCACCACCTGGTCGCCTTCGTTCAGCCCCGACTTGATCTCGGTGCCCTGGTCACCCTGCGCTCCCGTCTGCACGACCTTGGGGACCTGCTTGCCGCCGGACAGGACTGTCACGGTGCTGCGGCCGCCCGCGGTCCGCACCGCGGCGGTCGGCACCAGCAGGACGTTCTCGGCACTCGCGGTGGTCACCTGGACGGTGGCGGTGGCGCCGATGCGCAGACCGCCCGGCGGGTCGGTGAGCGTGACCGTCACGCCGTACTGCACCACGTTGTTCGAGGTCGTCGAGGTCTGGTCGATGGCGGTGACCTTGCCGGACGCCCGGGTGCCCTGCATGGCGTCGAACGTCACCGAGGCCTGCTGCCCCTTCTTGATCTTCGCGACGTCGGATTCGGTGAACTCGCCCTTGACGTCCAGCTTCGAGGCGTCGGCGATCGTCATGAACCCGCTTCCGGTGCTGGTGGAGGATCCACTCGAGGACGCCGTCGAGGAGGAGGAGGAGGAGGAGCCCCCGGCGCCTCCGGTGCTGCTCGTGCCGCTGGACGTGCTGGAGCCGCTCGATCCGCCGGAGCCGCCGGAGGAGCCCCCGACCGAGCCGTTGACGGCGACGATCGTGCCGCTGAACGGCGCGGTGAGTTCGGTGCCGTCCAGGGCGCGCTTGGCGCTGTCGTAGGAGACCTTGGCCTGGACGTAGCCGGCGTAGCCCGATGCGGTGGAGGTGTCACCCGCCTCCGCGGCGCTGAGGGCGGCCTGCGCGGATCGGACGTCGTCCTGCGCGCTCGCGTCGTCGAGCGTCGCGAGGAGCTGCCCCTTCTTCACCTTGTCACCGACCTGGACCTTGATCGTGTCGACCGTGCCGCTCGTACCGAAGGAGAGGTCACGGGACTTCGCGCTGGCGACGGAGCCGGAGGCCGAGACCGACGAGACGACCGAGCCGCGGCTCACCCGCACGATGCGGCCGGGCGAGGACGCGCCCGCGTCGTCGTGCAACGACAGGTACGCGACGCCGACGCCGACGGCGAGAAGAAGAGCCAGGGCGCCGTTGAGCAGCAGACGCCGGCGACGGAGGAGGGCTTTCACGGGCCACAGCGTTGTGGACCCGGCTGGGGCGAACCTGATGTGTCCCTGAAAGGTTCCTGCGTGCTCGTGGTGGTTCGTCCCCGTGCTCGCCGTGGTGGCCGGGAGCCGCCCCTCAGGAAACTCTCAGGGCAGACTCGGGTCACCGTCACCTTCGGCCACCAGGATCTTCCTCTGTGAACCGCCCGTCCCTTCGCCATCTGCGCAAATCTCCCTGGCTGGCCGCCGGCGCGGTCGTCGTGCTGGCCGGTGGGCTGGTGGCTGCGGGGGACTCGGCCCAGAGCGCTACGTCGCAGGCCACGGTCCTCCGCGGAAACGTCACCGCCACGGCGGGCGCGGCCGGGACCGTACAGAGCGCCGACACACGTGAGCTCGTCTTCGGCACGTCCGGAACTGTGAGCGAGATCAAGGTCGCGCCTGGGGACAAGGTACGCGCCGGCGCGGTCCTCGCGCGTCTCGACGACAGCGCGGCCGCAGAGCAGGTAGACGTCGCGAAGGCGGCCGTCGCGGCGGCCGACGACACGTACGACCAGGCTCAGCAGGGGATCTGCGGAGGCTCAGGTGGCTCGGGGGGCTCAGCGGGTGGCGTAGCCGTCGTGCCGGCCGCCTACGTCTCCGGACCGGTGGGCGGGCGGCGGGCGACGCCGTCGCCGACTCCGTCCCGTCGCCCAACGCCCACGCCGTCCCCGACGCGGACGACGCCGCGTCCGACACCCACCTCGAAGCCGACGACCAAGCGGACTCCGAAGCCCACGTCCAAGCCGACCTCCGAGCCCACAGCGACGCCGACCTCAAAGCCGACCTCGAAGCCGACCTCACCGACGCCGACGCCGACGCCCACCCGTACGTCCCCGAAGCCATCCCCCACCGCGTCCCGGCCCACGAACGCGCCCACCGGCCGCCCGAAGCCGAGTGGGCCCGCGGGGCAGGCCGGTGGATCCGGCGGCCGATCCGGCGGAAGCGGCGGCGGAGCGGGCGGTGGCGGCGGTGGCGGCGGTGGCGGCGGCTGCCAGGTCAACTCGGTGGAGCTCACCGCGGCAAGCGTCACCAAGGCCGAGGTCGACGAGCGCCAGGCAGAACGCACCCTCGCCGCGACACGGCTCACCGCGCCGATCGACGGGACGGTGCTATCCGTCGACGGCGCGGTCGGCGGCCAGGTGGCCGGACAGAGCCAGACCGGGTTCATCACCCTCGGCGATCTGAACGATCTCCAGGTCCAGGCGATGTTCCCCCTCGGTGAGGTCAACCAGCTCAAAATCAGCCAGGAGGCCACGATCGGTCTGGGCATGCTCGCCGGGCCGACCTACCGTGGCACCGTCACCCGCATCGACCCGGCCGCCACGATGGACGGCAACCGCGCGCTGTTCGGCGTCATGATCTCCCTGGACGACGCGCCACCCCCGGGCCTGCGCTCGGGCATGAGCGCGACGGTCGAGGTGGTGACCGCACAGGCGGACAGCACGCTGTACGTCCCGGCCGGAGCCGTCCACACGAAGGCGGGCGGCCTCGCGACGGTCCTGGTCCGCGACAACGGCCACACGACGGTCCGCACCGTACGGACCGGAGTACGCGGCGACCGGTACGTGGCGGTCACCTCCGGACTGACGGCCGGCGACCACGTCGTCATGCCACCCGGCACCGGCCCGGACGGCTTCCCCACCGACACCTTCCCCGGCACCTGACCACTGGCGCCGTCCAGCCCGGCGACCGTTGGTGACACCTCGCCCTCCTGCACCCTGGGAGGGAGCGGTGTTCGAGACGGCAGCACCGTGACACCTCGTTCCGTCGCCCGCAGAGCGGCGGCACACGCGTGAACGGAACCGGCCCTCCCCTGCGGGGAACCGGCCGCCGGTTCGTGCGCACGATCATGAGGCGACCTCGAGGTAGGCCCGTCTCCCCCGCCTGACGCACGTCGCGAACAGGGCGCCGCTGTGGCCATGGCGTTCACCGGCGCGGCAGCACTGGCAGGCCCGAGCGGCCGGCGGCGGTGCCGCATGGGCGCCCGGCCGTCGTGGAAGCGCGCGGGGCGCCTGACCTGTCGACCCGGCCATCGGGCCGTGCACACGAAGGCGCACCCACCCGGGCACCTCAGCCGAGCGGAGCTGTTGGGTGCCGCCGCATCACCGGCGGTCGATGGCTGCACCTTGTGGACTACCTGAGGCGGGCATGCGAGCGGCCCGGCCGGGAAATCCCGGGCCGGGCCGCCGGAGCGGTGCCCCGCGGGCGCTAGGGCGCCGCACGTTCGCGTGCGGGCGGTCAGGTGCCCGCGCTGGAGGTCAGCGTGACGTTGACCGTGTGCTTCTGGCCGTTGCGGAGGTACGTCAGGGCGATCTTGTCGCCGGGGCTGTGGCCCCGGATCGCGGCGGAGAGTGCGTCGGCGCCGTCGATGGACTTGCCGTCCACCTGGGTGACGACGTCGCCCTCCTTGAGCCCGGCCGAAGCGGCCGGGGTCTGGCCCTGCACGCTCGCCACCAGCGCGCCCTGCTGGTTGCCCGTCGCGTCGGAGAGCGTGACCCCGAGGTAGGCGTGGGTGGCCTTGCCGGTCTTGATGAGCTGGTCGGAGACCTGCTTGGCGGTGTCGATCGGGATGGCGAACCCGACGCCGATGTTGCCCTGACCGCCGCCGGAGGTGGCGATGGCGGTGTTGATGCCGATGACCTGGCCGGCGCTGTTCACCAGCGGGCCGCCGGAGTTGCCCGGGTTGATCGCGGCGTCGGTCTGGATCGCGTCACCGATGGCCGTGCCACCCGAGCCGCTGCCCTGCTGACCCTGCTGTCCCTGTCCGCCGCCCTGCTGGCCCTGCCCGCCGAAGCCGGGGAATCCGGGTGGCTGCTGCTGCTGGTCGCTGCCGCTCTCGGACAGCGTGCGGTGCAGGGCGCTGATGATGCCGGACGTCACCGAGCCCTCCAGGCCGAGCGGGCTGCCGATCGCGACCACCTGGTCGCCGACCTGCAACTGGTCGCTGTTGCCGAACGTCACCGGCTTCAGCCCGGACACGCCCGAGGCCTTGATCACCGCGAGGTCGGTCGCCGGGTCGGTGCCGACGACCTCGGCCGAGACCTTCTTGCCGTCGTTGAACTTCACCGAGATCTGGCCGCCGCCCGCGGCGGTCGCGACGACGTGGTTGTTGGTCAGGATCATCCCGTCGGACCGCGTGATGACACCGGTGCCCTCGTCCTGGCCCTGCTGCGTGGTCACGGTGATGGACACGGTGCTCGGCTGCACCGCCTGCGCGATCGCCGCGATGCCGGTGGCCGACTTGCTCGAGGCGGGCCGTACGGCGGTCGGGCTCGCGTACGTCGTGGAGTTGTTGCCGATCACCGCCGCGACCGCTCCTCCGGCGAGACCGCCGCCGAGGATCAGTGCCGCGGCGAGTCCACCGGCCGCGACCTTCCGCCGCGCCGTCCACCAGGAACTCCCGCCGGGCGCACCGTAGCCCGGACCGGCGTACCCCGGCTCTCCGTAGACATGTTCGCCAAAGGGCGGCCGGCCGTACTGCTGGCCGTACCCGGGCTGGCCGTATCCCGGCTGGCCGTGCGCCTGCTGTGCGGGCATCGGCCCGGTCTGCGCCTGCGGCCCGCCGGTCTCGGCGTCCGCGGGCGTGCGGGGCGGCGGGGGCCATGCCTGGACGTGCCCCGGCTCCTGCGACTCGGCCGGGGAGGTGCCCGCCTCCCGCTCAGACTCCGATGACACCCCGTTCTGCGGCTCTTCCGCGTGCCCGCCTACAGGCTGGTCATGGGTCTCCATCGCTCACTCCCCAAGATCCCTCATCTGGTGATACTCAGAGAATCGCCAATGGGACTGGAACCAGCCTGAGACGCACCTGAAGGTTGCCGCAATAAGGCCTGTGTTAAAGACGGACAAGTCCTAAGGGTGCGCCGACTCGACCGGATCGGCCTCGATGGCGTCCGGGTCGAGCGGCAGGACGACGCGGAACGTGGAGCCCTCACCGGGCGCGGTCTCCACCTCCACCGAGCCGCCGTGCGCCTCGACGAGCCCCGCCACGATCGCCAGGCCCAGGCCGGTGCCGCCCCGGCTGCGCGCCGGGTCGGCGCGGTAGAACCGCTCGAACACCCGTTCCGCCTGTTCGGCCGGCATGCCCGGCCCGCTGTCGACGACCTCGAGTACGGCCGCCGGCGAGTCGGCGAGCAGCCCGGAGCGCACGATGACCTCGACGGATGTGCCGGCCGGGGTATGCCGCAGCGCGTTGTTGACCAGGTTGCCGATGACCTGCCGGAGGCGTACGTCGTCACCGGTCACGATGAACGCCGAGCCGCTGCGTACCGACAGGGCGATCTCCCGCTCGCCGTCCACGACACGCGCGTCGTGGACGGCGTCGGCGGCCAGCGCGAGCAGGTCGACCGGACGGCGGGCGAGCGGGCGCTGCTGGTCGAGGCGGGCCAGCAGCAGCAGGTCGTCGACGAGCACGCCCATTCGCGCGGCCTCGTCCTCGACCCGCCCGATCAGCCGGTCCAGCTCGTCGGGTGGCACGCTGTCGCGCTGGCGGTAGTACTCGGCGAAGCCACGGATCACGCTCAGCGGAGTACGCAGCTCGTGGCTGGCGTCGGCGACGAAGCGGCGCATCCGCCCCTCGGACTCGCGCGCGGTCGCCTCGGACGCCGACTGCGCGTGGAAACCCGTCTCGATCTGGGTGAGCATGCCGTTGAGGGCGTTGCTCAGCCGGCCGACCTCCGTACGCGAGTCGGCGTCCGGCACTCGCCGGGACAGGTCACCCGCGGCGATGGCCTCGGCGGTGTGCTCGATGCCGACCAGCGGCCGCAGGCTGGCGCGGATGATCGCCACGCCGAGCCCGGCGACGAGCACCAGGACGATGCCGCCGACGACGATCTCCACGCCGACGAGACGGCCGGCCGTGCGCGCGACGTCGTTCAGGTCGGTTCCCACGACCACGTATCCGCCGGCGATGGGCTCGACGTGGACGCGCCAGCGGACGTCACCGGACTCGGCGCGGACCGTGACCGCCTTCTCGGCGTGGGCGCTCAGCCAGTTGGGGTCCTGGGGGATGACGGGTTCGGGCTCGGCGCCGCGCCAGATGGTGCGGGGCGCGCTCGCCACCACCTTGCCCGTCGAGTCGTTCAGGTGGACCACGAACTGCGCGGCCATCGGCACCTTGGTCTGGACGGCACCGGGCTGGGTGAGCGCGCGTGCCATCACGCGGGCGACGCTCGTCAGCTGCCGGTCGGTCTTGTCCAGCAGGTAGCCGCGCATCGCCGAGACGCTGGCCACGCTCACCCCGATCAGGGCGAGGGCGACCAGTGTCAGCACCGCGGCGATGAGCTTGATGCGCAGCGGGGTCCGGGAGGAGAGGCTGGTCATCCAGGACGGCATTACCGCTCCGGTGGCAGGCGCAGTACGTAACCGACCCCGCGCAGGGTGTGGATCAGGCGGGGACCGAGCTTGTCGAGCTTGCGGCGGAGCACCGAGACGTAGGACTCCACGATCCCGGTGTCGCCGCGGAAGTCGTAATCCCACACGTGGTCGAGGATCTGCGCCTTGGACAGCACCCGGCCCGCGTTCAGCATGAGATACCGCAGG
>JAOPYG010000430.1 GCA_025964685.1 Actinoallomurus sp. | reverse complement strand
CTGCATGGCGATGCGCAGCCCCCGCCAGAGCACCACTCCCAGCCGCGCGGTGATCAGTGCCGCCCCGACGAAGCCGAGCGCCTCCCCCGCGACCGTGAAGATGAAGTCGGTGTGCTGTTCGGGGACGAAATGCCCGGTCGTCTGCTCGCCGTGGAACAGCCCCTTGCCGAAGAAGCCGCCCGAGCCGACCGCGATGCGCGCCTGCTCGGCGTTGTAGCCGGCGCCGCGGGGGTCCTTCGACGGATCGGCGAAGGCGGTGAACCGGTTGATCTGGTACGGCTTCAGCAGGTGCAGCCACCACACCGCGAGCGCACCCGAGACCGCGCCGCCCAGCAGGCCCAGCACCCAGCGTTTGGGCGCTCCCGACACCGCGAGCATGCCGATGATGACCGCGCCGAACACCAGGGTGGTGCCGAGGTCCGGCTGGAGCATCACCAGGGCGGCGGGCAGGGTGGCCAGCGCCAGGGCGATGAGGATGTCGCGGCGGCCGGGTCCGACCTCGCCGTCGCGTGGCTCGCCGAGGATCATCGCCAGCAGCACCACCATGCCGACCTTGGCGAACTCCGACGGCTGGAGCTGGAAGCCGCCGCCCAGGGTGATCCAGGAGTGTGAGCCGTTGATCGTCGCCCCGAGAGGCGTGAGCACGGCCACCAGGCCGACACACGCCGCGGCGTACACGATCGGCGCGTACGCGCGCAGCAGGCGGTAGTCGAGCGCCGCGGTCACGCCGCCGAGGACGACGCCGATGACCAGGTTGAACACGTGTTTCTTCAAGTAGGAGTACGGGTCGTCGCCCGCCTCGCTCAGACCCGCGCGCGTCGCGGAGAACACCAGCACCGCGCCCAGCGTCGACAGGATGGCCGTGACGCAGATCAGCGTCCAGTCGAGGCGCCGGAGCGGCGACGCGGACAGCCGGCTCCCCCATGCGCGGCCTTCGAGCGGCCGCCCGTACCCGCCGATCATTTTTTGTGCTTCTTGCGCGCGGGGACCGACGCCGGGGTCTTCTCCTCCGGCTCTCCGAATCCCGGCGGCGGCACGACCGTGCCGTCGGCGGCCAGCGTCGGCAGCCGGTCGGGCACCTCGCCGTCGGGCAGATCGGGTGTGGTGCCCTTGCGCAGGCCGTACATGTCCTCCCAGATCTCGCGTACGGCCGGCGCCGCCGTGGTCGCGCCGGTGCCGGTCTGGGTGACCATCACCACGACGACGTAGTGCGGATTCTTGGCCGGCGCGTACGACGCGAACCAGGAGTTGTCCTTCTTGCCGAACACCTCGGCGGTTCCGGTCTTACCTGCCACGGCGAGCTTGTTCAGCGGGAAACCGGAGAACGCCCCGGCGGCCGTGCCCGACTTGGGCACGTCGGCGAAGGCACTCCGCATGTACGCCAGGACCTTCTGCGAGATCGGCAGCGTGCCGGCCTTCACGGGCGCGACCTGGCGGGCGACGCTGCCGTTCGGCGCCAGCACCGCCTTGCCGATGCGCGGGCTCCACAGTGTGCCGCCGTTGGCGACCGCGCCGTAGGCACGGGCGAGCTGGAGCGGTGTGACGAGCACGTCGCCCTGCCCGACCGCGAAGTTGGCCGCGTCACCGGCGCGGAAGATGTAGCCGTCGACGCAGTTCTCCGAGGCCATCAGCTTGAGGTACGCGGCGCGTGCCGGGTCGGTCTTGGCGACGTCGGGATAGCCGTTTTTGCCGTGCTTGCAGTCCGACGCCTTGGTGGCGTTCCAGTACTCCGTCTTCCAGGCACGGCTGGGGATGCGCCCGCCTGACTCGCCCACGATGTCGATGCCGGTGCGCTTCCCGAAGCCGAACGCCTTGGCCATCTTGACCATGGGGTCCTTGGGGTTCTTCGTCGGATGCATCGCGCCGTCGCGCTGCCACTCCTCGTACGCGAACCGGTAGAAGATCGTGTCGCAGGACATGACGATGGCCTGGTGCAGGCTGATGTCGCCGCCCGACTCGCCCTCGAAGTTGCTGAACGCGCGGGCGCCCACCATGTACGACGAGGGGCAGGAGTAGATGCCGTGCAGCGGATAGCCGTCCCCGATCGCCGCCGGCAGCGAGGAGACCTTGAACGTCGATCCCGGCGCGAACTCCCCCTGGGTGACCCGGGAGATCAGCGGCTGTCCCTTGCTCTTGTTGAGCAGCGCGTCGTACTCGTTCTGTGAGATGCCACCGGTCCACACGCTCGGGTCGTACGTCGGGTAGCTCCCCATCGCGAGGACCCGCCCGGTGCGCACGTCCATGACGACGCCTGCGGCGGAGTCGGCGGGGTCACCGCGCTTACGCGCGGCTTCGACGGCGTGCTTGAGCGCGCCCTCGACGTCGCCCTGCACCTTGGCGTCGAGGCTGGTGACCAGGTTTCCGCCGGAGACCGGGGGCTTTTCGGAGGCGATGCCGGTGACACGCCCCTGGCTGTCGACCAGGACCCGGCGCACGCCCGGAGCGCCGCGCAGGTCGCCGTCGTAGACGGACTCGAGGCCGTCGCGCCCGATCAGGTCGACGCCGCTGTACCCGGTGACCTTGATGCCCTTCCGCTTGTTCAGCTCCTCCTGCGTGATCGGCTGGAGGTAGCCGAGCGCCTGCGCGGCGCCCGCCCCGTCCGTACGGGGATAGTCGCGCACCGCCTGGAGCTGGGCGGTGATGCCGGGGAAGTCCTCCTGGCGTTCGCGGATCTGCAGCGCCTTTCGGGGGTCCGCGTGGTCATCGAGCGGGATCGGCTGGTACGGCGAGCCGGTCCAGCAGGGCCGCTGGACGCCGGCACCGCACAGCTGGATCTTGGCGGCGAGCTGGGCGTAGGGCACGGCGAGCACGTCGGCGAGGCGCTGGAGCACGGCCTTGCCGCCGTCCTTCTGCCGCATCAGGGTCGTACGGTCGGCCGAGATCACCAGGGCCGTGCGGTTGCGCACCAGCGGGCGGCCCACGTCGTCCAGGATCTGGCCGCGCGGCGCCGGCACGATGATATCGCGGATGCCGTTGTCGGCGGCGACCTGACGGTAGTGCGCGCCGTTCATGACCTGGAGGTACCAGAGCCGGCCACCGAGTGACAGCAGCAGCGACATGACCAGCACGTGCAGCACGACCAGCCGCAGGTGCGAGCGCGAGCCCATGTGCCTCCTATCTCGCCCGGTAGAAGCCGGGCACCGGGTCGAGGCCGGCCGAGTCCCTCGGGCGTTCGGCACGACTGGTCAGGCGCAGCACGATCCAGACCACGAACGGGCTGGCGACGATGTCGTAGAACACCTGCAACGGCAGCACATGGGACACGACCGGCCAGCGGGCCCGCGGGTCGCCGAGCATCGCGCCGACCACGGCGTACAGCACCGATCCGGCGAGGGCTCCGGCCGCCACCGTCACGAACGGCAGCAGCGGCGCCCGGTCCATCTCGGCGGAGACCGAGCCGCAGAGGTATCCGATCAGGCAGTAGACGAGCGCGTAGCGGCCGATCGTGTGGTCGGCGGGCGGGACGATGTCGGTGGCCAGCCCCGCGCAGAACCCGGTCACGAGCCCGGACAGCGAGCCGTTGACCAGCGCCAGCGCGACGACGGCCAGCAGCACGAGGTCGGGCACCACCGAGCCGGGCAGCGGCAGCCGGTTCGCGACCGTCACCTGAAGGATCAGGGCGGCGACGATGACGATCGAGGCGAGGAGGTTACGGGACACGGGTCACCCTCTCGGCGTCGGTGACGGAGCCGGCCGGGACTTCGGCGGCGCGGACGTGCCCGCCTGGGCCGGCGGTGGAGGCGCGGACGGCGGGGTGGACGGTGGAGGCGGCGGTGAGGACGGCGACGGGGACGGGGAGGGCGGGAGCACGGAGTCACGCGGGTTGCGCTTGGGCGCCGCGACGACGACGCCGACCACGTCGAGTGAGGTGAAGTGCACGAACGGGCGGACGAGCGCGGTGCGGGTCAGCGACCCGGACGTCTTCTCGATCCTGCTGATGGTGCCGATCGGGACGCCGGGGACGTACGGCCGGTCGCCCTCCGAGCCGAAGGAGACGATGCGCTGTCCGGGCACCATCACCACGGTGGAGTCGAGCAGCTGGAACTTCAGCGCCGAGCCGCCGCGGCGTCCCGCGCCCTGCACGACGCCGATCTCTTCCGAGCCCTCCAGCCGCCCGCCGATCGAGGACGCCGCGTCCGTGGCGAGCATGACCGTGGAGGTGGTCGGCCCGACACGGGTGACCCGGCCGACCAGCCCGTCACCGGACAGCACCGTCATGTTGGGGCGTACGCCGTTGCCGCTGCCGACGTCGAGCGAAACGGTGTCCTCCAGGCCCTGGCCGGAGGAGATGACCTCCGCCGGGACGATGCGGTAGCCGCCGCGACCGGACGTGCCGAGGAGATTGTTGAGCTCATCGGCACGTTTCTTGTCGATCTGCCCGGTGCGCAGCTGCTGACGCAGCCGCGCGTTCTCGCGTTCGAGCCGGGTGATCCGCCGGTGCGCGCCCGGCGCGCCGGTGAACGTGTGGAAGGCGCCCGCGACCGGGCTCACGACCGCGGTGGCGCCGTGTTCGATCGGACCGAAGATGGCCTCGCCGAAGCCGCGCAGTGCGCTCAGCGGCGAGTGGTCGCCGCCGCGATAGTCCACCGTGATCATCGCGAGCGAGACGAGCAGCAGGACACCGAGGACCGCCCGGGTTCGCCGGGTGTCGTTCACCGGCCGGATTTCCTAACGCCTTGGTTCGGGTACGAGGACCTGCCGCAGCGCCTCGAAGTCCTCGACGCACTTGCCGGAGCCGAGGACGACCGAGTCGAGTGGATTGTCGACCATGTGGATCGGCATGCCGGTCTCTTCGCGGAGGCGCTCGTCGATGTTCTTCAGCAGGGCGCCACCGCCGGTCAGCACGATGCCGCGGTCCATGATGTCGCCGGACAGCTCCGGCGGGCACTTGTCCAGCGTGGTCTTGACGGCGTCGA
>JAOPYG010000324.1 GCA_025964685.1 Actinoallomurus sp. | reverse complement strand
TCCGGGAGCAGGCCGGATTCGACGATGCGTCGCACGACCAACTCGGTCAGGTACGCGGTCTGGGCGGCCGGTTTGACGACGGAGGGCATCCCGGCGAGGAACGCGGGCGCGAACTTCTCGAGCATGCCCCAGATGGGGAAGTTGAACGCGTTGATCTGGACCGCCGCCCCTGGCTTTGGGGTGTAGATGTGCCGGCCGGCGAAGGTGCCGCCCTTGCCGAGCGGCTCGATGTCGCCGTCCAGCAGCGTGGTCGCGTCGGGCAGTTCACGGACGGCCTTGCCGGCGTAGACGGCCAGCGTGCCGATGCCGCCGTCAACGTCCACGGCGGTATCCCGGCGGGTCGCGCCGGTGCGGGTGCTCAGCTCGGCGAACTCGTCGATCCGGCCGGACAGGTGCTTGGCCAGCGACTTCAGGATCGCCGCCCGCTCAGTGAACGTCAGCGCCCGCAGCGCGGGGCCGCCGACATCGCGAGCGTAGGCGAGCATCGCGCCCGGGTCCGGACCCTGACTCGGGATCGTCGCGACGGTCTCGCCGGTGGTCGCGTCGAGCAGCGGCTTGGCCTCGCCGCTGCCGTTCTGCCAGCGACCTTCACTGAAGCTCTGGAGTACTTGGCTCATCATGATCTCCGTTCGAGGAACGCCGTCATCCGGCCGTACTTGTCGTCGCTGTCGAACAGCAGGGCTTGCGCGGTGACATCGAATGCCGTGGTCGCCGGCCGCCGGCTGCGCAGCGCGAGCTTGGTCAGCTCCAGCGCACGCCATGAGCGTTTCGCGATGGTGGCGGCGAGTGCCTGGCCGTGGGCGGGCAGGTCCTCGGCGACCTCGTCGACGAGCCCTGCGGCCAAGGCGTCCTCGGCGGCGAGTCGTGCTCCGGTGTAGAGCATGCGCCGCGCGGTGCCGATTCCGACAAGCTGGGGCAACCGCCAGTTCGCTCCGGCACCGGCGAGAATACCGAGCGAGAGCTCAGGCTGGGCGAACACCGCGTTCGATGACGCGATACGAAAGTCGCAGGCCAGGGCCAGTTCGCACCCTCCGCCGAGGGCCGGGCCGTCGATCAGCGCGATGGTCGGCCATCGGTGCGCCTCGAGCCGTTCGAACAGGCCCGCGTTGATGGCGAGCAGCGCGGCGTCCGCGCCCCGCTGCCGGAGTTCGGCGATGTCGGCGCCCGCGACGAAGATGCCCGGTGTGGTGGAGTGGATGATGAGGATGGCCGGCTCGCGGCGGGCCTCCGCCAGGACCGCGTCCAGCTCATCGACCATCGCCTGGTCGAGCGCGTTGTGCTTGGCAGAGCGGTCGAGGCCGACCCACCAGATCGAGTCGTCGCGGCGGACGCTGACGTAGGTCACGGGATGTGCTCCATAGGATGGTGATGCACCGGTGGACGTCGTGGATCGATGACGACTGCGGTCACGCGGCCGGTCCGGACATGGCCCATCGCCGCAGCAGCGGGCTCGGGCGATAGCGCGGCTCCCCGTACGCGTCCTGCAGTGCGGAGAGGATGGTGTGTACGGTCCGGGCGCCCCAGCGGTCGCACCATTCGAGCGGTCCGAGGGGATAGTTGGTGCCCAGGCGCATGGCCGTATCGATGTCCGCGCGTCTGGCCACGCCCTGGTGCAGCGCGTCGACGGCCAGGTTGATCAGCATGGCGACGGTACGGGTGACGATGAGGCCCGGTGTGTCGTCGATCAGGTGCACGTCCAGCCGGGCCCCCTGGAGCAGGCCGACCGCCTCGTCGATGCTCTGTTGCGGGCATCCGTCGGAGGCTCCGATCGCGATCGCCCTCGCGGCGGCGTCGTCGAACGCGCGGTCAATGACGATCACAGGAGCACCGTGCCGGGCGGCGAGTTCGGTCGCCGAGATACCGGCACACCGCACGAGCAGGCCACCGCTGGGCAGTTCGACGACGTTATCCTCGCCCTCGGCGTCCAGGACGGCGACGCCCGACCGCTTCAGGAGGGTATGGAGGCCGGTCGCACCACGCTCGACGACCTCGAGCGGCGCCGTCCGCGCGTCCGCGGGGACCGCTGCCCGCGCCGCGCCCTCACCAGCGTGGTCGTAGACGCCATGCCCGGTCTTGCGGCCCAACCGGCCGGCCTCGACGAGCGCTCGCTGCGCCAGCGACGGGGCGTATCGGGGGTCGTAGCCGAAGCCCGTCCACACCGTACGGGTGACCGCCTCATTGACATCGTGACCGATGAGGTCCATCAACGCGAACGGTCCCATCCGGAAGCCGCCGGCACCGGTGAGCACGGCATCGATCGTCGCGTGGCCGGCCGCCCGTTCCTCGTAGAGCCGCCACGGCTCGGCGTAGAAGGGCCGGGCGACGCGGTTGACGATGAAGCCAGGGGTCGCGCTCGATCGCACGACCGTCTTGCCCCACCTGGAAACGAGGTCTTGGACCAGGTCAGCGGTGCCCACGCTGGTGGCCAGGCCGGGTACGACTTCGACCAGGCGCATCAACGGCACCGGGTTGAAGAAATGAAGGCCCACGACCCTCTCGGGATGCGGGGTGTTCGCGGCGAGAGCGGTGGGAGACAGCGATGATGTGTTGGTCGCCAGCACGCAGTCCGCCGCCACGATTCCTGCCAGGTCGCCGAACAGCCGCTGCTTGGCGGCGAGATCCTCGGCGATGGCCTCGATCACGACCCTCACCGGTGCCAACTCGGCCGGCGTTTCCACCGCCACCAGCGCGAGATCGTCCGGCGCCCCCTTGAGCTTTCCCTTTCGCACCAGGGACTTCACCCGCTCGCGGATACCGGCGATCGCCCGTTCGGCGGCGCCGGGCACCGCGTCGTACATCAGGACCGGGTGCCCAGAGGTGGCGGCGACCTGGGCAATACCGGCTCCCATCGCTCCCGCACCGACCACTCCGATGGCCGACTCCCGGGCGGAAATGCCCTGTTCCTGGGACATCTCGTTCCCCCTTCAGCCGACCCGGCGTAGATCGGATCGGTAGCGCCTTGACATGTCGGTATAGACGCCGACCGCCTCGGCGACCCACTCGCGCAAATCGGTGGCGGGCCGTATACGGGCCGGAACACCGAGGGCGATATGCCCGGCTGGCACGAAGGCTTCCTCTGTCACCAGAGCCGCGGCCCCGACGGCCGCACCGCCCTCCACGGTCGCGCGGTTCAGCACGATCGCTCCGGAGCCGATAAGACAGTCGTCGCCGATCGTGCAGCCCTCGACGTGCGCATTGTGTCCGACCACGCAACGGGCGCCGACGATCGTTGGCCACTCGGCGGTCGTGTGCAGGACCGAGCCGTCCTGAATGGACGTACTGCGGCCGATCTCGATGCGACCGTAGTCGCCGCGCAGGACCGCGGCCGGCCAGATGGACGCCTCCGCGCCGATCGTCACAGCGCCGATGACGACTGCCTCGGGATGCACGAACGCGTCCGGGTGAATGTCGGGGACAAGCTCGACCAATGCGTAGATCGCCATCAGGCCGCCGCCTTCAGGTTGTAGACCCGCGCCGCGTTGCCGGCCAGCACGAGCGCCGTCGTCTCCTCGCCCGGACACAGCGC
>JAOPYG010000302.1 GCA_025964685.1 Actinoallomurus sp. | reverse complement strand
TCCGGACCGCAGGAACAACCACTGCGCACCGATGAACGGCCGCTTCCACTTGGCCAGCGACGGCTGCATCGAGACCGGCCGCTTGCACGCGTACTGGACGTAGACCTCGAGGTGGTCCTGGAGGTTCTCCCCGACGCCGGGCAGGTCCGCCACCATGTCGATGCCCAGCTCCCGCAGCTCACCGGCGTTGCCGACGCCGGAGAGCTGGAGCAACTGCGGCGTGTTGATGGCCCCGCCGCACAGGATGATCTCCTTGCCGTACACCTCGTGCGTCCCGCGGCCTCGGTCGTACCGGACGCCCACGGCGCGCGTGCCCTCGAACAGGATCCGTGTGGCGTACGCGCGCGTGCGCACGGTGAGGTTCGGCCGGCCCATCACCGGGTGCAGGTAGGCGCGCGCGGCCGACAACCGGCGACCGCGGTGGACATTGCGGTCGAAGGGCGCGAAGCCCTCCTGCCGGTATCCGTTGACGTCGTCCGTACGCGGGTAGCCGGCCTGTTCGGCGGCGTCGAAGAACGCCTCGAACAGCGGGTTCGTCGCCGGTCCGCGCTCCAGCACCAGAGGGCCGTCGTGGCCGTGCCACTCCTCGTCGCCGGCCAGGCAGTTCTCCAGGCGTTTGAAGTACGGCAGGCAGTGCGCGAAGTCCCACTCCTTCATGCCGTCGTCGGCGGCCCAGCGCTCGTAGTCCAGCGGGTTGCCGTGCTGAAAGATCATCCCGTTGATGCTGCTGGAACCGCCGAGAACCTTCCCGCGCGCGTGGTAGATCCGCCGGCCTCCCATGTGCGGCTCGGGCTCGGACTGGTAGCCCCAGTCGTAGAACTTGCTGCCGATGGGGAAGGTCAGCGCGGCGGGCATGTGGATGAAGACGTCCCACCGGTAGTCCGGCCGGCCTGCCTCGAGCACCAGGACGCGGTCGGCGGCGTCCGTGGACAGCCGGTTGGCCAGGGCGCAGCCGGCCGAGCCGCCTCCGACGATGACGAAGTCGTACTCCTCCCGGCTCATACCGTCTCCTCGGCCACCGCCGACGACACGGGACCGGCGGGCGCCGCGGTCCAGGCGCGCCGGACCAGCAACATCACGCCGCCCACAATGACGATCAGAGCGGTGGTCAGCACCGCGCCCCACTGGAAGTACCAGTGGTCGGTGCCGTAGACGGCACCCCGCGGCCAGAGCAGGTTGACCGTCATGGCGATGCCGTACAGCACGGCGAACGCGTTGACGACGATGCCGAAGCGCCCCATACGGAAGAACGGACCGTGGTCCGGGCCGGGCCACTGCCCGCGCAGCCGCCGCAGCAACATCGGGGCGGTGACCAGCAGGTAGGGGATATAGAACAGGATGATCGCGGTCGAGGTGAGCACGAAGAACGCCCGCTGGTTGCCGATGTTGATCAGCAGCACGACGATCGTGAGGACGCCCGTGATCAGGGCCGGCGCGATCGGGGTCTTGGACCGGGGCGAGACCTTGGCGATGGAGTTGCGGAAGGGCAGCCGGCCGTCGCGGGCCATCGCGAAGATCATCCGGATCGCGGCCGTCTGCACGGCGAGGCAGCAGACGGTGATCGCGATCGCCGAGCAGACCAGGAAGACGTCGCCGAGCGTGTTGCCCAGGGTGGACTTCAGCAGGTAGGGCATGCCGGAGACGCTGAGCTCCTTGGCGTGGATGTTCCCCACCGCCATCATGCCGACGAGCATCAGCAGGCCGCCGACCACGAACGCCGCGGTGATCGCACGGAGGATCGCGCGGGGAGCGTGCCGGCGCGGCTCGACGGTCTCCTCCGCGAGTGAGCCGGCGGTGTCGAAGCCGTAGAAGACGTATGCGCTCATCAGCGACGCGACCATGAACGCGCCCAGATACCCGAGCGAGTGGCCGGAGCCGGAGCCGCTCGTCTCGAAGACCACCTGCGGCCCGCGCCGGATGTGCACCGCCAGCGCGATGATCAGCAGGATGATGCCGCCGAGCTCGACCGCGACACCGAAATTGTTGATCTTGGCCATCACCTTGACGCCGACGATGTTGATGACCGTGGTGAACACGACGAGCCCCAGGGCCAGCACGATGGCGTTCTTCGCGCCGCCGGGTGTCGAGGTGGCGCCGATGTCGGCGGCGCCTCCGATGACCTGGAAGCCCGACCACACCTGCGGCAGGATGATCTGGTACGCCACGGCCACGGCGGCCGCGGTCACGACCGCGCCGATGATCATGATCCAGCCGGCGAACCACGAGGTCACCGGCCGGGCGATCTGCTTGGACCACTGGTAGACCGACCCGGCCAGCGGATACTGGCCGGCCATCTCGGCGAAGCAGAGCGCCACGGCGAGCTGCCCCAGGAACACCAGCGGCCAGGTCCAGATGAACGCGGGTCCCCCCGACCCGAAGCCGAAGAAGAAGAGCTGGAAGACCCCGGTCATGATCGAGATGTAGCTGAACCCGGAGGCGAAGCTGGAGAAGGATCCGAGAGAGCGTTCCAGCTGCTGTTTGTAGCCGAATTCGGCGAGGTCGGCACTGTCGCTTGGTCGGGGGGAATTCACGGGGAGTGATTCGCCATGGACTGCCATGGCAGCTCCTTTGTTCGATTGGCGTCGCTCAGCCGGAGAACCAGCGCATCGGCTCAGGGGCGGCGTTGTGGTAGATGTGCTTCTTTTCCTGGTATTCCTCAAGGCCGGAGGGGCCGAGTTCACGGCCGATCCCGGACTTGCCGAAGCCACCCCACTCGGCCTGCGGAAGGTAGGGGTGAAAGTCGTTGATCCAGACGGTGCCGTGCCGCAGCGCGGCCGCCATCCGTTCCGCCCGGCCCGCGTCCGCCGTCCACACCGCGCCGGCCAGGCCGTAGTCGGTGTCGTTGGCGATCCGTACGGCCTCCTCCTCGGTGGTGAACCGCTCGACGGTCACGACCGGCCCGAACACCTCCTCGCGGACGACCGCCATGTCGCGGGTGCAGTCGGCGAGCACGGTCGGGCGGAGGAAGAAGCCATCGGCGAGCGCGGGCTCCGGCGGGCGTACGCCTCCGGCGAGCAGCCGCGCGCCCTCGGCGAGGGCACGCTCGATGTGGCCCTCCACCTTGGCGCGCTGTTCGGCGGACACGAGCGGGCCGCATTCGGTGCCGGGCTCCAGGCCGTCGCCGAGGCGGATCCGGTCGGCGCGCGCCGCCAGCTCGCTGACGAACCGGTCGTGGATCTCGTCCTGCAGGATCAGCCGGGAGCCGGCCGAGCACACCTGGCCTGAGTGCAGGAACGCGGCGGTGAGCGCGTAGTCCACCGCGGTGTCGAAGTCGGTGTCGGCGAACACCACGTTGGGGTTCTTGCCACCGAGTTCGAGCGCCACGCGGCGGACGCCCTTGGCGGCGGCCGCCATGATCTCCTCGCCGGTCGCCAGCCCGCCCGTGAAGGAGATGAGGTCGACGCCGGGATGGGCCACCATCGCCCGGCCCACGGTGCCGCCCTTGCCGAGCAGCAGGTTGACGACGCCCGGCGGTACCGCCGCCTCCTCGACCAGCTCGACGAGCGCGATCGTGGTCAACGGGGTGAGCTCACTGGGCTTGAGCACGGTCGTGTTGCCGGCCGCGAGCGCGGGCGCGAGCTTCCACGACATCTGTAGCAGCGGATAGTTCCACGGAGCGATCAGCGCGCAGACGCCGACCGGCTCGTGCACGATCCTGCTGACGACGTTCGGCAGGCCCGCGTCGACCACGCGTCCGGCGTGGGTGCCGGACAGGCCGGCGTAGTAGCGGAAGACCGCGGTGACGTCGTCGACGTCGGCGCGGCCCTCTTTGAGCGTCTTGCCGGTGTCGAGGCTCTCCGTGCGGGCGATCGACTCGCGGTCGCGCTGGAGCAGGTCCGCGATCCGCGAGAGGGTACGGCCGCGCTCGATCGCGGAGGTACGGGGCCAGGGCCCGGTGTCGAACGCGGCGCGGGCGGCGGCCACGGCGCGGTCGACGTCGTCGTCCGACGCCTCGGCCACGGTCTCCAGCACGGTCGCGTCAGAGGGATTGAGTGATGGCGACGTCGCGTTGGACGAGGAAGCCGTCCAGGTTCCGTCGAGGTACAGGTGCCTAATGCCGCGTTCCTCTCCTTTTACCCCATCGCTCCCCTTGCGTACGTTTGTACACAAGCGGCGCGAAAAGTGTCAACGTGCGACAGTACGCCGCCGGGGAGTCACGAGGGAGACGGTGACGCATGTCGACGGGCAAGGACCTGGGCAGACGAGGACGCGGGCCGACGGATCCGGCTCGGCGTAAGAAGATCGCCGACGCGGCGATCGCGGTGGTCGCCGAGCGCGGCGTCGAGGGCGTGACCCATCGCGCGGTCGCGGCGGCGGCGGGCGTCCCCCTGGGGTCGACCACATACCACTTCGCCACCCTGGACGACCTGCTCGCCGTCGCGCTGCAACGGGCTGCCGAGGACAACATAGCCCGCCTGCGCGAATGGGAACGCGACCTGTCCCCCGACGCCGACCTCGCCACCGAACTCGCCGACCTGGTGGTGCGCGGGCTGACAGAGGAACGCGCCGAGACCGTCGTGGAGTACGAGCTGTACGTCGCGGCGCTGCACCGGCCGCCCCTGCGGCGCGCCAGCACGGGATGGGACGACGCTCTGGTGGAGCTGTTCGCCTCCCGCACCGACGCGGTCACCGGCCGGCTGCTCGCGGCCGCGTTCTGCGGGCTGGTGATGCAGGCGCTGCTGGCCGATCCACCGCCGACCCTGACCGAGATCGAAGCGATCTTCCGCCGAGCGCTCGGCGACAGGCCGGGCGACCACTAGATGATGGACGGTCGGTCTTCCACCGGCCCTACAGCGGCGTGGGGATGGTCCGTCGGACGCCGAACGGCTCGAAGTCGTACACCGTCTTGTTGATCTGCAGCCCATCGACGGCGCCGGCGAAGATCGCGTTCCTGCCCACACTGATGCCGATGCTCAAACTGACGACGGCGTTCGGCAGCTTGGACTTGAGGACGTCGAACGAGCATGGAGCAACGAAGGTGCAACCGGTCGCCGCCTGGAGGGTGCCGCTGGTGGGAAACCAGGCGCTGCCGGCTCCGCTGGCGTCGAACTGCTGCCACGTGTTGGAGAACACGGCCGGTGGGCGGGACGGAGGGCTCGACGGCCCCGGCAGGTAGTTCAGGGTCGTGAAACCGACTCCGAACGCCCTGGGGTCGGACTCGATGGAGATGCCGGGGAGCCCGGCCAGATTGGGGACGTCCTGCCCGACGTAGAGCCAGTACTTGAGGACGTTGATGTCACGGAGCGGCAGGCCCGCGAAGATCGTCTCGTTGCCGAAGTCGATCTTGTCGACCGTGTTGCCGAGGATGAATCCCAGGCTGCCGGCACCGTAGGGCGGCGGGATGGTGGCGGCAAGGCTGCTGGAACGCGCACGGAGGGCCTCGTTCGCGCTGATGACCGTGTGTGCCACCACCGCGCGCGCCCCCGCGAGATTGGCCGGCCCTCCGCCGTTGCCCCCGGCGACGAGCGGGACGCCAGCCAGGTTGTTGTTGAG
>JAOPYG010000294.1 GCA_025964685.1 Actinoallomurus sp. | reverse complement strand
CCCGGGATCCGGAACGTCGATGCCGCCATCCGGCACGCGCTGCTCAACCCGCACGGCACCGAACCGCTCCCGGAGCTGCTGACGCCCGGGATGCGGCTGACCATCGTCTTCGATGACCTGTCGCTGCCGTTGCCGCAGATGCAGACCCCCGACGTCCGCCAGCGCATCATCGAGCAGGTGCTGGAGATGGCCGCGGCCAAGGGCGTGGACGATGTCGAGCTGATCGCGGGCAACGCGCTGCACCGCCGGATGACCCCGGCCGAGCTGCGGCGCACCGTCGGCGACCGTGTCTTCCAGGCGTTCTTCCCCGACCACCTGAAGAACCATGACGCGGAGGACCACGACAACCTCCTCCACATGGGCACGACCAAGCACGGTGAGGACGTCGAGATCAACCGTCGGGCCGCCGAGAGCGACCTGATCGTCTACGTCAACATCACGCTCACCGCGATGAGCGGCGGGTCCAAGTCGGTCTCGGTCGGCCTGGCGAGTTACAAGAGCCTCAAGCACCACCACAACGTGCACACGCTGCGGCACTCGAACTCCTTCAACGACCCGCCGAACTCCGCGATGCACCACTCGTACGACCGGATGAAGAACGTCATCGACGAGCACGTCAAGGTCTTCACGATCGAGACGACGCTCAACAACGACACCTTCCCCCCGTCGATGGGCTTCCTCAACAAGCGCGAGTGGGAGTGGAACGTCCGCGACCAGGCGTCGTACCTCGCGGTCAAGCGGGCGAACGAACTGATGCCGGCCAAGTCCCGGCGCCGGATCTGGCAGTCGACCGCCGCGCCGTACGGCGTGACCGGCGTGCATGCCGGCCTGCAGTCCGAGGTGCACCCGCTGACGCTGGACAACGTCCACCGCCAGCAGCTCACCGAGGTGAACGGCCAGTCCGACGTCGCGATCTACGGGCTGCCCTACATCTGCCCGTACAACGTCAACTCCGTGATGAACCCGATCCTGGTGATGTCGCTCGGGCTCGGCTACTTCTTCAACCTGTACAAGAACAAGCCGATCGTCCGGCAGGGCGGGGTGGCGATCTTCTACCACCCGGTGCCGAACGAGTTCCACCCGGTGCACCACCCGAGCTACATCGACTTCTTCGAGGAGATCCTCACCGAGAGCACCGACCCGGTGCTGCTCGAGACGAAGTACGAGGAGCAGTTCGCGACGGACCCTTGGTACATCCAGCTCTACCGCAACAGCTACGCCTACCACGGCGTGCACCCGTTCTACATGTGGTACTGGGGTGCGCACGCGCTGGAGCACCTGGGTGACGTGATCTTCGTCGGCGGCAACCGCAAGACCACCTCACGGATGGGCTTCCGCTCCGCCACGACCCTCGCCGACGCCCTGGAGATGGCCAAGGACACGGTCGGCGGCAGCCCGTCGATCACCTACCAGCACGCGCCGCCGCTGACGTTGGCGGACGTGCGATGAGCCTCCGCCGGGAGATCAAGCTGCTGCGGCACGGTCGTGACTGGCGGGGCCGGTCGACGGTGCCGCAGTCGGCGGAGCCGCACATGCTGGAGCAGGAGGGGCGGGAGTTCCCGACCGCCTGGGCGCGTACGCGCCTCGCCGTGACGGCCCGCAAAGGCCTGCGCCGCACGCTGCTCAAGCCGGTCGCGTTCAGTCAGACGAAGGCGGTCGTCGAGGGCACCGAGTACCTCGACGGGGTGCGCGGCCCGGTGGTCTTCGTGGCGAACCACTCCAGCCACCTGGACACGCCGCTGATCCTCGGCTCGCTGCCGGAGCGGTTCGCCGACCGGGTGGCAGTGGGCGCGGCCTCGGACTACTTCTTCGACGTCCGCTGGCGTGCCACGCTGACCGCGATCTTCTTCAACGCGTTCCCGGTCGAACGCTACGGCTCGCGGCGGCTGCGCAGCCTCGCCCTGGATCTGGTGGACGACGGCTGGAGCCTGCTGCTGTACCCCGAGGGCACCCGCTCGGAGGACGGCTGGATCAACCCCTTCAAGCTCGGCGCCGCGTCGCTGTGCGTGACGAAGGGCATCGCGTGTGTGCCGATCGCGCTGCGCGGCTCGTACGCCGCGATGCCACGGGGACGCAACTGGCCTCAGCCCGGCAAGCCGCGGGTGAGCGTGCGCTACGGCCGCCCGATCGTCCCTGAAGAGGGCGAGGACGTGCGCGCCTTCCGTACGCGGATGGCCAAGGCGGTGAACCAGCTCGCGGCCGAAGAGGACCTCGGCTGGTACGGCGCGCTGCGCGCCGCGGCGGAGGACTCCCTGGAGATCCCGGGCGGCGCCCGCCCGATCCGGCCGGGCGCGGTCAAGTCCCGCGACCCCAAGCCGGACGGCGCCAATGAGCAGACGGCGCACTGGCGCCGCATCTGGGCGTCGACCCAGCCGCTGGACGACAAACGCCGGCGGGTCTGGCGCGCCTGACGCGTCTTCGGTCGAACACAGGAGCGTCCCCGTCCGGGGGCGCTCCTGTCGTCATGCCGGGGCACCTCACCGAGGGTTAGCACGTCCACGTCCTAATGGACCTACACTGCACGTTCAGGCGAGGAACGGAGCAACCGCATGACCGGCGCGGACGACACGACGGACCCGGCCGCCGAGGAGGCGGCACGCGCGCTGGTGCGTCAGGGGACGAGCGGCGCGGGGCATGTCATCCGGCGGCTGTTCCAGTTGCGGAGCCGGTTGTGGCAGGAGACCGTGCCGTACGACCTCACCGGCCCGCAGTACACCGTGCTGGGCGCCCTCTTCCTCAACGGCCGGATGGACCAGGGCACACTGGGACAGCACGCGGGCCTGGACAAGTCCACCGCGGCGCCCATCATCGAACGGCTGCGCGGCCGGGGCCTGCTCGACACCACCCGCGACACCGCCGACGCACGGCGCAAGCTACTGGACCTCACGCCCGAGGGCCGGCGGACGGTGGTCCGCATGGCACCGTTCGCCGTCGAGGTCGACGAGCGGCTGCTGTCGGCGCTGACGGCCGACGAGCGCGCGGAGTTCGCCCGGCTGGCGGGCCGGGTGATCGGCGGCGAACCGCCGGCCTGAGCACCGGCCGCACGAAACCGCCCTGGTCAGGGCATCCCGGTCGGGGTGGTTTTTGCGCTCTCACGTGCGGGAAGTCTTGCGGTCTATCTCCTGGTGATCCGACACGGTGATCCGGCACAGATCCCGTGCTCGCGAAGGAGCGGAGTCCATGGCCGAAGAGCGGAGAATCACGGTGGCGGTGACCGGCGCCGGTGGTACCGGCGCGGCCCACCGTCTGCTGAAGGTGCTGCAGGACGACGAGCGGGTCGCCCATGTCGACCTGCTGGTGTCGGCCAACGGCCGCAAGCTCGCGGCCCTGGAGTTCGGCACGGAGGAGGATCCGGAGTCCGTCGCGCGGGCGCTGGGGGCGACGGCGTCGAAGGTACGGATGCTCGACCCGGCCGACCTGGCGGGCCCGCCGACCAGCGGCAGCTACCCGTACGACGCGATGGTGATCCTGCCGTGCGCGGTGGGAGTGCTCGGCCGGATCGCACAGGGGCTCGCGCAGGACCTGATCGAGCGGGCCGCCGACGTGACACTGAAGGAACGCCGCAGGCTGGTGCTCTGCCTGCGGGAGACCCCACTGAACCTCATCCACCTGCGCAACATGGTGGCGGTCACCGAGGCCGGCGCCATCGTCTACCCGATGATCCCGACCTACTACAACGTCCCCGAGACTCTGGGCGAACTCCAGGATGAGCTGGTCGAGCGCGTGCTGCAGCTGGTGGGCCTCCAGCACACCGACCGCTACCAGTGGGACGGCACCGGCACTCCCGCGCGACGGGCGCACACCGCCACCTCCTGACCACCCCGGGTTGGAGATAGGACGTACACGGAGTATTCTGGACGCAAATAGGACGTACACGTTCTAACTATGCGTGACAGAACCTTTCTGGGAGGTCGCCGTGCGACTGGTCGTCGCCATGACGGGCGCCACCGGCGCGATCATCGGGATTCGCCTGCTGGAGGCCCTGCGCGAGCTGGAGGTGGAGACCCACCTGGTGGTGAGCCGCTGGGCCCGGGCCACCATCACCGAGGAGACTCCGTACACCGTGCGCGAGGTGACCGACCTGGCGGCCGTCAGCTACTCACCGGACGACCAGGGCGCGGCGATCTCCAGCGGATCCTTCCGCGCGGACGGCATGGTGGTGGCGCCGTGCAGCATGAAGACCGTCGCCGGCATCCGCACCGGCTACGCGAACGACCTGGTCGGACGGGCGGCGGACGTCACGCTGAAGGAGCGCCGCCGGCTGGTCCTGCTGGCGCGGGAGCTGCCGCTGTCAACGATCCACCTGGAGAACCTGCTCGCGCTCTCCCAGATGGGGGCCACCGTGCTGCCACCGGTCCCCGCCTTCTACAACCACCCGTCGAGCATCGACGACATCGTGGAGCACATCGCCGGGCGGACGCTCGACCAGTTCGGGCTGGAGCTGCCGACCGTACGCCGCTGGACCGGCATGCGAGGCGGACAGCCCCCCAGGAAACTCGCGGTGCCGGTCGACGACACCGCGGCCGCGACGGCCTGAAGCCCCTTTACCTGCCCCCACGAAAGGAGACCCGGCATGGCCTATGCCGACCTGCGTGACTTCCTCGCCGCCCTCGACCGCGAGGGCCAGCTCCTCACCTACTCCGAACCGGTCGCCCCCGAGCCCGACATCGGAGCGGCCGCCCGCGCCACCGCGAACATCACCGACCGCGGACCGGCGCTGCTGTTCGGCAACATCAACGGCTACGAGCCCGGCAAGGGCCGCGTCGCGATCAACGTGGTGGGCTCCTGGCCCAACCACGCGCTCCTGCTGGGGCTGGACAAGGACACCTCCGTCAAGGACCAGTTCTTCGAGTTCGCCGGCCGCTGGGACGCCTTCCCCGGCCCGATCGTCCGGCGTGAGGACGCCCCCTGGAAGGAGGTGACGCTCACCGAGGACATCGACCTGTTCCAGTTGCTGCCGCTGTTCCGGCTCAACACCTACGACGTCGGCTGCTACATCGACAAGGCCGTCGTCATCAGCCGGGATCCCGACGATCCGGACGACTTCGGCAAGCAGAACGTCGGCATCTACCGGATCCAGGTCAAGGACAAGGACCGGCTCGGCATCCAGCCGCTCGCCGCGCACGACCTCGGCCTGCACCTGCAGCACGCGGAGGAGCGCGGGGAGAACCTGCCCGTCGCGATCGCCCTCGGCAACGAACCGGTGATCACTACCGTGGGCGGCATGCCCCTGGCTTACGACCGGTCCGAGTACGAGATGGCGGCGGCCATCCAGGGCGCGCCGTACCCCATCACGACGGCGCCGGTGACCGGGCTGGACGTGCCGTACGGGTCCGAGGTCGTCATCGAGGGCGAGATCATCGCGGGCGAGCGCGAGATCGAGGGGCCGTTCGGGGAGTTCACCGGGCACTACTCCGGGGCCAAGCGCCAGCCGGTGATCAGGATCCACCAGGTGTCGCACCGTCGGAACCCGATCTTCGAGCACCTCTACCTCGGCATGCCGTGGACGGAGATGGACTACACGCTCGCGCTGAACACCAGCGTGCCGCTGTACCGGCAGCTGAAGACCGCGTTCCCGGAGGTGACGGCGGTCAACGCCATGTACACCCAGGGTCTGCTGGGCATCATCTCGGTCAAGCAGCGCTTCGGCGGGTTCGCCAAGGCGGTCGGCATGCGGGCGATGACCCTGCCGCACGGCCTGGCGTACTGCAAGGTTCTCATCATGGTGGACGACGACGTCGACCCGTTCAATCTCGCGCAGGTGATGTGGGCGCTGTCGGTGCACTACCACCCCCTGCACGACACCGTGACCGTCCCGAACCTCTCGGTGCTCGCGCTGGACCCCAGCTCCGACCCGGCCGGCATCACCCACAAGGTGATCCTCGACGCCACGACCCCCATCGCGCCCGAAGAGCGCGGCCACTACTCCCAGGTGGTGGGCAATCCGGAACGGACCGCCGACTGGGAGAACATCGTCAAGGGACTGCTGAAGTGAACGACACCGACGTGAACACCTCGATCTGCCCGCGCTGCGACGCCGAGAACGTCCGGGTACTCACCACCTCGCCGGTGCCCGGCGGATGGACGATGTACGTCTGCGTGACCTGCGTCTACAGCTGGCGCTCGACCGAACCTGCCTCCGCCACCGACCCCCTGACCTATCCCGCGGAGTTCAAGATCAACCCCGCGGAGATCCCCGCCATCCCCGCCATCCCGGCCGTTCCTCCGCGACGTCGCTGAGGACCGCCCACAACGAGAAAGGCCGATCCGCATGGCCGGCGAAGACCTGCTCCCGAACGAACTCATCCGCGCCCTCGACGACGCGGCGCTGGCCGACGCGGAGCAACCCGCGTTCCTCCTGGTCACCGGGGACGAGGACGGCGCACCCCGGATCTCCATGGTGAGCGCCGGCGAACTGCTGGTACAGGATGAGCGGACGCTCCGGGTGGCGCTGTGGCACGGCACCCGGTCCGCGGGCAACCTCGCACGCGGGGGCACCGCGCTGCTCGGCGGGGTCTCCCCGGGGTCGGTGATCTACGTCCGCGCGAAGCCGGAACGGCTGGTGGTCCCGGAGCCGGCCGACCTGGAGTGCTTCGAGCTGACCGTGACGGAGGTACGGGCCGACGTCCACGCCGGCATGCCCGTGACCAGCGGCATCACCTTCCGCACCGACGAACCCGAGCAGGCCGCCACGGACTGGCGCCGTCAGCGACAGCTCCTGGCGAACGCCCGACGCCCGAACTGAACCGACCCCGCCGGACTTCCGATGAGGCACCAGGATGGAGCGATGGAGCCACCCGCATGGGCGTCCGCGCCGCTCGATGGACCCGGGACGAAGGTCACCGATCCCCGCGAGCTGCTGTGCGGCTATCTCGACTGGTACCGCGAGAGGTTGACTCGCAAGCTGGACGGGTTGTCCGATGCTCAGCTCAGAACGCCGGCCGGCCCCCTCGGCTGGTCGCCGCTGGGGCTGGTCAAGCATCTCGGCTGGGTCGAGCGGCGCTGGATGCGCTGGGGATTCGCCGCCGAGGACGTGACGCCGTGGCCACCGGGAGGGGACGCCGAGGAGTGGGGCGCCGACGAGCCGGCCGCTGACGTCCTGGCCGCGTACGACACGGAGGTCCGGCGGTCGCGGGAGCTGGTGGCGGGGGCGGCGCTGACCGACGTCGCCAGGCTCGGCGGACGGTTCACCACTGCGGAGCAGGCGCCGCCACTCGCCCGCATCCTGTTCCACCTGCTGCAGGAATACGCGCGCCACCTCGGCCATTTGGACGTCGCCCGCGAGCTCATCGACGGCACGACCGGCGAGTAGCGGCCATCGAACCGGCGCCCCAACGCGGGCACCCGGGAAGATGCCCGTGCCCCCCCGCTGGAAGGCACCACCGCCGCTTTGAGGCGGCGACGTCACGACCAGCCACCCCTTGCTGTGCTCATCAACGGCACCTCACCAACGGTGATCCGCACCGTCCAGGGAACGAAACGCCTCGGGTCCGGCCTCGCCGAACCGCACCACAGGGAGGTGCCGCCGCACCACGACCACCGCGGCACCTCCCTGTGCGGGTGCTCAGGCCAGGCTGGTGCGCAGGCTCGTGACGCGGCCTCGTGCGGCGTCGAACGTGGCCTGGCTCAGCTGTCCGTTGCGCAGCGCGTTGGCCAGGCCGGTGAGCGCGTTCTGGCCGTTGGTGGGGCTCTCCCCGCACACCAGGAGCAGGTCCATGCCCGCCTTGGCGGCCGACACCGCCCGCTGCGCGGTCGTGCCGAAGTTGGACAGTCCGTTCGCGGTCAGGGAGTCGGTGATCGTCACGCCCTTGAAGCCGAGACGGCCGCGCAGCTCGTTCTGGATGATGGTCGATGACAGGCCGGCGGGGAAGTTGGGGTCAAGTGCCGGGTAGGTCGCCCACGACAGCATGACGAGCTTGACACCGGCACTGATCGCCGGGACGTACGGCGCCTCGTCCACGGAGCGGAGGGTCGAGGCGGAGGCGGTGAGCGTCACCGGCTTGGAGTCGGTGTTCTGGCTCGCGGTCGCCGACCCCAGGCCGGGGAAGTGCTTGGCGGCCGCCGCCACCTTGTACGCCTGCTGGGCCCTGATGAACGCGCTGCCCAGCTGCCCGCAGACGGAGGGGTCCTTGCTGTAGGACCGCCCGTACTGGTCCTCGAAGTCGCCGGCGGTGCGGTATACGTCGAGGACCGGGGCAAGGTTGACGTTCATGCCGACGCTCGAGAGGAGCTGCCCGGCCACGTCGCCCGCGTCGGAGGCGGCCGACAGCGGGTCGGACGACTGGCCGATCTGCTTCTCCGACATCGTCGGGCCGCCCGGCAGCCGTCGCACCTGGCCCCCCTCCTGGTCGGTCATCAGGAGGAGCGGCGCGGTGACCGGGCTGGAGCGGTTGGCATCCTTCAGGTCCGCGCACACCGAGTTGATCTGGTTGAGGCTGGAGATGTTGTCACCGAAGAAGATGACGCCCGCCGCCCGGCCGCCGGTGATCGCGTCGAAGATGGCCTGCGGCACGGTCGTGCCCGAGTAGGAGTAGATGACCCGCTGTCCGGCCTGCTGTTCCGGCGTCAGACTCGCCGCGGCGGCCCGTACGCTCCGCCCGGCGGCCCGCGCGGTGCCGGCCAGGCCGGCCGTCGCGAAGGCCGCGCCGGCTCCGGTGATCAGCGCGTTGCGCCTGGTGATGGGGGTGTTGTTCATCTCGTGTCCGCGCACGGCTCCGGCACGCCGGCCGGAGAGGATGCGCTGCCTCTCTTCCTGGGGGATTCGCCGCCGAGGCGACGGTGCGGGGAGGAAGCGCCCGGCCGGGCGTATACGGAGACACGCCCGGTGGGCCCGGGTCTTCAGCCGTTGGCGAGCGCCTGGACGCGCGAGTAGTCGCCGTTGAAGTAGTCCTGGTCGCCGGGGAAGGTGCCCGCGTCGGCGAACTGCCAGATGGTCTGGAAGCCCCAGTTGTAGGGCATCGGGCCGGGCGAGCCGTTGTAGTTGGCGAGCATCAGCGGGTTGGTGGAGGAGAAGTCCCCGGTGTTGCCGGTGCACTGGCTCCACCAGCTGGTGGCGGTGTAGATGACCGGCCAGCGGCTGGTCTTCGCGTGGTACTCGTCGCTGAAGGAGAGGATCCAGCTGACCATGCCGGCGGCGGACAGGCCGTAGCAGGCCGCGCCATAGGGGTTCCACTCCATGTCGAGCATGCCGGGGAACGTCTTGCCGTCCCTGGACCAGCCGCCGCCGTGCGCGACGAAGTAGTCGGCCTGGGCGGCGCCGGAGGAGGTGTTCGGCGTGGCGAAGTGGTACGCCCCGTGCACGAGGCCCGCATTGTAGGCGCCGGTGTACTGCTGGCTGAAGTACGGGTTGGTGTAGTTCGTGGACTCCGTCGCCTTGGAGTAGGCGAACCTCGCGCCGTTGGCGGCGACCGATGCCCAGTCGACGTCGCCCTGCCAGCCGCTGACGTCCAGGCCCGGAGTCTGGGCGACGTCCGGCCGGACGACCGAGGCGCCTGACTTCGGCTGATGCCTGGCCACCTGGGAACCCAGCCAGTCCCTTTCCGGATGGCTGACGGGATCGGCCGAGGCTCCGGCGGGCTGGGCGGCGGTGAAGATCGCGCCGCACATCGCCGCGGCGACGGCCAGGGCCGCGAAGCGGGGGGTACGCGCCGTCCGCGGTGAGCGCTTGAGTCGTGCCACGTGATCCTCCAAGGAGGGGGAGACCTGGGGATTGTCGTGCACTCCACGGCGGACGCTCGCGCTGACGGTCACGGCGGCGGGGAACCGCGGGGTGAGTGGCGGGCGGGCTCCTTCCGTCTCGGATCTGGGTACCCGCTAGTAGGTAGATATCTTGCGAATGCGCATTAGAAAAGGTGGAAAATTATCCCAACAATCCGTGTCGCGTTGGCGGGTCTGGCATTCTTCCCAGCTCACCGGCGGTGGAATGCCAAGGACGTATCTTCGGGATTGGCCGGATCCGGCAGCTTTCCCACCGACCGGCTCAGCGCACTCCGCGCGGCCGGAACTGGATGCTGATCCGCGGCCCCGTGGGCCGGGCGGTCTTGGGAACGGCATGCTCCCAGGTGCGCTGGCAGCTGCCGCCCATGACGAGCAGGTCACCGTGGCCGAGCTCATGGCGCAGCGCCGGGCCGCCACCGCGGGGGCGGAGCAGCAGACCGCGCGGCGCACCGACGGAGACGATCGCGACCATGGTGTCCTCACGACTGCCTCGCCCGATGCGGTCGCCGTGCCAGGCGACGCTGTCCGCGCCGTCGCGATAGAGGCACAGGCCGGCGGTGCGGAAGGGCTCGCCCAGCTCGTCGGCGTAGTGGGCGCACAGCGCCTGCCGGGCCTCACGTAGGACCGGCTCGGGTAGCTCCTCGTCCTCGCCGTAGAACTTCAGCAGTCGCGGGACCTCGACGACGCGGTCGTACATCTGGCGTCGCTCCGCGCGCCACGGCACGGATCCGGCGAGACGGTCGAACAGCAGGTCGGAGCCGGTGAGCCAGCCGGGCCTGACGTCGATCCAGGCTCCGCGGCTCAGAGGGGTGCGCCGCACCGACGAGCCGAGATCGCCGAGGCCGATCTCGTCATCGCAGTCCAGCAGGGAACCCTGGAGCGCAAGCGTCATACGCCGAGTGTACGCGACTTATTCAAACAGGTGTTCGAGTCGATGCCGGCCGGGAGACGGGCCGCCGGGCGGTCAGCACGAGCCCCGCGGCGGCCGCCGCGGTGGTGAGGAGGAAGGCGGTACGGAAGCCGGCGTAGTCCGGTGACGGGCCGAGCGCGAGCGTCAGCACGGCCACGGTGAGCGCTCCGGACAGGTACTGCGAGGTGGTCAGCAGCGCGCCCGCCGTGCCCTGGTGCGCGGATGGCACGTCGTGAGTGCCGATGATGAACATGGACGTGTAGATCATCCCGTGACCGAACCCGCTGATGACCAGTCCCGGGAGCAGGTCGGCGGCGTACGAGTCGCCCTGGAGCGCGAGCGAGAGCCAGAGCAGCCCCACGGTCGCGATGGCGAACCCGCCCGTCAGCACGCCGGTCGGGCCGAACCGGCGTACGACCCGGCCCGCCGCGGCGTTGCCCGCGGCGACCATGACCGCCAGCGGCACGAACGCGAGGCCCGCCTGAAACGGCGTGTAGCCCTTCATGGACTGCAGGAGCAGGGTGAGCAGGTAGAACTCGGACCCGACGCTGGCCATGTAGAGCGCGGTCGCCACCGCGCCGGCCCGCAGGGAGCGCGTACACCGCAGAATGGGCTCGATCAGCGCGTTGCGCGAGGTCTTCTCGTTGCGGGCGAACCCCGCGAACAGCACCAGCGCGATGCCCAGGCAGGCGATGGTCGGCACGGGACTCCGGCCGTGGCCGAACCCGAGCGTGAGACCGATGACCAGCGTCAGGACGGCACCGGTGCCGAGCGTCGAGGCGAGCATCGGAATGCGCCCCGCCGGCGGAAGGTGCCCGCGGCCCGAGCCGATCCAGGCCGCCGCGCCCAGCGCGCACAGGAGCGTGAGCGGGACGTTGACGACGAAGGTGAGCCGCCACGACGCCGTGGTGAGCAGACCACCGAGGACGGCGCCCGCGGCGAGCCCCGAGGCGCCGACCGAACCCCAGACCACGAGGGCCCGGCTGCGTTCCGGCCCTGCGGAGAACGTCGTGCCGATGAGGCCGAGGATCGCCGGTTGCAGCAGGGCCGCGGCGAGTCCCTGAGCGGCGCGGGCCGACAGCAGGACGGTGCCGTCCTCCGCCGCGCCGCCGACCGCGCTCGCGATGCCGAAGGTGATGATGGCGACGATGAACAGGCGTGCCGCTCCGACCCGGTCCGCCAGGCGGCCGCCGACGACGAGGAATCCCGCGAACAGGACGGCATAGGCGCTGACCACCCACTGCGCGAGTGCCGCGTCCATGCCCAGGTCGGCGGCGATGCTCGGCAGGGCGATGTAAATGATCGAGTAGTCGAGGGCGATGAGGAACTGGGCCACCGACAAGACGGTCAGAGTGGCGGATCGGCGTACGGTCGCCGGCGCCGCCGGCGCGGTCACAACGCTCACGAAGTCTCCGTCTTCCGGACAGGCATGGATGCCGCAGAGCGTACGGGCGCGCGGGCCGTGATCGCGCGTCGGGAATGCCCGACGGCACTGAGCCCGGCGGCAGAACCAGGTCTGGGTCTCCGCAAATCGCGCTTTCAGGAGTACGCTCCAGCAAACAAATAGGAAGGTTTCTTAAGAGAAGCTTAAGGCGCTTCGCCCCCGGTTCGGTCCCCGCCAGGACTACGGCCGGTCCGTAGGTCACCCCCCGAAGGAGAGAAGCGACATGCGAAAGAAGGCACGCATGGCCGTACGGCGACGAGGGCTCGCCGCCGCGGTCGCCGCGGTCACCGTGGCACTCGGAACGGCTTCGGCCGTCGCCGGCGTCGGCGCGGCCGTGGCGAGTGAGCCCACCGCCGCGGCGGCCCTCGGCGGCAACTGGTACGGCGCGGCGCCGTACGTCATGCCGTTCGACAACAGCCCGCCGGATCTGGGCCCGGTGATGAGCGCGACCGGGCAGAAGTCTTTCCAGCTCGCGTTCATCCTCGCGCCGAGCGGCGGAGGATGCAGCCCCACCTGGGACGGCAGCCATCCGGTCTCCTCCGACACACAGGCCAAGGCCATGATCGACGGCATCCGGGCCGCCGGCGGTGACGTGACCGTCTCGGCCGGCGGGTACGGCGGCACCAAGCTCGGCCAGACCTGCGGCGATCCGTCCTCGACCGCGGCGGCGTACCAGCAGGTGGTCAGCAAGTACGGGCTCAAGGCGATCGACTTCGACCTCGAAGAGCCGGAGTACGAGAACGCCACGGCGATCCACAACGAGGTCGGCGCCGCGAAGATCCTGCAGCAGAACAACGCCGGGCTCTACGTCTCGATCACGACGGCCGGCACGACCGGCGGCGAGGGCACCGGCTGGTTCGGCAAGCAGCTGCTCGCGGAGGCCAAGAGCCAGGGTTTCACCCCGGCCAACTACGCGATCATGCCGTTCGACGGCGGATTCAACGGCTCGTCCGCGCAAATCAGTGCTCTGGAGGGCTTCCACTCGACGCTGATGAGCACCTTCGGGTGGAGCAGCGCGACGGCGTACGCCCACGAGGGCGTGTCCCTGATGAACGGCCGCTCCGACACCGGAGAGTACTTCCGGCAGGCCGACTTCCAGGCGGTGCTCGACTACGCCACCTCGCACGGCCTCTCGCGCTACACCTTCTGGTCGGTCAACCGCGACCGGCAGTGCAACCCGCCGGACAACAACGGGCAGACCTCCGGCACCTGCTCCAGCGTCACGCAGGGCGCGTGGGACTTCACCAAGTACACGGCGAGGTTCGGCGGCGCGACCCCGCCTCCCCCGCCCACCGACCCCGCCCCGGGCGCCTGCACGGCACCGGCGTGGAGCGCCTCGGCCGTCTACACGGGCGGCATGGAGGTCACCTACACGAAGCACACCTACAAGGCCAAGTGGTGGACCCAGGGCGAGACCCCGGGAAAGGCCGACGTGTGGTCCGACGAGGGCCCCTGCACCTGAGGCGCTCGGCATGACCGGTGGCCGGTGAGCGACGCGCTCACCGGCCACCGGGCTTTCCGCGCACCTGGGCGGGATTGTGTGCTTTCATGCTGACGCCGTAGTACTGCCAGCCGAAGGAGCCCCCGGTGACCGACGACGATGCCGTCCAGACCTTCAAAGAGTTCGACTACGACGGCGACGGCTACGTCACCGCCATGGAGTTCAAGCTCGCCATGACCGCCCGCCGCGAGCAGGTCACCGGTGACGAGATCGACTCGATCTTCGACCATGCGGACAACGACAACGACGGAAAGATCAACCAGGCGGAGTTCGTCAAGGCCTGGAACGCCTGACTCAGTCCGTCGCGGTCGGCGCGCTCTCGCGCTGCCCCTCGGGGAGCGAGATCCACTTGTGCGACCAGGAGATCACCGCGTCAAGCACCGGTTCGAGGTCGCGCCCCTTGTCCGTCAGGTGGTATTCGACCTGGACCGGCGAGGTGGGGATCACCGTTCGCTCGATCAGCCCGTCGGCCTCCAGGGTGCGCAGCCGCTCGGCCAGCATGGTGTCGCTCAGCCCCGGAATGGCGGCCTTGATCTGCGCGTAGCGATGCTGGTCGGTGAACAGGGCACGGAGGATGGCACCGGTCCAGCGGGCACCGATCAGCTCGATCGCGGTGTGGTAGTGCCCGCACACCTGGTGGACCTGGTCGTCTCGCATGAGCCGCCTCTCACTTCGCCGGGGAACCGACACCTTCGCGCAGGGGGCGCAGGGCCTCGCTCACGCGGGCCAGCTCCTCGAACATGGCCTTGGCGGAGGCGGTCATGGCATCGTTCGGCACGAAGTTCTCCTCCTCGTCGATGAACTGGTGGACGAAGGGGATGGCGACCGCCTCGACAAGTGGCGTCATCCTGAGCGTGGTGACCACCTGCTTGATCATCTGAGCGGAGCGCGCGCCGGCCGCGACGCCACCGTAGCTGACCAGGCCGACGGGCTTGTACTGCCATTCCCGGTGCAGGTAGTCGATGGCGTTCTTCAGGGGGGCCGTGTAGCCGTAGTTGTACTCCGGCATGACGAAGACGAACGCGTCCGCTTCTTTGATCTTCGCGCTCCAGTCACGGGTGTGCTGGTGCGTGTACTGGGCCAGCCGGGGATGGGTGGGCTCGTCCATGAACGGCAGGTTCACCTCGGCGAGATCGACCAGCTCGACCTCGGGGAAAGCACCGTGCGCGACCGCCTCGGTCTCGACCCACTGCCCGATCGGCAGGCCGAGCCGCCCGGGACGGGTGCTCGCGATGATGATTTCCAGCTTGGCCATACTTGTCTCCTCGCACTGACGCTCGTTCGTGGAACCAAAGGAAAGTTGAGTTCCTAAGGATACTTTAGTGCCCAGGTCGCAGGGCCGCGCCCCCGGGGGTGAACATGAGACGCGCCGCGGCCGTCCGTCATTCGTCCGAGGCCGGGCGCCAGACCCAGTTCGTACGCTCGTAGCACATCGAGAAGCCGGCCCTGAGCATGTTGTGGAGCGAGGGATTGTGCTCGCCGTCGGTCTCCGTGCCGGTCTCGGCCACGAACCAGCGGCAGCCGGCGGCGGCGGCATCGCCCAGCGCGGTGGCCAGGATCGCCGACTGGGCGCCACGCCCGCGGTACTCCGGCAGCGTGGCGGCACCGTATCCCTCGGCGACGCCGTCGTACACGTAGAAGTCGGCCGCGGCGACCATGTCCTCGCCGTCCCAGGCGCCGTACGCGTGGAAGTCGGGATGGGTGACGACGCCGGCCATCATCTCTGCCAGCCCCTTCTCCGGCATGCCGAATCCGCGCATCAGCAACGAGCCCCACTGCGCCGCGTGTTCGGGACCGGCCGGCCCGACGCGAAGCGTCGTCTCCGCCGGCCGCACGTCGGTGAGGTCGTGCACGAGCTTGACCCAGCTGCTCCCGGCCGTGATGCCGTACGCCGCGCAGATGTCCGCCCAGTCCGGGGGGAGGACCGAGGGCGCCGGCTGCAACGTGGCCGTGGACGCGTCGCGCGAGGCGTAGAAGTCATGAATCCGCCCGATGAGCTCCCGCGTGACCGGCTGCTCGAACCCCAGCCCGATGACCTTGCTCCAGTAGCGGGTCGGGTCGTCGCGCATGAACGTCACGGTGGCTCCGCCGATGCGGGTGACCTCGATGCCGAGCATGGACCGTACGTGCTCGGGCGCGTTGACCTGGATCTGGAACATGGCCTCGGCTTCGGCCAGCTCGACTTCAGGGGGAGAGATGTCCATGACGCCCTTCTTACCGGTCGCGGTGCTCTTCCGGCCGCTCAGGTCCCAGCGGACACGGGAAACCGGCCGAAGGTAGATCTTTTACGGTTTTGACTCTTCTAGAGTAACTTCTCTACACAACGCTTACCTGCACCGTTATGGTGCCTGCATGCGTTTCGTCCCCTTTGTCATGGTCGTCGTCGCGTTCCTCGCGGTCAGCGTCTCCCCCGCCTCGGCCATCACCAACGGCACGCTCGACGGAGCGGGGCATCCGTCCGTGGGTGCCATGATCGGCGCGAAGGCGTACCCCGACGGCACCTGGTCCTACTGCAGCGGCACTCTCATCTCGCCGACCGTCTTCCTGACCGCGGCCCACTGCGGCCAGAAAGACCAGAAGACCGCCATGGTCTCCTTCTCGAGCCGCTACCAGCTCGGCTCCGGCGTGTACGTCGGCCGCTACACGGCCGACCCTCAGTACACCGACGCGTCCGCCCTCCACGACATCGCCGTGGTCGTCTTCAGCACTCCCATCCCGGGGATCAAGCCGGCCCGGCTGCCGGCGGCCGGCACGCTCGACCAGCTCAAGGCGCACGGGACCCTGGCCGCGACGACCTTCACGCCGGTGGGCTACGGGGCAGTGTCGCCGGACGGGCAGCAGTTCCACTACTCCGACACCCGCCGACGTACGTCGATCTCCTTCGCCACGCTCACCGGCACCTGGCTCAAGCTGTCGGAGAACTCCGCGAAGAAGGACGGCGGAACCTGCTATGGCGACTCCGGCGGACCGAACTTCCTCGGCGGCCCGGCTTCGGACCTCCTCGTGGCCACCACGATCAGCGGGGACGACGACGCCTGCAGGGCGACCAACCTGGACTACCGGCTGGACACCCCGGTGGCACGCGCCTTCCTCGGCAAGTTCGTCACCCTCCCCTGAGGCCGTGACCGTCCTCGTCGTCGCACTCCGGAAGGCGGCGGTCAAGACCGAACGACGCCTCCGCTGGCTCGCGGGCGTGATCGGCTACGGCACTAGATCCGCTTGGACGAGCGAGCGCATGTCTTTCGAACACCCTCCCTCAGACCGAGGCCGCGGCGACGCAGAACTCGTTGCCCTCCGGGTCGGCCATCACAATGTGGTGCTCGCCGGCCTCCTCCAGGACGGTCCCGCGTGCCTTCACCAGCCGCTCGGACTCGGCCCTGATCCGCTCCCACCGCTCCTCGGGAGTGCCATGTCCGGGCACCCGGATGTCGATGTGGAGCCGGTTCTTCGCCGTCTTGGGCTCGGGAACCTTGATTATGGAAAGCCGGGGGCCGACGCCGTCCGGATCGCAGAGCCACGCACCGTCGTCTTCGGATTCGTCGTCCGGCAGGTCGAACTGCGCGAGCCACTCCTCCCGGGTGGTGAAGGGAGCGGGTGGTGGCTCGTCGATGTACCCCAGCGCCGTCTTCCAGAACCGGGACAGGAGCCGCGCGTCCGTACAGTCGAAGGTCAGATCGATTCTGGCTGCCATGACCGGACCGTACCGCGCGGCTGTGACAGTCAGGGCCGAGCCGCCACCCCATCGGGGACGGTGAACGTGCACGGCGCCGTGATCGGCTACCGGAGGGCACAGAACTGACACCGAGGCCCAATTGCCGGCGTTGCTGGCGCCACTCGCGGGGACCGACGGCCCGGAACTTCAGCACGTGTTACGACGCCCCCGGCGGATTCGGCAGACGGGTCTACGACATGCAAAGCAGGTTGCCGCAGACGCCGGCGGTTCTCGCCGGCGGCCGGCAGACGGATGTCGCCGTCGGTTAGCCGGCATCCCCGACCTGCCCCGGTCGGCCGGGCGGGGTGAACGTGCAGGGCAGGCGTTTGTAGCCGTTGATGAAGCTGGACAGCAGGCGGTCGGGGTCGCCTGCCGCTCGCACGTCGGGGAGCCGGGTGAACAGTTCGCGCAGCATGACGGTGATCTCCCGCCGTGCCAGGTTGGCGCCGAGGCAGAAGTGCGGGCCGGGGCCGCCGAAGCCGACATGCGGGTTGGGGTCGCGGGTGATGTCGAAGGCGTCGGGGTCCTCGAAGACCGCCTCGTCGCGGTTGGCCGAGTTGTAGAACAGCAGCACCTTGTCGCCCGCCTGGTAGGTGTGGCCGTTCATCGTGTGGTCGCGGGTCACGTTCCGCCTCATGAAGATGACCGGCGTGGCATAGCGGACGATCTCCTCGACGGCGCCGGGGATGCGGGCATCGAAGTCCTCGAGCAGCAGCCGCCGCTGGTCGGGGAAGTCGGTGAACAGCTGCAACGCGTGGCTCAGCGCCGTCCGCGTCGTCTCGTTGCCCGCCACCACGAGCAGCAGGAAGAACGACCCGAGCTCGCGCGTGGTGAGCCGTTCGCCGTCGACGTTGGCGTTGACCAGCGCCGACGTCAGGTCGTCGGTGGGGTTCTTCACGCGCTCGCGGCCCAGTCCCGCCGCCAGCCGGTGCAGGTCGCGGGCCGCCAGGACGATTTTGACCAGAGCGCGGCCCATGCTGAGGCGGCCGATCCTTGCCGGGTCGACGCCGGTGTACTCCGCGTCGGAGTTGCCGAGGATCACGTTGGTCCGCGCGATGACCCGCGCGTAGTCGCGTTCGGGAATGCCGAGCATGTCGCAGATGACCTCGACCGGCAGGCGTACCGCCACCTTGGAGACGAAGTCGCCGGGGCCGGAGGTGATCAGCTCGTCCACGATGCGCGCCGCGCGCCGCCCTACGTCGTCCTCGGTCTTGGCCAGCATCTTCGGCGTGAAGGCGCGGGAGACGATCCGCCGGATCTTGGCGTGCCGTGGATCGTCCATGTTGATCAGCGAGCCGAAGAACCGGCTCATGTACGCCGGGAAGTCCGGGATCGTGGTGGCGCTGGGCTCGCTGCTGAAGACCTCGCGCAGGCGGCTGGCCTCGCTCACGTCGGCGTGCCGGACCAGCGCCCAGTACCCCTTGCCCGGTGGCACGAACGGCACGGACAGCTCGGTGAAGAACGCGGGGTGGTCGCGGCCGCGCAGCTCCTTGAAGACGGCCATCCGCTCGTCGAGGGGGCGTGCCCAGAACTCCAGGAGAGAAAGATCGACGTCGGCGAGCTGAGCTCCCATGCCCCGACCACCTTCCGGAGGGTGACCCCATGCTCTGGTAAGCACTTGGTTACAGTCAAGGGCGCAGGATCACCGAGAAACGTCTGGCCGACCCGACGTTGCCGGCGGCGTCGATGGCACGGTACTCGATCAGGTGGCGGCCGTAGCCCGGCGGCACGTCGTCCCACGGCGTGGCGCGGGCGGGCCGGCCCAGCTTGCCGTAGATCAGATGGTCGATCTCGGTGCCCAGCGGCGTGAACAGGAACGGCGCAGCGGGATCGGACGGCCAGCCGAAGTAGCGGAACCAGCCGTCGCCGTCGACCTGGAACTCGGCCACCGCGGGTCCTCCGGAGTCGCGCGGCATCAGCCTCATCGTGAACCGCCCGTCGAAGACGTACGCCCCATGGGTGACCGCGGCGGGCCGCGACAGCGCGTACGACACCTCCGGGCGCTGCGCGTCGACCGTCCAGGTGCGCGTGCTGGACCATACGCCGGAGGACACGGCCTGCGCGGTGATCCGGTGCGTGCCCGCGATGAGGTGGAGGCGCGCCAGCGCCAGGTCGCCGCTCCGGGCGGGGAGCGGACGGCCGTCGAGGGTCCAGTGCACCGCCGGCACCGACCGCGTGGGATGCGTCGTCTCGGTGTAGATCACGTCGCGGGCCCCCACGTCGGTGTTCTCGGGGGTGGAGCCGGTGAAGGCGATCGGCGTGGGCACGGCCGGCGTACGCACACGCGTGTCCACCGTCCAGGTGCGGGACCTGGTGAGCGAGGACCTGATCGCCGGGTCGCGGACGAAGCCGGTCGGGTCGCCGACCTCGGCGGTCAGCGCGTGCCGGCCGGGTGTCAGGCGCAACCGGGCCAGGTCGAGGGCGGCCCGGCCGCCGCGCAGCGCCCGGCCGTCCAGGGTCCAGGTGATCCGCAGCCGGTGGTCGACGGGGTGCGCCGTCTCCAGCCAGACGACGCGGTCGGCCCCGATGACGGCGTCCGTCGCGGTGTTCGCCTGGATGAGGCTGACCTTCGCCGAGATCGCCTGCGTCAGACGTTCGCGCGCCACCTGGTCGTAGGCGTACGCCGCCTCGCCGCGTCGTACCGGAAGATCTTCCCGTGGCGGCCCTACGAGCCGTACGTGCCCGGCGACCGGTTCGTCGTCCTGGACCTCGCGGGGATCGGCCGGGT
>JAOPYG010000288.1 GCA_025964685.1 Actinoallomurus sp. | reverse complement strand
ATCCAGCGGCGCGACCGCCTCGGCGGCATCATCCACGAATACGCCCAGGTCGCGTGATGTGGACGAGGTTTTCGGCCCCCACACCGAGTAGACGGACGAAAATGAGATAGAGCCGTCGTAGCGCCACGAGCATCGATCCTGCTCGTCTCGAGCATCGCCCGCCTACCGAACAGGAAACCCCAGGTCACGGTCGGTGGCCGAGTTTCCGGCACCAACACGCTCAGCAAGCCCGCTGCCTGATGCTCGACCTGGGCGATCGGGCCGGCGACTTCCGATTCTTGATCAGGGACCGGGACAACAAGTTCACCGCCCTGTTCGATGAGGTGTTCAAGACCGAGGGCATCCGCGTGGTGCTCACCGCACCGCAGGCCCCGCGGATGAACGCGATCATGGAACGATGAGTGGGAAGCGTCCGCCGCGAACTTCTCGACCGGATCCTCATCATGAACGAACACCACCTGCGCACGGTCCTCACCGAGGACGAAACCTACTTCAACGAACACCGCCCGCACCTGGCCCTGAACCAGGCCAGCCCGCTGCGAGCGCTACCCGAGCCGGTCGACGCCGACATCAAGGTCACCCGACGAGACCGACTCGGCGGCCTCCTCCACGAATACGCCCAGGTCGCATGAGGTGACACGATAATCGGCACCCACACGCTCCCAGGGCAGCAGTCCGCCGACCATGAGACCCACGCGAGGGCGTACCCGGCGCCGCCGGCCGCGTAGAGGCTCGAGAGACCCACGGCAGGCGCTTCGTCGGGTGCTACCAGGTGGCCACACCAGGACATGCCATCTCACGTCGCCATCACCGGCCGGATCAATCCGCTGATCAAGCCCGTCCGACGGAATGTCAAGAGCAGCAAATCATGTCTCTTCCGTTACGGCGGATCACCGGGCGTATGCCTAAAGTCGACGCACGGCGACAGATCGCTTACTTACCGTCGGTCAACGGAGGGGACGCCGCCTCATCGTGCCCGGATGGCGCACTACTCGTGGCTTGGGAGAACAGCATGAAAGCGTGGTCTGATTTCTTCATCACTCGCACCGCCAGCCTCTTAGGAACGCGGACTCACCGTTCGGGCCGGAGCGGTCGCCGGCGCCGGATCTTTACGGTCGTAGGCCTCACCAGCGCGTTGATCACAGTGGGGGCGCTCGTCTCCGCACCGGCCGACGCCTCCACCCAACTGGCCAACGGCAGCTTCGAGACCCCGGTCGTGACTGTGGGTTCTTACCATCGCTTCTCCGCCGGCGAGTCCATCGGAGCGTGGACAGTGACCACCGGCACCGTCGACCTGTCGGGCGCGGGCCTGTGGGAGACGGTGGACGGAGTGCAGTCTCTCGAACTTAACGGCAACACTCCCGGCGCCATATCCCAGCGCATTTCCACACTTCCGCTGACCAAGTACAAGGTGAGCTACTGGCTCGCGGGAGAAACGATCGGCGGGCCGTCCGTAAAGACGGGCCAGGTGCTCGTCAATGGCCAGGTGGCGCAGAACTTCTCCTTCGACATCACCGGGAAAAGCCGACCGCACATGGGTTACGTGCCGATGGAATTCACGTTCCTCTCGCTCGGAACGTCCGCGACGCTGCAGTTCGCCACCACGACCACCTACGCGTACGGCCCGGTCATTGACGACGTGAAGGTCGACAGTTGCCTGCTCATCCTCTGCCTCTCCTAAGGCCGCACCCCGGCACGATCCGCTGAGGATCCGGTAGGGCCACACGGGTGCGGTCGGGGGCCCGGTCCGGTGCGTCCGCGATGCGAAGCTCCGGACCGGGCGAACGGCACCAGACGCCGCCGCAGGTCGCGGGCAGCCGACCAAACGTATACCCCCAACTCGCGCCCCATTAATACCCGCACAATTCTCTAGGGCGCATAACATGACCCTCACTCGCCGGGCGGCTGACGTCATCGCCATCTCGCCGCATAACCACCAAACCCCTTCGCGATCGTCGCGTCGCGTGACCGACACCCGGCCAGCGCATCGGCGCTATGTTTGCTCGCCGTTTGCTCGAACGTCGCGGTACCGTCCGTCATCCATCGGCACAACCCGGCATCAAAAGTGGCGGAGTCGCGGACGAACCGGCATAGACTGACACCGAGGGGACCGATTTGACATAAGGGCTGTGGACTTTTAATCCGCAGCTTTGAATTTACATGTCACGACGCTCACGCAAATCGGGACATACAGAAACCTGCAGGTCGCGCACTTGCCGAGGTACGCACCGACTGTCCCAAAGCAAAAAACGCCGTCTGGGGCCTGTGGGCTGGTGGCGTGACGAAACTTATCCCGTCATGCGCCCCGGGCGTATCCGGTGCGTCCGAGACGGTTGCGCCGTTGGCATTCATCAGTCCATCGACGTAAGCCGGTAGACGCCTCGATCGATTCGCTCGAGATCGTCATAGGTGGTGCCGGCGTTGTCCGGCGCGTTGCGGCACATGTGCGCGGTGACCATCGTGCGGATCGTCGACTCGGCATACCCAGTACCGCGGCGGGTCATCTCGGTGACGACCTGTGCGGGAGTGAATGCATGATGGACAACCTCGGCGCGATCTTCGGACCACGTCTCTCCCTGCTCGACCGTCAGGTCGATCCCGCGGACCGCCTCCACGCCGGGATAGGACTTGCGGACGCCGACGGCCCGGATCGCCGGCGGGTCCGGCTCCGGGCCGACGACCGTCTCCGCGGGGTGCTGCCTGAGGCCGAACATTCAGATCCGCCGCGCGCCCGCGGTCATCCAGTCGTCCGGCACGACGAAGCCGAAGCTCCAGCGGTGCCGGCGCGTGGGGTTCACGATGCAGTGCCAGAACAGTTTGGTCGGGTCCTGCTCGGCCTTGAAGAAGCGCACCATCCGCGGCCGTTCCCGCAATGTCACGATCTCCTGGGTCCGGGGGTCCATGTAGCGGAAGAACGACGTGTCGGCCGGATCGACGGGCGGCCCGTCCAGGTCCACGACGTACATCCGCCAGCCCGGCTGCGTCTCGTTGGTGTGCCACAGCCGGTAGCTCGCCGGCGGGTACCAGAGGCTGCCCGAGAACCGGACCTCCGAACCGAAGAACTCCTCGAGCGTACGGACCATCCGGTGCTTGGCCTCGAGGTAGCGGTCATAGCCCGGATGGTCGACGTGCTCGTCCAGGTTGACGAGGTGGAAGTCGCGCCGGGGCGCGCCGGAGCCGAGGGCCGGGTCGCGCCAGTGGGCCCGCATCATCGTCTCGTGCCACGCCTGGAACTCCGGGTCCGCCGGGGACTTCGACGTCGACCGCAGATCCTCCTCGCGGAAGGTGGCCCCGAACCGGTCCAGATCGACCGAGGGCGGCCTGACCTTGAGATGGGGAAGCTGGTCGATCACGCCTTCGAGCCCGGGCAGGTCGTCCAGCCGGTATTCGTGGTGGAGCGGCCCGGTGGGGACGTCCCCGGTGGCCGCGGACCGCCTGCGCCGCCTCGGGGCCTCCTCCGCCGTGCCGGTGAAGGAGGACGACGCCTCCATCAGCTCGGGCACGTCGAAGGTGTAGCCGTAACGCAGGCCGAGCCGCACGATCTCCTGGGTACCGGTCAGGGCCTTGAGCTGCTGCTTGAGCTCCGGTGAGTCGTAGGCGATCTGGAGGAAGGCCCGGCTGGACTCGACGGACATCGGTGTTCTCCTTCTTCTATCGGCTGGGGGCGGGATCGAGGAGCAGCACGGAGGGGATCCGATCGGGCCGGGCCAGGCGCAGGAAGTGCATCCCGAAACCGGACAGCCCGAGCATCAGCCCCGGGAAGAACCCGGCGCCGCCCTCCGCGATCCCGTTCTCGGCGTCGTCGAGGTGCCGCCACTGCTCCTGCACCTGCACGTTGGCCTCAAGCCGGAACGCCGGCTCGTCGCGCAGCACGGCGAACCGCAGGAACAGCTCGGCATTGCCGGTACGGCCGTGGCAGAGCGTGTCGTTCATCAGCCGGGGGAAGCCCCGCATCGTCGCCGCGAGCGCCTGGTGGGCCTCGCGCAGCAGGAGTTCGTCGTCCTTGCCGAGCGCCGCCCAGCTCGCGATGCGGCTCAGCCCGATGCCGGCCGCGCCGTTGCACCAGGCGTTGGCGAAGTGGTGCCCGCCGCGTACGGCACCGCCGGGGCTGTTGCGCAGGTCGTACCAGTCCTGCTGGGTCTCGTCGAAGTGCCCGCCCTCGTACGCGAAGGCGCGCCGCCCGGCGTCGATGTAGTCGGGGTGGTCGAGCAGGCTGCCGAGCTGGATCAGCGCCCACCCGATGCCGCCCGCGCCATGGGAGAAGCCGGTGAGGTTCGCGGCCGCCTCCCCCGGGTCGGTCGGCGGCCAGCTCAGGGTGTCGCCGTCCTCGACGGCGTGCCGCAGCAGCAGGCCGGCGCAGCGTCCGGCGTGTTCGAGGCCCTGGCCGTCGGTCTGGCGGCCGAGGCCGAGCAGCACCGGGATGAGCCCCGCGCTCCCGCTCAGCACGTCGAAGTGGGTGTCGGCGTCGATCGGCCCGGCCAGCTCGTGGTTCAGCCGTACGGCGAGTTCGAGCAGGCTCCGGTCCTGCCACAGGTGGTGCAGGTGGGTGAGCACGTAGATGAGGCCGCCGAGCCCCTGGAAGGCGCCGACGCGCCGCCGGTCGGTGTGCGTGACGGCGTGCGAGAGGGCGCGCCCGGCGGCCCGGCGGAACTCCGGCCGCGGCACCAGGTCGTTGAGGTAGGCCAGGAACAGCGCGATGCCGGCCGACCCGTGGTAGAGGTCGCCGTCCACGTCGACCTCGGCCATCCCTTCACCGGTGAGCCCGTACGAGGTCCAGGGCGCGGGTGCGGACGGGTCGCGGAGCATCCGGCACAGGTGCTCGCCAATCCGCGTGGCGTACTCGATCGAGGCCGTCACGAACGCCGGGCTGGCGACCTCGCCGGAGGACAGGCTCGCAGCGATGTACTGGGCCTGCTGGGCGCGGTTGGCGCGCGACAGCCGCCCGATCCGCTGCGCGGCGCCCTCGATGGGCGAGACCTCCAGGTAGGACGGCAGCGGCACCGCGTGGTCGTGCACAAGCTGCCGGGAGCCGGCCTCGGCGGTGAAGATCGGTATGTCGAGCCGCCACATCGAGTCCAGCTCGCGCTCGGCGAGCGTGCCGGCGGTGTCCCAGGTGCGGGGAAAGGTCCGTACGGTGCCGGTGAGCAGGTCGACCTCCAGCGGGTCGACCAGGCACTTGGGGTGCCGCGCGGAGATCAGCAGCTGGGAGTAGATCTGGGTGCCCCAGTTGATGAACCGCGCGGACGCCCCGGCGAAGATCTCGGCCACGTCGCCGATCGCCTGGTCCGGCCGGAGTTCGAACCACGCGTAGACGCGGCCGAAGCCGTTCAAGATCGCGTCGGCGAAGTCCTGCGGCTGCATCAGCCGGTCACCGAGGAAGACGCGGTTGGAGCCGTCCGGTTCGACGTGGATGCCCGAGCGGTGCGTGACCGACGCCTTGAAGCTGACCCGGTGCTCGTTGACGCGCGGCACCGCGATCGGCATGTCGTACGCCTCGCCGCCGGAGTATCCGCTGATCCGCATCTCGGTGGCCGACGTCGTGGTGCGCGGCCATTCGAGCAGCCCGGTCTTGAAAACCGAGTCGAGCAGCGTGCCGGCCGGGCGCGCCTGACCACGCGGCAGCACGCCGAGCGCGGTCTCGCAGTCGCAGACGTGGGCGTGCCCGTCCGCGATCAGGATGTTCTCGAAGTGGAGATCGCCGCCGCCGAGGACGTAGAAGATCCCGAGGTAGCCGCCGAGCTCGGTGTAGACCCGCTCCACCTCCTCCCGCGTGCGCATGCGGTTGCGGCCGGACGGGATCAGCGCCTCGTAGCCGTACGAGGGCCGGGGCAGCACCCGCCGGGTGGCGAAGCCGAGGACCCCGTCGTCGCGCAGCCGGCCGAGCAGCTCCTGCATGGCCGCCTCGGAGCGGATACAGCGGGGCTTGTAGACGAACGAACCGGTGCCGCCGCCGGCCAGCCCGACCTCGGCGATGGCGACGCTCCGCGCGCCGGCGTGGTGATCGGACAGGCCCAGGCGCAGCGACCGGAACGTCTCGATCTCCGCGCCGACGAGGGCCCGGCCGATGTCCTCACGGTCGTCGGCGAAGCGGTCGATCAGCTCGCCGCCGAAGTCGGCGAGCAGGGCCGTGACCTCGGCCAGCCAGCGCCCGAGGACCGGGAACCGGAGGTAGAAGCGGTGGTAGGCGGCGGCGTCGGCGAACGTCGCGTCGACGTAGGAGAGGTATTCGTCGCGGGTCGCGGCGTCGCGGTCGATGCCCGTACGCGCGCAGTGCACGTTCGCGTCGGCCTCGACCGCCCAGGCCAGCGACAGCTCGAAGCGGTCGAGCAGATGCCGCTCGATGTCGTCGGCCAGGCGGCGCTCGAACCGGCCGGGGTGGCGGGCGCGGACGGCGTCGAGCCGGCGGCCGAGCTCGACCAGGAAGGGTTCGCAGCCAGCCGCCAGCCGTCCGTAGTAGACGTCGAAGCGGCGCCAGCTCGCGTCCGGGGCGGTGCCGGCCGAGCGGTCGAAGCCGCTCAGGGCGGCCTGGTAGGTGGGCAGCCAGGAGCCGTGG
>JAOPYG010000271.1 GCA_025964685.1 Actinoallomurus sp. | reverse complement strand
AACCCCGACCCGGAGACGCAGGACCGGTTCAAGGAGATCACCCAGGCGTACGAGGTGCTCTCCGACCCCAAGAAGCGTGAGATGTACGACCTGGGCGCGGACCCCTTCGCGTCCGGCGCCGGCGCGTCCGGCGGCGGATTCGGGGCGGGCTTCCCGTTCAGCGACATCATGGACGCCTTCTTCGGCACGCAGGCCCAGCGGGGCCCCCGCAGCCGGGCGCGGCGCGGCCGCAACGGCACGATCCGCGTCGAGCTCGACCTGTCGGAGACCGCCTTCGGCACGACGCGCGAGCTGACCGTCGACACGGCGGTCGTCTGCACCAACTGCTCCGGCGCCGGCACCGCACCGGGCACCCAGCCCGAAAACTGCGACATGTGCCACGGCCGCGGGGAGGTGCAGCAGGTCACCCGGTCCTTCCTCGGCCAGGTCATGACCTCGCGCGCCTGCCCGCAGTGCGGCGGCTACGGCAGCGTCATCCGTACGCCCTGCACCGAGTGCTCCGGCGACGGACGGGTCCGCACCCGCCGTACGATCAAGGTCCGCATCCCGGCGGGCGTCGAGAACGGCACCCACATCCAGCTCGCCGGCGAGGGCGAGGTCGGCCCCGGCGGGGGGCCGTCCGGTGACCTGTTCCTGGAGATCGTCGAGCGTCCGCACGCGATCTACGAGCGGCAGGGCGACGACCTGCACTGCACCGTCCAGGTGCCGATGACGGCGGCCGCGCTCGGCACGTCGCTGACCGTGGAGACCCTCGACGGGCCGGAGGAGATCGACATCCGGCCCGGCAGCCAGTCGGGCCAGCAGATCCCGATGTACGGGCGGGGCGTCAAGCACCTCAACGAGACCGGCCGCGGCGACCTGATGATCCACGTGAACATCGAGACGCCCACCAAGCTCGACGAGGAGCAGGAGGAGCTTCTGCGCCAGCTGTCGGTCCTGCGCGGCGAAGAACGCCCGCCGGGCAAGTTCTCCCCGGGGCAGCAGGGCTTCTTCTCGCGGCTGCGCGACGCCTTCAACGGCCGCTGACCGGCGGCCCGTGAGCGATGAGCCCGCCGGTCTTCCTGTGTGAACGGCTCTCCTCGGACCGCATCCTGCTCGACGGTCCGGAGGGCCGGCACGCCGCGGCCGTACGCCGGCTGCGGCCGGGGGAGCATGCCGACCTCACCGACGGCGCCGGGCTCGTCGTGGAGTGCGTGGTCACCTCCGTGGGCCGCGACAGCCTCGAACTCCAGGCCAACGCCCGCCGGCACGTGCCCGCGCCCGAGCCGCGCATCATCGTCGTCCAGGCCCTGCCGAAGGGTGACCGGGGCGAGCTGGCCGTGGAGACCATGACCGAGGTCGGCGTCGACGTGATCGTGCCGTGGGCCGCCGCGCGCTGCGTGACGCAGTGGCGCCCGGAGCGGCGCGCCAAGGCGCTGGGACGCTGGCGGAGCACCGCGCGGGAGGCGGCCAAACAGGCGCGCCGAGCGTGGCTGCCGGAGGTCACCGACCTGGCGAGCACGGCGGACGTGGCCGCGCGGGTCGCGGACGCGGCACTGGCCGTGGTCCTGCACGAGGAGGCCGAACGACCGCTGAGCGGCCTGGAGATTCCGGCGGAGGGCGATCTCGTCGTCGTGGTCGGCCCCGAAGGCGGCCTGACCGCCGAGGAGCTCGCCGCATTCGCGGCCGCGGGCGGCGCACAGGCCCTGCTGGGCCCGACCGTCCTGCGGACGTCGACGGCCGGCGTCGCCGCGGCGTCGGTCCTGCTGACCCGCACCGGCCGCTGGTGACCTCGCCTTCGGCGCCCAGTCCCGGTGGTCGCGTAGTCAGCCCCAGCTGATCCGAAAGTCGTGGCGATGGCTCGAACAAGGTGGACAGGCTCCGCTCCACAGCGGTGTGACGCGGCCGCCCGAGCCTCGGTTGTCCCGTGCCGGGACGATGGTGTGGTTGAACTGGACTGACATGTGTGGAATGCCTCCGCAAGGCAATCTCACGGGCACCTCTGTCCCGTACCGAACGCGGCCGACCCGCCCGGGGCGAGGCCTCGGACGGGTCGACGCGTGCTGAGGTCAGGGTGACTGGTTCGGGTTGACGCCGGGGGCAGGGGCGTCGGTCGGCTGCTCGCTCGGCGGTGGATCGGACGGGGAGGCCGGCGGCGCGGGCGGGCCTTCGGTGATCACCGGCGGCGTGCCGGCGATTGGGGGCACGGGCTGGCACGTTACCTGGGAGGCGACGTGGTGGCGCCCTCCGCCGGCGGAGGGCGGGCCGGCCGACGGCGTGACCGTCTCCTCACCGGCACCGCAGGTGGGACCGTTGACAACGTGCTTGCCGGTGTTGGACGGGCGGATCGTGGTCGGGCTGGGCGACATGCTCGGAGACGGAGATCCGGAGCCGCTGGGCGGCACCTCGCCCTGGGAAGTCCCGTCGTTGGTCGTCGTCCGTCCGTCACCGCCATCGGAGTTGGGGCTGAAATGGCCGGTCTGGACGAAGTTCGCGAGAGCCGGGGTGACGGAGACGGTGACGACGCAGACGAACACGGCGGCCGCCACCGCGGCCAGCGGGCGCAGCCACGGGGCGGACAACGAGAAAAAACCCAGTCGTCGCTCTCTTCGCTGATTGATCTTGCTGCGGATTCGCTCAAGTCCCTCTGCAGAGGGCGTGACCGCTTCCGCTTCCGCGTGCAGGGCACGGCGGAGACGGTCACCGTGCTCGTCATCGAAGGGTTGGGTCATTACTGCTGCTCCAGGACGCTGCGTAGCGCGGCCATGCCTCGCGCCGTGTGGCTCTTGACGGCCCCCCGGCTGATCCCCATCGTCTGGGCGATCTCCGCCTCGGACAAATCACCGTAGTAGCGAAGCACCAGTGCTTCGCGCTGCCGGTTGGGTAGTGCGCTGAGCGCCTTGACGACGGCGGAGCGTTCGAGCTCGACGATCGCTCCGTTTTCGGCGCTCTGTGCGTCGGGAAGCCCCTTCGGAGCATATTTCTCCACGACGGCACGGTGCCGCAACACTGAACGTGACCGGTTCACCACGGACTGCCGAAGATACGACAGAGCCTTGTCGGGCTCGCGCAGTCGCCGCCAGGCCCCGTGCATGGCCACGAACGCGTCCTGTACGACTTCCTCAGCCGTCGCGACGTCGCGTACGAGCAGTGCCGCGAGACGCACCAGTGAGCGGTACTGCGCACTGTAGAGCGCGGTGACCGCCTGGTCAGCATCCCAGGCGACCGCCACGGCTCCCGCCGTGCTCCTGGCTACGAGGGTTTCGGTCACATCAGTGGGACGCGCACCCTCGCTGTGAGGTTTACGAAAGGCCATGCCTCGTCTCGCCTTTTCCCACCCATCGGTGCTACCGACCATGTGCCTTGTTGGACGGCGCGCCGGATCCGCAAGTTCGTGCGAACTCGACCGGTTCAGGGAGAAAGGGGGGTCAGATAGGGGCTGGGGCCCATGCGCCGGGGTTCGCGTTGACAGCACCTTAACCAGAGGGGGGCGCTACTTGGCCAGAGGGAAGCCGTCCCCGCACGTAACGATTCGCAGACGAGCCGGGCGCCGGACCGCGATAACATGCGCTGACCGTGGGGCGTAAGGAGAGCTCAGTGACAGAACACGACTGCTTGTTCTGCAAGATCGTGTCCGGTGACGTGCCCGCGAACGTGGTCCGCGAATCCGACCGTACGCTGGCGTTTCGCGACATCAACCCACAGGCGCCGACCCACGTGCTGGTGATCCCGAAGGAGCACTACGCGACCGCGGCCGGGCTCGCCTCCACCGACGGCGACCTGCTCGCCGAGATCGTGCGCGAGGCCCACGAGGTCGCGGTCGGCGACGGAGTGGCCGAGTCCGGCTACCGGGTCGTCTTCAACACGGGCCCCGGAGCCGGCCAGACCGTCTTCCACGTGCACGCCCACGTACTCGGTGGACGCGGCCTCAACTGGCCGCCCGGGTGATTCCCGCTGGTGAGTGGGCCGTAATAGGTGGTCCCCGGCCGGTAACATGAGAACCGCAGCCGAGGACCCACGTGATCGAAGGGCAGGGACGAACAGGCCGCAAGGCCGGGCTATGGCCGATTCAACTCATACCGCTGACGCCGCACCGGACAGCGCGCGCACGCAAGTCAAGATCGTGATTCCGGACGATCATTCGATGGTCGCCCTGCTGGGCTCGCGCGACGAGTTGCTCGACGTCGTCGAGCGCACCTTCGCCAGCGACGTGCACGTGCGGGGAAACGAAATCACGGTCACCGGCCCTGCCGAGGAGACCGATCTCGTCGCCAAGCTCTTCGAAGAGCTGCTCGACCTGCTCAAGACCGGCACGCCGATCACCCCGGACGTCATCGAGCGCAGCGTGGCGATGCTCCGCGCGGAGACCACCGAGCGGCCCGCCGAGGTGCTCACGCTCGACATCCTGTCCTCGCGCGGCCGCACGATCCGGCCCAAGACGCTCAACCAGAAGCACTACGTCGAGGCGATCGACAAGCACACGATCGTGTTCGCGATCGGCCCCGCGGGCACCGGCAAGACCTATCTTGCGATGGCCAAGGCGGTGAAGGCGCTCCAGGCCAAGGAGGTCAACCGGATCATCTTGACCCGGCCGGCCGTCGAGGCGGGCGAGCGCCTGGGCTTCCTGCCCGGCACGCTCTACGAGAAGATCGACCCGTACCTGCGGCCGCTGTACGACGCGCTGCACGACATGATCGACCCGGACTCCATCCCGCGTCTCATGGCCGCCGGCACGATCGAGGTCGCGCCGTTGGCGTACATGCGCGGGCGTAGTCAGCCCGTCTTCACCCCGGTCTTGACGCCGGACGGCTGGCGGCCCATCGGCGAGCTCCAGGTCGGCGACCTCGTCATCGGCTCGAACGGCGAACCGACCCCGGTCCTCGGCGTCTACCCGCAGGGGGAAAGGGACGTCTACCGCGTCACCGCCCAGGACGGTGCGTCGACCCTCTGCTGCGGCGAGCACCTGTGGACCGTCAGGACCGCCTCCGACAAGCGCCGCGGCAAGCCATGGCGGGTGCTGGAGACGCAGGAGATGATCGGCGACCTGCGCGCGGCGCACGCCCGGCGCTACGAGCTGCCGCTGCTCAGCGCCCCGGTGTGCTTCCCTGAGCGTGAGGTCCCCATGGACCCCTACGCGCTGGGCCTGCTGCTGGGCGACGGCTGCATCACGGGATCCATCACGCCTGGGTTCACCACTGCCGACCCGGAACTCATCTCCGCCCTGGAAGGGGCGCTGCCGGGGGTCAGATCGCGGCACCGGGGACGCCACGACCATCTCCTCAACCGCGTTCCGGCACCGGGCGAGCCCGGAAGCAGGATTGTGAATCCGGTCACCCAGGCCCTTCGCGCCATGGACCTCCTCGGCAGCCGGTCGTGCTCGACGTTCGTGCCGGATGACTACCTCTACAACTCGGCCGAGGTCCGCCTCGCGCTACTCCAGGGCCTCCTCGACACCGACGGCGGGCCGGTCACCCAGGCGGACCGCACCTGTCGTATCCAGTACACGACGACGTCGATCCAGCTCCGCGACGACGTGATCGCACTGGTCCGGTCGCTGGGCGGGGTCGCCTACGCGCGGCGCCGCATGGCCGAAGGGCGCAAGCAGGGAAGCGCGCGGCGCTTCAATCGTGACGCCCACATCGTCGACATCCGGCTCCCCGAAGGCATCCGGCCATTCCGCCTCGCCCGCAAACGCGACAGGTACCACGCCGGGGGCGGTGGGCGGCCCATGCGTTTCATCGATGACATCGAACCGGCGGGCCGCGAGGAGTGCGTGTGCATCCAGGTGGCGGCAGAGGATTCGCTTTATGTCACCCAGGACCACCTGCTGACGCACAACACCCTCAACGACTCCTTCATCATCCTGGACGAGGCGCAGAACACCTCGCCCGAGCAGATGAAGATGTTCCTGACCCGGCTCGGGTTCGCGTCCAAGGTCGTGGTGACCGGTGACGTCACGCAGGTCGACCTGCCGTCGGGGCAGCTGAGCGGCCTCCGTGTCGTACAGGACATCCTGGATGGCATCCCCGACATCAGCTTTCGTACTCTGACCAGTAAGGACGTCGTGCGCCACAAGCTGGTCGGCCAGATCGTGGACGCGTACAACCGCCACGACACGCAGGACCTCAAGCAGAACACCGCGGGCCGCGGCGCCCGCAAGCGGGGGCGGTGAGCGAGCAGTGAGCGTCGAAGTGCTGAACGAGTCAAGCGACGTCGTCGACGAGGCCACGCTGTCGGCCCTGGCCACGCACGTGCTCGACCGCCTGGACGTCCATCCGCTGGCGGAGCTGTCCATCGTGCTCGTGGACGAGACGGCAATGACCGAGCTGCACGAAAAGTGGATGAACGAGCCCGGCCCGACCGACGTGCTGGCCTTCCCCATGGACGAGCTCCGCCCCGGCCATGTGTCCGGCGGCACCGAGGACGCGCCGGTCGACCCGGCGCTGCTCGGTGACGTCGTGCTCTGCCCCGTGATCGCCGCCAAGCAGGCCGGCAAGGCGGGGCACGGCACCGAGGACGAACTGCAGTTGCTGTGCACCCACGGCATCCTGCACCTGCTCGGCTACGACCACGCCGAGCCCGAGGAGCACAAGGAGATGTTCGGCCTGCAGGCGGAGCTTCTCGCCTCCTGGCGCGAAGCCCGCGCGCAGACCTCCCCGTGACGGTGACCATGATCTGGCTAGTGCTTGTCGCCGCCGCGCTGGTGATCGTGGCGGGACTGTTCGCCAGTGCCGAGACGGCGCTGGCGCGGATCTCCCGGGTCCGCGTCGAGGAGCTGGTCCGCGACGACGGCCGGCGCGCCCGCATGCTGGCCCAGGTCGTCGCCGACTCGCCGCGCTACCTCAACCTCATGCTCCTCCTGCGGATGAGCTGCGAGCTGGCCGCGACCGTCATCGTCGCCGCCCTGTGCACCACCTGGCTCGGTGAGAACTGGCGCGCGTACGCCACGGCCGCCGCCGTCATGATCGTCATCAGCTACATCGCGGTCGGCGTCACCCCGCGTACGCTCGGGCGCCAGCACGTCGACCGGGTGGCGCTCTTCGGCGCCTCCGTCATCCATCCGCTGGCCCGCGTGCTCGGCCCGCTGCCCAAGCTCCTCATCCTTCTCGGCAACGCGCTGACCCCCGGTAAGGGCTTCCGCGAGGGCCCGTTCACCTCCGAGGCCGAGCTCCGCGACCTGGTCGACCTGGCCGAGCAGAGACGGCTGATCCAGCCGGACGAGCGCGAAATGATCCACTCGGTGTTCGAGCTGGGTGACACGCTCGTACGCGAGGTGATGGTGCCGCGTACGGACATGGTCTTCATCGAGCGCGACAAGACACTGCGGCAGGCGCTGTCGCTGGCCCTGCGCAGCGGTTTCTCCCGCATCCCGGTGGTCGGCGAGAACGAGGACGACGTCGTCGGCATCGCCTATCTCAAGGACATGGTGCGCCGGAGCCACGAATACCGCGACGGTGAGTCGGTGGAGCAGGTCGATTCGATCATGCGCCCGGCGACGTACGTCCCGGACAGCAAGGCCATCGACGAGCTCCTGCGAGAGATGCAGGCCCGGCAGACCCACTGCGCCGTGGTGATCGACGAGTACGGCGGCACGGCCGGGCTGGTCACCATCGAGGACATCCTCGAGGAGATCGTCGGCGAGATCACCGACGAGTACGACCAGGAGGCGCCGCCGGTCGAGCGGCTCGAGGACGGACGAGCCCGGATCATCGCACGGTTGCCCGTCGAGGACCTGGCCGACCTGTTCGACGTCGAGATCGACGTGGACGAGGTCGAGACCGTCGGGGGGCTGCTGGCCCACGCCCTCGGCCGCGTACCCATCGCCGGCTCCCAGGCGACGGTGGCCGGGCTCCGCCTGACCGCCGAGAACGTCGCCGGCCGCCGCAACAAGATCCGTACCGTCCTGGTCGAGCGTGTCGTCCCGGACGAGGAGGAGCGGCCCGCCGAGGACCGCGAGAACGCCGACGCGTGACCGCCCCGGGTTCGGCTGTGGCACCGGTCCCCGCGGGACGTACGCTGGTCGGCGTGAGCGAGCTCGATGCCGAAGACCTGAAGATCATCACCCTGGCCCGTTCGACCCGCGCCCGTGCCGGTGCGGCCGAGGGGGCAGCGGTCCGCGACGAGACCGGCCGCACCTACGCGGCCGGGCCGGTGGACCTCCCGTCGCTGCGGCTGACCGCGCTGCAGGTGGCGGTCGCGATGGCGGTGTCCAGCGGCGCACAGGACCTGGAGGCCGCGGCGGTCGTCACCGACACCGAGGCCCCCGACATCGCCGCCGTACGCGATCTCGGGCCCAAGGCGACCGTGCTGGTCGCCGCCCCGGACGGCACGCTCCGTACCGTCCTGAGGAGCTGACCGGGGGCCATGCGGTCCGGCGGCGACTCATGTGCGCCGCGAGTACGCCACAATCGAGGGTGTGACCTTGCCCCAGACATCGACCGGCACTGGCTTCAAGTCGGGATTCGCCTGCTTCATCGGGCGCCCCAACGTGGGCAAGTCCACCCTCATGAACGCCCTGGTCGGCACCAAAGTGGCGATCACCAGCAGCAAGCCGCAGACCACGCGCCACACCATCCGCGGTATCGTGCATCGGCCCGACGCGCAGCTCATCATCGTCGACACCCCCGGCCTCCACAAGCCGCGCACACTGCTCGGCGAACGGCTCGACAGCCTGGTCCGCTCCACACTCAGCGAGGTCGACGTGATCGGCTTCTGCGTGCCCGCGAACGAGCAGGTCGGCCCCGGCGACCGCTTCATCGCCGCGGAACTCGCCCAGATCAAGCGCACCCCGATCGTCGCGATGGTCACCAAGACCGACCTCGCCAGCCGCCAGCAGGTCGCCGAGCAACTGCTCAAGGTGTCGCGGCTGGGGGAGTGGGCCGACGTCGTGCCGTGCTCGGCGGAGTCGGGCTTCCAGCTCGACGTGGTCGGCGACGTGCTGGTCAACCGCCTGCCCGAGGGCATGCCGCTCTACCCGGAGGGCGAGCTCACCGACGAGCCCGAGCAGGTGATGGTCGCCGAACTCATCCGCGAGGCGTCCCTCGAGGGCGTACGCGACGAGCTGCCGCACTCGATCGCGGTGGTCGTGGAGGAGATGAAGCCGCGAGAGGGACGCGACGACCTGATCGACGTGTACGCCTGGCTGTTCGTCGAACGCCCCAGCCAGAAGGGCATCGTCATCGGCCCGAAGGGCGCGCGCCTGAAGGACGTCGGCACGCGCGCCCGCAAGCAGATCGAGGCGCTGCTCGGCAGCAAGGTCTACCTCGACCTGCGCATCAAGGTCGCCAAAGACTGGCAGCGCGACCCGAAGCAACTACGCCGCCTCGGCTTCTACGAGTGACCCGGCGCCCACGACGTGGGTGAGGTGGGGCCGGATGGGGCGCCGGGGGGGTGAGCGGGGGAGGTTACTTCGACCTGGAGACCAGGGTGGTGATGAGGCCCAGGGCGATGACCGCGATGGCCATGATGAGGGACAGGAAGATGCCGGCCTGCAGGGAGACGTGCACGCTGCTCTGGACGCCGAGGTTCGGGACCTTGTCGTCGTAGCTCGCCTTGTCGGCGAAGACCTTGAAGATCACCAGCATCGCGATCACCGCCGGGGCGGCCGCGATGAGGCCCAGCTTGCCGTTGCCGACCGTCGCGGCGATGCCCAGGGCGATCGCCACCAGGGCGCACAGCATGACGATTTTGCCCTCGGACGCCTTGATGCCGGCGAGGCTGCGGCTGATGTTGCTGCCGGGCAGCGGCGTGCCGGCGATGTTCGACGTGCTGAGCTGGAGCTTGACCGAGATCCACGGCAGGAGCGTGCCCAGGGCCATCAGCGCGCCGGCGATGGCGACGCCGATGCCGAGCGGTGAACCCTTGCGGCCGGACGCGGTGGGCTGCCACGGCGGCTGGCCGTACCCCTGTTGCTGCGGGGGATAGCCCGGCGGCGGCTGCTGCTGCTGGTACTGCGGCGGGTAGCCCGGAGGGGGCGCGTATCCGCCCTGCTGCGGGGGGTATCCGCCCTGCGGTGGGTAGCCCCCCTGTTGTGGGTAGCCCCCCTGCTGAGGGGGATATCCGCCCTGCTGGCCTGGCTGGCCTGGCTGGCCGGGTTGGCCTGGCTGGCCGCCGGGAGGCTGCTGACCGGGTGCCCCCCATGGCTGCGGCTGCCCCCCGCCGTAGCCGGGATCGTATGGCTGGCTCATGTCATGCAGAGTAGAAGTTCCGCCGGTCGCCGCACAGTCCTTCGCCGATCACAACCGGGCTGCGAACCCGACCGGCCGCCTATCCTTCGTAGGACGCCCGCACCCGCCTAACCGGGGATCCGTGACGGCCCGGCGGACGGATACGGCAGGATCGAGACCAGTGGGCGTTGTGCCCGATACGAGGAGGAGGCGGTCCGTGTTGCTGATCTTCGGTCTCTCGGTGTTCTTCCGGACCGTCGGCCAGGGTGACTTCCACTGCCCCAACTGCGGAGGCGACCGGCATTACCGGCAGCGGGTGGCCCGCCGCTGGTTCACGCTGTTCTTCGTCCCCGTCATCCCGCTGAACCGCGTGGGTGAGGTCATCGAGTGCGCGACCTGCCGCACCCGTTTCAACCTCGACGTACTGCGCCTGCCCACCGCCCAGCAGATGGCAGCGGCCCTGCCGATGGCGATGCGCGCCGCGGCGGCCGAGGTGCTGACCGCCGGCGACCCGTCCGGTTCCGCGGCGCGTGCCCGCGCCGTCGAGGCGGTCCGCGGGTACGGCCTGGCGGACTACGACGACGAGATGCTGGCGGCCGACCTGGAGCAGCCGACGGACGGCGCGGCCGAGGTGATCGCGCAGGCGGGCGCGCAGCTCACCACCGAGGCGCGCGAGTGGTTCCTCGCTCAGGTCGTACGGATCGCGCTCGCCGGCGGGGCGATCGGCAACGGTGAGCGGCAGGCGCTCCACACGGTCGCGGGCCGGCTCGGTATGACGCCCGCGCACGCCGTCGGTGTGATCAGCACGACAGAGGGGGCGGCGCGCGAGTGAGCGCGAACGCCGAGACCCCCGAGCCGACCGCGCTCGTACGCCGGCCGAGCCCCAGGCTGGCGGAGGGCATCGTCACGCACATCGACCGGCGGCCGGTCGACGTCGCGCTCGCGATGCGTCAGCACGACGCCTACGTCGCGGCGCTCGAGTCGGCGGGCTGGCGGGTGCGCTGGCTTCCGCCCGCCGACGACCTGCCCGACGCGGTCTTCGTCGAGGACACGGTGGTGGTCTGTGACGGCCTCGCGGTGCTGGCCCGGCCGGGTGCGCCGGAGCGCGCCCCGGAGATCGCCTCCATGGAGCGGATGATCACCGAGCTGGGGCTGAAGGTCGTGCGGATCGAGGATGAGGGCACCCTCGACGGCGGCGACGTGCTCCAGGTCGGCACCACGGTGTACGCCGGGCGCTCGGCCCGTACGAATGAGGACGCGCTCTGCCAGCTGGCCCGGCTGCTGGCGACCCGCGGCCGCCGCGTCGTGCCGGTGACGCTCACGGACTGCCTCCACCTCAAGACGGCGATGACCGCGCTGCCCGACGGCTCGCTGATCGGTGTCCCGGAGCTCCTCGACACCTCCGCGCTGCCGTACCTGCGTGTGGCGCAGGAGCCTGCTGGGGCGCACGTGGTCGTGCTGGGGGAGAAGCAGGTGCTGATCAGTGACTCCGCGCCCCGTACGGCCGACCTCCTCGCCTCCGAGGGGTACGACGTCACCGTGGTCGGCATCGGGGAGTTCGAGAAACTCGAAGGGTGCGTCACCTGCCTCAGCGTGCTCATACCCTGAACGAGCACGGTGCCGTCGGTCGCGTCTCACCTGATGGGATGCGATTGTGGCGATGCGCGCGCGTTCTGTTAGCTTTGTCGACGTGCTGCATGAGCTGCTCCTCCTTAGCGGCCGCGACGGGGGCCTGTAAAGGCCGGCTCCCTCGTCGCGGAGCTTCGGCGTGATCGTCGGCCGCAGGCACTTCACCGGGAGCACCTTTCATCATGCGACGTCAACAACCCAGCCCCATGCCCGTCGGGCGCTACATCCCGTTTCCCGCGGTCGATCTGCCGGACCGCACCTGGCCGGGCAACACGATCACCAAGGCGCCACGCTGGCTGTCCACCGATCTGCGCGACGGCAACCAGGCGCTGATCGACCCGATGAGCCCGGCCCGCAAGCTCGCCATGTTCGAGCTGCTGGTCCGCATGGGCTACAAGGAGATCGAGGTCGGTTTCCCGGCGGCGAGCCAGACCGACTTCGACTTCGTGCGCCAGCTCATCGAAGAGGACCACATCCCCGCCGACGTGCAGATCTCCGTGCTCACCCAGGCGCGTGAGGAGCTGATCGAGCGGACCGTGCAGTCCCTGGCCGGGGCGCCCCGCGCCACCGTGCACCTCTACAACGCGACGGCCCCGCTGTTCCGGCGTGTGGTGTTCGACATCGACAAGGCCGAGTGCAAGGCCCTCGCCGTCCAGGGCACGCGGCACATCATGAAGTTCGCCGAGCAGTACCTGGGTGACTGCGACTTCGGCTACGAGTACAGCCCCGAGATCTTCATCGACACCGAGCTGGACTTCGCGCTGGAGGTCTGCGACGCGGTCATGGACGTCTGGGAGCCCGGGCCCGGCCGCGAGATCGTCATCAACCTGCCGTCCACGATCGAGCGCTCCACGCCGAACGTCTACGCCGACCAGATCGAGTGGATGAGCCGCCACCTGTCCCGCCGCGAGCACGTCGCCCTGTCGGTGCACCCGCACAACGACCGTGGCACTGCCGTCGCGTCGGCCGAGCTGGCGGTGATGGCCGGCGCCGACCGCGTCGAGGGCTGCCTGTTCGGCAACGGCGAGCGGACCGGCAACGTCTGTCTGGTCACTCTGGGCATGAACCTCGTCTCCCAGGGCGTCGACCCGGAGATCGACTTCTCTGACATTGACGGCATCCGCCGCACGGTGGAGTACTGCAACCAGCTCCCGGTGCACGAGCGTCACCCGTACGCCGGCGACCTGGTCTACACGTCCTTCTCCGGCTCCCACCAGGACGCGATCAAGAAGGGCTTCGACGCCCTCGAGCGCGACGCGGCCCAGGCGGGCGTGCCCGTAGAGGAGTTCCGCTGGGCGCTGCCGTACCTGCCGATCGACCCCAAGGACGTCGGCCGCTCCTACGAGGCCGTGATCCGGGTCAACAGCCAGTCCGGCAAGGGCGGCGTCGCGTACATCATGAAGACCGAGCACTCTCTCGACCTGCCGCGCAAGCTGCAGATCGAGTTCTCGCGGGTGGTGCAGGAGCACACCGACGGCGAGGGCGGCGAGGTCACCCCCGAGCAGATGTGGGGGATCTTCGAGACGGAGTTCCTCACCAACGGGCCGTCGGTCGGGCTCCTCGCGCACCGTGCCGTGTCACGGGTGGACGAAAAGGACCTCCTCAACGTCGACGTACGGGTCGGCGGGGAGATCCGGGAGATCCAGGGCATCGGCAACGGCCCGATCTCGGCGTTCGTGGGCGCGCTCGCCACGATCGGCGTCCAGGCCCGGGTGCTGGACTACAACGAGCACGCGCTGTCGGCGGGCAGCGACGCCAAGGCCGCGGCGTACGTCGAGTGCCAGGTCGGCGACAAGGTGCTGTGGGGAGTCGGGATCGACGCCAACACCGTCACCGCCTCGCTGAAGGCCGTGCTGTCGGCGGTCAACCGCGCGGCGCGCTGAGTGTCGCTTCCCCCGCCTCTTCCCAGGGGCGGGGGGTCAGCCGCCGAGCGTCATGACATGGTCCACGAGCTCGCGTAGCGGGCCATGGAGGTCGGCCTCGCCCACCTGGGCGGAGTGGTCGCCGATCTCGATGTCGTAGACGTAGCGATCGGGCTGTGGCCGCGGCTCGGGGACGTCGTCGAGCCGGACGTCACCGATGAGGCCGGCCACCGTGGGATGGTCCGCCGAGTCGACCTCGGCGCGGCGGACCAGCCCGGCGAACCCCCCACTGCGGGTGACGGCCACTCTCACGTGACCTTCACACCCACTGTCGCCCAGGCCTCGCGTACGGCGTCGCTTTCGGTGCTGTTCACACCGAACAGCGTGCCCGCGGTCGCATAGGTCATGCTGGCGAACGTCACGAAATCCGCCCCCGAAGGCAGCTTTTTGCTGGTGAGAGTGTCATACCAGACACGTCCCGCCTTTTCCCACGCGTGTCCGCCGAGGGTGGTCGCGGCGAGGTAGAACGCGTGGTTGGGGATGCCGGAGTTGATGTGCACCCCGCCGTTGTCGCTGTCGGTCTCGACATAGTCGGCCATCTGCGCGGGTTGCGGATCCTTGCCGAGGGCCGGGTCGTCGTACGCGGTGCCCGGCGCCTTCATGGAGCGCAGCGCGACGCCGTTGACGGCGTCCGTGAACATGCCCTGGCCGATGAGCCAGTCGGCCTGGTCGGCGGTCTGACCGAGGTGGTACTGCTTGACCAGCGAGCCGAAGACGTCTGACACCGACTCGTTGAGCGCGCCGCTCTGCCCGTTGTAGTCCAGGCCGCCGGAGTACTGCGTGACGCCGTGGGTCAGCTCGTGCCCCGTCACGTCGAGGGGCCCGGTGAAGGTCTTGAAGATCTGCTGGTCGCCGTCGCCGTAGACCATCTGGGAGCCTTCCCAGAAGGCGTTGTCGTAGTCGACGCTGTAGTGCACGGTCGCCACCAGCGGCAGGCCCCCGCCGTCGATGGAGTTGCGGCCGTAGGCGGTGTTGTAGAAGTCGAACGTCACACCGAGCCAGTCGTAGACCTCATCGGCCTGCTGGTCGCCCGTTGCCGGCGCGCCCTCGGCCCGCACCGTCCTGCCGGGCAGGGTCTCCTTGTGCGCGGCGTCGTGGAGCGTACGGTTCGCGGCGACGGGCGTGGTGGCCGGAGGCGGCTGGGCGATCAGTTGCGCGGCGACACGCGTGCGGCGCTGCTCATGGTCGAGGGTCAGGGTGCGCTGGACCATCTCGCGCACCAGCTCGTCGCCGTGCTGGTCGACGACATGTCGGAGTACGTGTGGTGGAACGATCGTGCATCTCATGGATTCACATTTGCATGGCGAATCTGCTTCCCGCCCGGTGCGACCCCGGCCGCTTGTGGTCACCGAAAGTCAGCACTCCCGCACCAGCGGTCACCGACGCAACATCGTCACCACTCGCCCCAGGCTCGGTCCCGGTTCCATGCAGTTCGTCCGGGCCGATTCGTGCGGGACAATGAGCGGGTGAGTCTCTATCGTGACGAGGGCGTCGTGCTCCGCACCCAGAAACTGGGCGAGGCCGACCGCATCGTGACGATCCTGACCCGCCGCACCGGACGGGTGCGGGCCGCGGCCAAGGGCGTGCGCAAGACCAAGTCGAGGTTCGGTGCGCGGCTGGAGCCGTTCACGCACGTGGACCTGCAGTTGTACGAGCGGCGCTCACTCGACCTCGTCACCCAGGCCGAGACACTGCGCCCGTACGGCGAGCGCCTCGCCGTCGACTATCCGCGCTACACCGCCGGCACCGCGATGCTGGAGACGGCCGAAAAGCTCACCCCGGTCGAAAAGGAACCGGCGCTGCGGCAGTTCCTGCTGGTCGTCGGCGGCCTGCGGACGCTCGTGGAGGGCGGTCACGACCCCCGGCTGGTGCTCGACGCCTTCTTCCTGCGCTCGCTGGCGATCGCGGGCTACGCGCCGGCGCTGGAGGATTGCGCGCGCTGCGGCGAGCGTACGGGCCGGTCGTTCGCGATCGCCGCGGGCGGCATGGTGTGCGGCTCATGCCGGCCGCCGGGCTCGGCCAGCCCGGCCGAGGCGACGATCGGGCTGATGATTGCTCTGCTGCGCGGTGACTGGCCCCGCGCGGACTCCAGCGAACCTCGTCACCGGGTAGAGTGCAGCGGCCTCGTCGCCGCCTACCTGCAGTGGCATCTGGAACACGGGATCCGTTCGCTTCGGCACGTCGAGCGGGAGGCGCCGAACGAGCGGAGTGGTCGGCCGAGGGACGAGGTCGGCCGCGGAGTGAGTGAGAAGCCGAGCGCGACCAGGGAGCCCGAGCGGGAGGCGCCGAGCGAGTGGAGTGGTCGGCCGAGGGACGAGGTCGGCCGCGGAGTGAGTGAGAAGCCGAGCGCGACCGGGGGGCCCGAACGTGAAGCGCCGCGGAACGTCGCCATCGAATAGGAGAAGAACCCGGATATGAGGGCCGTACTGCCGCCGGATCCGCACGAGAGCGGAGCGCGACCGCCCGAGCTGCCCAAGCAGTTCATCCCCCAGCATGTCGCCGTCGTCATGGACGGCAACGGCCGGTGGGCCAAGGATCGCGGCCTGCCGCGTACCGAGGGCCACAAGATGGGGGAGCATGCCCTCTTCGACGTGATCATGGGGGCCATCGAGATCGGCGTGCCGTACCTGTCGGCGTACGCGTTCTCGACGGAGAACTGGCGGCGTTCGCCGGACGAGGTCCGCTTCCTCATGGGGTTCAACCGTGACGTGATCCGCCGCCGCCGCGACCAGTTGCACTCGATGGGCGTACGGGTGCGGTGGGCGGGCCGCAGGCCGAAGCTCTGGCGCAGCGTCATCAAGGAGCTCGAGGACGCCGAGCGCATGACCGAGCAGAACAACGTGCTGACGCTGCAGTTCTGCGTCAACTATGGCGGACGGGCCGAGATCGCGGACGCCGCGGCGGCGATCGCCCGCGACGTCCAGGCCGGAAAGCTCCGGCCCGACAAGATCAACGAGAAGGTCTTCGCGCGCTATCTGTACCGGCCTGAGATCCCCGAGGTCGACCTGTTCCTGCGGCCGTCCGGCGAGCAGCGCAGCTCCAACTTCATGGTCTGGCAGGCCGCGTACGCCGAGTTCGTCTACCAGGACGTGCTCTGGCCCGACTACGACCGCCGCCACTTCTGGCAGGCCTGCGAGCAGTTCGCCCGCCGCGACCGTAGGTTCGGTGGAGCCCTCCCCAACGAGGTCAGCGCGGCGGGTTAGGGTCCTCGGCCGAGTGCGATCGGCGGACCGGCTCATAGGCCAAGCGGCACCGGCGTAGTGGGAACCCCGTCGGCGATCAGCGCCGCCAGCGGCGTGGCGAGGTCGCGGGGTGAGAACAGATCGCTACCGCGGTAGGCGGCGATCTCTCGCAGGCGCCACCAGCGGAAGCCGTCGATGTCTTCGGCCGCGAGCTCGTCATCGGACATTGCGCCGCGGGGATGGAACGACGCGGTGCGGATGAGGAAATAGTCGTTGACCACGCCGTCGTGGTCTGCCGCGTGCCCGGATGCGACGACCTGCTGGTGCCATACGTGTGGCGGGTCCGTGTCGACCGCCAGTCCGACCTCCTCGCGCAGCTCGCGGCGTAGCGCGGCAAGCGGTGTCTCCCCGCTTTCGACGCCTCCGCCCGGGGCCGCCCAGACGACCGTGCCGATCGGCTCTGGAATGGCGAGGCGACACAGCAGGATGTGGTTGTTCTCGTCGAGGAGGATTGCGCGGACTGAGCGACGCAGGTTCAGCGAGGACACTCACGCACGCTATCTATTTGCCCGTGACACGCGCTCACATCGCCCTGAGGGGGCGAACCGGACCGCGGTTCGCGGATGCGGATGGTGACCGGCGGCCGCCGAGGCAAGACCTCGGCGGCCGCCGGTGCGAAGGGCCGGCGGGCCGCCAGGGGGAGGGGCGACCCGCCGGAGTCTCTCAGGTGACGCTCACCGCGCTCCAGGCCGCGGCGACGGCCTGGTACTGGGTGCTGGTGGAGCCGTACAGGTCGGCGGCGGCGGCCAGCGACTGCGTACGGGCGTTCTTGTACTTGGTGCTGGAGGTGAAGTGCGCGGTCAGCGCCTGGTACCAGATCTTCTCGGCGGCGGCGCGTCCGATGCCCTTGACGGTCGAGCTGTTGCAGGTCGGGCTGTTGTAGGACACACCGTTGATCGTCTTCGCGCCGCTGCCCTCGGACAGCAGGTAGAAGAAGTGGTTGGCGATGCCCGAGGAGTAGTGCACGTCGACGCTGGCGGCCCGGCTCGACCAGCAGTCCAGCGAGGCGCCGTCCTTGCTGGGCTTGTCCATGTAGCGCAGCGCGCCACCCCCGACCGCGATCTCCTCGCCGATCAGGTAGTCACCGACGTCGTTCGGGTTGTTCGCGTTGAACTCCACGCTGGTGCCGAAGATGTCCGAGGTCGCCTCGTTGAGGCCGCCGGACTCACCCGAGTAGGTCAGGTTGGCGGTGCGTGACGTCACGCCGTGGGACATCTCGTGCCCGGCGACGTCGAGCGAGACGAGCGGGCTGAACGTGCGCCCGTCACCGTCGCCGTACGTCATGCAGAAGCAGCTGTCGTCCCAGAAGGCGTTGTTGTAGCTCCGTGAGTAGTGCACGTTGTTGTGCGAACCCTTGCCGTCGTTGCCGATGCCGGTACGCCCGTGCACGCTCTTGTAGTAGTCCCAGGTCTGGTTGGTGCCGTACTGGGCGTCGACGGCGGCGCTCGCCGGGTCGCTGGTCGTGCCGTTGCCCCAGTGGTTGTCGCTGTCGGTCATCGGCGACCCGTTGGTGCCGGTGCCGCCGTTCAGGTTGTCGGTGTAGGTGTTGCCGCGGGTCGGGTCCTTCAGCTGGTACGTGCTGCCCGACTGGGTCGTCTGCAGCGGCACCGTGCCGCTGTAGAGCGATCGCCCGTCACCGGCGACCTGCGGGGCGGCTCCATCCGTGGCCGGACGCGCGCCGCTCGGAGCGCGCGTGCCGCTGGACGGCAGCAGCGTCCAGACCTGCTCGGAGGCGAGCAGTACCTTGGCGTTGGTGGCGTCGACCGTCACCGACTCGCGGCTGGGCGTGCCGTCGGCCTGCTTGCCCGTGGTCAGGACCTGCCACGCGAGCCGCGGCGCGCCCTTGCGCGCCTCGACCACGAGAGTGGGCGTGCCCTGGGCGGTCTCGTGCGTCGCCTTGGCGGCGGACTTGGCCGCCGCCGCGGCGGTCACGTCGGGCGTGGTGCTCACCGAGGGGGTCTGGCTGAGCGTCTGGTCGACGCCGAGCCAGTTTCCGGCGGCGTCCTGGTGGACGACGAAGTCGCCACCGAGCACCGGCAGGTTCTGGTAGGTGCGGATCATCCTGGTGTGAGTGATCCCGCTGGGGTCGGCCTGGACGTCGGCCGCGGTGAACGCCTGTCCGGCGCCACCGTGGACCGCGTCGGTGTGCGACGCGGCCGCGGAGAGGGCCCGGTTCGCGACTGCGGACCGGGCTTGCGGGGACGCCGGCGGGGTGGGGGTGGTGGCGGACGCCTGCTGGACCGTCGCGGTCAGCGCGGAGGTCAGCAGGACGGCCGCCACGGCCCCTACACGTCTCCTCATGTCGATCCTTTCCTGGAATGGATCGCGGAGGCTGCGATGACTCCCCGAGCGGCTTCCTGTCAAGCCGTCATCCGCAGCCGAAGGCCATTCAAGAACGCCGGAGGAGGCCACGTCGCATACATAAACTGCACAAAAAGTCAGGACATGGGTAAAGTGCCGGGTATGCGCGGCATTCCGCCAGATCGCGATGTCCCTGCTCCGGTCGCCGACGAAGGACTCCCCACCCGGCTGAAGACCGCCCTGCACCGGGTGGAGGAGCTAGGCCTGAGAGGCGACCCCGACCTGGCCCTGCAACGCCTCAGCGAGGTCGCCGGCGGCCTGACCGGAGACGCGCCCGACCAGCACGTCGCCGTCGCCGAGCACGCGATGGTGCTGGAGCGCCTAGGCGGCTCGCACACCGTCGCCGTGGAGATCTGCGACCGCTCGCTCGTTTCCCTGCGGGACGCCGCGGCACGCGGACGCGTCCTGCTGGCGCGCGGCCGCGTCAGCAAGGGGGCCGAGCGGCGCAGGTCCTACACCGCCGCGCTCACGGAGTTCTCGGTCGCCGACGACCAGCTGGGCAAGGCTCTCGCCCTGGGCGGCCTGGCCTTCCCGTTCAACGACGACTCGGAGATCTCACTCGACTACCGTCTCCGGCTCGGCACCGACGGGCTGGGCCTCGCGGTCGCGTCCGGCGACTCGTACGCGATCGCCCTGTGCGCCGGCAACCTCGCCGCCTGCGAGACCTACCTCGGCCGGCCGTCGGCCCTCGACCGCTGGCGCCGCGCGGTCGAGCTGATGCCCTCGCAGATCGACGCGCGTACCGCTCCCGTGGTCTCGCTCAACTACCTGAACTGGGCCCTGACCGCTACCGGCCTCGGCGAGTACGACGTCGCCACCCGGGTCGTGAACGAGGGCGCCGCACTCGCGCGCGGACTCCGCTGGGAACGGACGTTCGCGGCCGTCGAGGCGGTCATCGCGCTCCGGCGCGGCGAGCTGACCTTCGCGGCCGAGACCGCCGCCCGGGCCGCCGATGACACGGGCGAGGCCGGCGCGATCGCCACGGTGGTCGCGGCGGCGTGCGGGTACGAGCGGGAGGCCCGGCTGGACAGCGGACCGCTCGACCGCGCGGTACGCCAGGTCGTCGAGGCCAGCGAGCAGCTCGGCGCATTGGCGGTCACCGAACAGGCCCGCTTCCGCGCCGTACGCCGGGAGCCACGGCCGCACCGGGGCCTCATCGCCGCACTCGACACGGCACGGCGGCGGGGGCGCCGGTTCGGCTGGGAGGACCTCGTCGTCGTCCTCGCCGAGATCCGGCCCGCCGAGGCACGGATGGTCATGTCCGACCTCGGGGAGCTGTGGCCGGCCGGCCGCCGCGCGCGCACCGCGCGCCGCCACGCCGAGGGCCTGCTGTCGGGGGACACGAACGCCCTGGCCCGGGCCGGGGAGGAGTACCTCACGCTGCCGGAGCCGCTGAGCGCGGGCCGGGCTTTCCACGCCGCGGCGCGCCTGTCCGCCGACGTGGGGGAGGGGAACCGGCTGCGGCTGCGGGCCATGGAACTCTTCCGTACGGCCGGCGCGGACCGCTCACTCGCCGCCGTACTCCGGGAGGGACGCCTGCGCCGCGGCCGCGGAATCCCGAGAATCCCCGCGAGCCAGCGGAACGTGGTCCACGCGGGCCTGACCCCGCGCGAACACGAGGTGACGCTGCTGGCCCAGAAGGGCCTGACGGCCCGGGAAATCGCCGAACGGCTGTCGCTGACCGAGGGCACCGTACGCAATCACCTGCTGCGCATCCGGTCGAAGTTCGGCGGCGTACCGAAGCGCCGCCTCGGCGAGATCCTCGCCGCCGACGAGGAGTGAGCGGTTCGGTCTGACTTCGGCGAGGAGTTCGTCAGGCACGCCCGTCCGGGCGGATCGGGTGGCCGTACTCGAACAGCTCCCTCCCACTGACCACCAGTGCGCCGAAGCTGGGACACGGCTCAGGATCGAGCCCGCTGCTGGCCAACCACCAGCACGCGCTCCACTCCCCGTCCGGCCCGATGTCGCCGCCGTCGAGCAGCCAGTAGTCGCCGTCGGCAGGCCCGGACAGCAGCACGCACCGCTTGAGCTGTTCCGCGAGGTCGTCGTCGTGGTCCCACATGAACCAGAGGTCGGGATCCGCTTCCGGAAGCCAGCCGATCTCGTCTACCTTGAGCAGCTCGTACAGCAGTGGGGCGATGTGGCGCCAGCCGTTGCTGGCGAGCAGGAAGTTGCGGTAACTCGGCGGCAGTCGTACGCCGATGCGCTTCTCAGCCGCACGGATCGCTTCCTCGTCGGCCGGCTCATGACCCAGCCACCGATTCTCGCGCTGGACGTCGTCCAAGCGCCCCAACTGCTGCTCGGTGGCCACCCGCAGGTAGTCGTCGCTGTAGCCGCGCAGGAACTCCCGCCACTCAGACACGGTCACCAGTGCCGGGTGACTCTCACGCTTCGCCATGGCAGCGCACCCTACGGGGATGGGTCTGGGTGAAGCGGGCGCCTAGAGGATCTGGCCGTTCACCTCCAGGGTGACGCCCGACTTCTCGCTCCAGAAGGCGAGGCGTCCCGCGATCGGCTCGACCCTCGGGAACGGTTCCTGGTAGGACCAGACCGCGTCCTCGGTCAGGCCGTCGTCGGTGTTCACCGACCAGTAGACCGCATCGCCCTTGAACGGGCAGTGCGACGTCGTCTCCGACGTCTGGAGCAGGTCCATGTCCACGTCCTCCGGCGGCAGGTAGTACCGCGGCGGCGAACCGGTCTCGGTGAGCACCAGCGGCCGGGAGGAGTTGGCGACGACGGTGTCCTTCACCCGTACGACGACCTGGTCCGAACCGGCGATGACCTCGATGTCATGTCCTCGTGTACTCATGGTTCGATCCCACCAGACATCCGGCCAGGTCGCCAGCCGTGCCGCTCAGTGGTTCGAGCAGGTGCCGAAGACCTCGACGGTGTGGGTGACGTCGCGAAAGCCGTGTTCGGCGCCGATCGCCTCGGCCCAGCTCTCCACCGCCGGGCCCTCGATCTCCACCGTGCGGCCGCAGACGCGGCAGACCAGGTGGTGGTGGTGTTCTCCGGTGCGGCAGGCGCGGTAGACGGCCTCGCCGTCGTCGGTGCGGAGCACGTCGATCTCGCCGGCGTCGCTGAGCCCCTGGAGGGCCCGGTACACCGTGGTCAACCCGATCTTGGATCCTGAGGCGCGCAGGTCCGCGTAGATGTCCTGGGCGCTGCGGAAGGCTTCGGCGGTGGACAGGGCGCGGCGCACATCCTCGCGTCGGCCCGTCAAGACGTCTCCGTACGGCGCATGCGGAGCAGTCTTCCAGTCCCGACGGCTCCCAGGAAGACGGCCATCGCGAGCAACACGATCGTCGGGCCGGGGGCGATGTCGGCGTCCACCGAGACCCACAGGCCGCCGACGGCGGCGATGATTCCGACCACCACGGCCACCCCGATGGTCGCGCGGAATCCGCGGGTGAGCTGCTGGGCGGCGGCGACGGGCACCACCATGAGGGCGCTGACCAGGAGCAGGCCGACCGCGCGCATCGCGACGACGACGGTCAGCGCGGCGGTGACCGCGATGAGCAGCGACAGGAACCGCACCGGCAGGCCGCTCGCCCGCGCCACCTCTTCGTCCTGGCAGAGCACGAACAGCTCCCGGCCGAACACCGCGAGGATGACCAGCACGGCGACGGCGAGTCCCGCGACGACGTACAGGTCGCTGGTGCTGACGCTGGCGATCGAGCCGAACAGGTAGCTGTTCAGGCTCGCGCTGCCGCCGGACAGGTTGGCGAACAGCACGCCGCCGGCCAGGCCGCCGTAGAAGAGCAGCGCCAGCGCCACGTCGCCGCCGGTACGGGTGCGGACCCGCAGGAGTTCGATCGCGACCGCGCCGAGCGCGGACACGATCAGCGCGAGGATCGTGGGGGAGGTTCTGGTCAGCAGGCCGAGGCCGACACCGGTCAGGGCGATGTGGCCGATGCCGTCGCCGAGCAGCGCCAGGCGACGCTGCACGATGAACGTGCCGACCGCCGGGGCGGCGACACCGACGAGCACGGCCGCGATCAGCGCGCGGCGCAGGAAGTCGTACGACAGGAGTTCGATCATGAGAGCAGACCGGGTTCGGAAGCGGGGGCGTGCGGGTGGATGTGGTCGTGGCCGGGGCGTGCACAGTCGCCGAGGGGACTCGGCGGCTGGCCCTCGTGCACGATCAGGCCCTGGTCGAGGACGACCGAACGCGTGATCAGGGGTTCGAGCGGGCCGAGCTCATGGGCGACGAGCACGACCGTACGGCCCTGCCCGACCAGCTCGCGGAGCGTGTCGGCGAGCGTCTGCTGGCTGCGGACGTCGACGCCGGCGGTCGGCTCGTCCATGACGAACGCGTCGGGTTCGCCGGCGAGGGCGCGCGCGATGAGCACGCGCTGCTGCTGGCCGCCGGACAGGTCCGAGACCGGGTCGCGGGCGCGGTCCGCCATGCCGACCGCCACCAGCGCGCGGTCCACCGCCGCGCGGTCGGCGGCCGAGGACGGGCGGAACCGTGACTGCCGGGCGATCCGGCCCGAGGACACGATCTCGCGTACGGTCGCCGGCACCCCGCCGCCGATCGACAGGCGTTGCGGGACGTACCCGATGCGCTTCCAGTCGCGGAACCTGCCGGGCGGCACGCCGTAGAGCTCGGCCCGGCCCGCCGACAGCGGGGTCAGGCCGAGCAGCGCACGGATCAGCGTGGACTTTCCGGAGCCGTTGGCGCCCATGACGACGACCACTTCGCCGGGCCGTACGGCCAGGTCGACCCCGCGCAGCACGAGGCGGCGTTCGAAGCGCACCTCGCCGCCGGTCAGGAGGAACGGAAGGCTCATGTGCACCCCAGCGCGGGCCGGAGCGTCGCGAGGTCGCGGCGCATGATGGAGAAGTAGTCGTCGTGGGAGCCCTGCTTGACGCCCTCGATCGGGTCGAGCACCTCGGTGCGCACGCCGGCCTCCTGGGCGAGCGTGGCGGCCGTCTTGGGGCTCGCGAGGGTCTCGGTGAAGACGGTGGTCGCGCCGGTCCGATGGATCAGCCCGGTCAGCTCGGCGATGCGCCGGGGCGACGGCTCGCTCTCAGGGTCCAGTCCGGACACCCCGACCTGCCGCAGTCCGTACCGCGCGGCGAGGTAGCCGAAGGCGGAGTGGCCGGTGACGATCTCCTTGCGCGCGCACTGCCGCAGGCCCGTACGGAACTCCTGGTCGAGGGCGTTCAGCCGCGTGACCACCTGGGCGGCGCGGGAGCGGTAGCCGGCGGCGTTCGCGGCGTCGGCGCGGGCGAGCCGCTCGCCGAGGGCGGTGGCCACGGTGGCGAACCGCGACGGGTCGAGCCACAGATGCGGGTCGGCCGCGCCGTCGGCGGCCTCGTCCTGCGGCGCGGGCAGGGTGGTGACCACGGTCTCGGCGTCGAGTGAGTGGTGCTTGGCGTGTTCGCGTACGGCCTTGTCGACGGCGGGCTGCACGCCCTTGACGTAGAAGGCGAGCGTGGACTCACCGACGTCGATGATCTGCCGCGGCGTCAGCTCCAGGTCGTGGGGTTCGGCGCCGGGCCTGGTGAGGTTCTGCACGTGGACGCCGGGGCCGCCGACCTGGGTCGCCAGCCAGGCGAGCGGATAGAACGCCGCGGTGATCGTGGGCTTGCCGCCGCCGTTCGCCCGTGCCCCGCACCCGCTCGCGAGTAGCGCCGCGACCAGGACGATGGGCAGGAGTGATGGACGCACCTGCAAAGTATGGTCGAACATGAAAATGATTGTCAAAACCGCGATATAGCGGGCGACGCCGTCATGTGAACAGCTTCACGGCCGCCACCACCAGGAGAAGCAGCGGAACGGCGAGCCGGAGCACGCGATGCGCGGGATTGCGCGGAGGCGTGGCCATGAACAGGAACCAGACGACGAGCGCCAGCAGGAGCAGCGCGACCGCGCCCAGCACCCCGGGTACGGCCAGGCCCGCGATGAGCAGGGCGGGCAGCACGATCAGCGGCACCCACCGGGGCAGCTGGTGCACGTACAGGAGGAACACGGCGCTCTGACGCCGGATCGTGGATTTCGATGACACCCCACCATGGTGTCGTATCCACGGCACCGGTGGGAGCGCCGCCACGGGTCCGGCATCATGGTCGGGTGCTGGCGATCACCCGTTACCGCGTTCCCGAGGCCCAGGCCGCCGACTTCGTCCGTACGGCCCAGGAGGTCCTGCGCGCCCTGGAGGGCAGCGCGGGACACCGCGCCGGCCGTCTCGGCCGCGCGGTCGACGACCCCGAGCTCTGGGCGATGGTGACCGACTGGGGCGGCGCGGGCTTCTACCGGCGCGCCCTCGGCGCCTACGACGTCCGCGTGGCGCTCATCCCGCTGTCCGCGCTCGCCATCGACGAGGCCGGGGCGTACGAGATCGTCGACTCGCCCGAGTAAAGAGCGGGGCGAGCCCGCCCGAAATACCTCACAAGTACGCCGCGCGCTCCCCGCCCGTGGTGCCTCACCTGACGATCATCGTCGTACGGACGACGATCTCTGGGGGACGCATGCGACGTGCCGGCCTGCTCGCCTGCGTTCTGGTGGCTCTCATCCCGGGACCGCCGGCGCACGCGGACACGACCGTCGACTACCAGGGCCTGAGGATCACCGTGCCCTCCGGCTGGCCGGTGTACCGCCTCGGCCCCCGCTCCACCGAGTGCGTGCGCTTCGACCGCCACGCGATCTACCTCGGCACGGCGGGGGAGGACCAGTTCTGCCCGGCGCACGCCGTCGGCCGCACCGAGGCGCTGCACGTCGAGCCGCTCACCGGGCAGACGGCCTCGTTCGCGACGGGCCTGCTCGGCACCGGCTCTCCGGCGCGGACCACCGTGGCCGGACTGCCCGCCCTGACCGCACGCGAGACCGGCGAGATCCGGGCGGCCGTCCCTGGCGCCGGGGTGCTGGTCACCGGCTCGTACGGGACCGGCTCGGGGGAGCTGGACCACCTGCTCGGCCAGATCGCGCCGGTGCCCGCGCCGGCGGCGCACGGCGAGGAGCGCCGGAGCGGCGAGCGGCGGCGATGGGTCAGCGGCGCCGGCTTCGACACCTGCTCGGCGCCCTCACTGACGGCGATGCGCGCCTGGCACGCCGACTTCGTGGCCGCGAACATCTACATCGGCGGCCCGGCCCGCGCCTGCGGGGACGGGCGGCTGTCGCGCGGCTGGGTGGCGGCGGTGCGGGCGATGGGCTGGCGGCTGATCCCGACGTACGTCGGGCCGCAGGCGCCCTGCACCTCCTCGCGGCCGCGTTTCTCCGCCGCGACCGCCGCGCTCGCCGGCCAGCTGTCGGCCGTGGACGCGGTGAACCGCGCCGTGGCCCTCGGCCTGCCGCCGGGCACCCCGGTCTACATGGACCTGGAGGCGTACGGCCGCGGCTCGTCGTGCCGGCAGGCGGTGCTGATGTTCCTCGACTCCTGGACGAAGGGCCTGCGCGCCCTGGAGTACACCCCGGGCGTCTACAGCAGCGTGGCGTCGGGCATCCGCGACCTGGGCGGGGCGGACGGCATCAGCAAGCCCACGGCCATCTGGTTCGCGCACTGGGACCACAAGGCCGGCGTCTGGAGCGACCGTTACATGGACGACGACTGGTGGGCCGGTCACCACCGGATCAAGCAGTACCACGGCGACCACGTCGAGAAGCACGGCGGCGTAAAGCTGAAGATCGACAGCGACGCCGTCGACGGCGATGTGGGCTGACCGGCCGGCGCCGCGCAGGTCAGAGGCTGGTGGGGCCGCGTGACACTCCTGAGGCGCCACGAGGGCGTTTCGGGGCACCGCACGGCCGCGGGTGTCCTAAGCTGAAGATCCTGGGCGCCGGGGCCGTCACCGCAGGTCGGTGAGGCCGGCGCCATATGTCGTATTCGCGGGGAACACCGCCGACCGCCAGCCGGATGGAGATCACTCATGGCCCGTCGTTCCGATGTGATGGAGACGATCGTCAACCTCAGCAAGCGCCGGGGTCTGGTCTTCCCGTCCAGTGAGATCTACGGCGGGCTGCGCGCCTCCTGGGACTACGGCCCGCTCGGCGTCGAGCTGAAGAACAACGTCAAGCGCCAGTGGTGGAAGTCCATGGTGCAGGGCCGCGACGACGTCGTCGGCCTCGACTCCTCCGTCATCCTGGCCCGCGAGGTGTGGGAGGCGAGCGGCCACGTACGGGAGTTCGCCGACCCGCTGACCGAGTGCCAGTCGTGCCACAAGCGGCACCGCGCCGACCATCTCGAAGAGGCGTACGAGGACAAGCACGGCAAGCCGCCGGAGAACGGCCTGGCCGACCTGGTCTGCCCGGACTGTGGCACCCGGGGCGCGTTCACCGAGACGAAGATGTTCAACGGCCTGCTCAAGACCTACCTCGGCCCGGTCCAGGACGAGTCCGGCCTGGCGTACCTGCGGCCCGAGACCGCGCAGGGCATCTTCATCAACTACGCGGCCGTGCAGCAGGCGGCGCGCCGCAAGCCGCCGTTCGGCATCGGCCAGATCGGCAAGTCGTTCCGCAACGAGATCACCCCGGGCAACTTCATCTTCCGCACCCGGGAGTTCGAGCAGATGGAGATGGAGTTCTTCGTCGAGCCGGGCACGGACGAGGACTGGCACCAGTACTGGATCGACACCCGCTTCCAGTGGTACGTCGACCTGGGCATCGCCAAGGACAACCTCCGGCTCTTCGAGCACCCCACGGAGAAGCTCGCGCACTACGCCAAGCGCACCGTGGACGTGGAGTACCACTTCAACTTCCCCGGCAGCGAGTGGGGCGAGCTCGAGGGCGTGGCGAACCGCACCAACTACGACCTGTCCACGCACGCCAAGCACTCCGGTCAGGACTTGTCCTACTTCGACCAGGAGCGGAACGAGCGCTACGTGCCGTGGGTGATCGAGCCCGCGGCGGGCGTCGACCGCTGCGTGCTGACGTTCATGATGGACGCCTACAACGAGGACGAGGCGCCGAACGCCAAGGGCAAGCTGGAAAAGCGCGTGGTGATGCGGCTCGACCACCGGCTCGCGCCGGTGAAGGTCGCGGTGCTGCCGCTGTCGCGCAACGCCGACCTGTCGCCGAAGGCCAAGGACCTCGCCACCCAGCTCCGCCAGAACTGGAACGTGGAGTTCGACGACGCGGGCGCGATCGGGCGCCGCTACCGCCGCCAGGACGAGATCGGCACGCCGTACTGCGTCACGGTCGACTTCGACACGCTCGACGACAACGCGGTGACGGTTCGGGAGCGGGACTCGATGGCGCAGGAGCGCATCGGCCTGGACCAGGTCGAGGCGTTCCTCGCCACCCGTCTCCTCGGCTGCTGACGACCTTGGCTCACCGCGTGCCGGGGCGTGGAGGGTTCACTTGGACTCGAGTCGGCCCAGTGGATGGTCGCCGTTCGTCAGAGCGGTGCGGGCCCTGGTCCAGCCGGCATCGTCGATGCCGAGCGCATGACGAAGGTAGGCCCAGGTGAGCCGCTGGATCAAGGCGACGCGTTCGGTGTGCTCGTCCGTCGTCTCCTTGACTTCGTAGCCGGGGATGCCGCCGAGCGAGTGTTCCGCCCCGAACAGGGTGAGCAGGCTCTTGTCGCCCGGGCTCAGGAAGTACGGGTCGGCGAGCCACTCCGGTCCCCTGACGGACAGCGGGGAGTCGTCCTTGTCCCCGGCGACCACCAGGGCCGGTGTGGTCATGTGCGCGAAGCTCGGGTTCATGAAGGGGAAGTGCTCGGCTGCGAACGGTGTCAGGTCGGCTCCGCCCTTGCCGGCCGTGGCGAGCAGCACGCCTGCTTTGATCCGCGGGTCCGACAGGTCCTCCTCGGTCCCGCTCACCGGATCGAGGACGCGCAAGCCCAGCAGATTGCCCGCCGTCTGGCCGCCGAAGGAGTGTCCGGCCGCGGCGATGCGGCTTCGGTCGAGGCGGCCGCTGAGGCCGGGAACGGCGGCTTCGAGGAGATCGAGCTGGTCGAGGACGTGTTTCATGTCCTCGACGCGGAAACGCCAGAGCCGCGGCGTGCGGGGATCGTCCTGGGGAAGACCCACCGTCCTGGAGTCGAGATGGGTGGGTTGGACGACCACGAAGCCGTGAGCGGCCCAGAAGTCGGCCAACGGGCCGTAACCGTCCAACGATGAGCCGAAGCCGTGCGAGAAGACAATGATCGGTAGTTCGCGTCCGATCGTCGGCGCGGACACTCTCACTTTCAGGTCTTCGCCGCGGCCCGGTGCTGACAGCAGCACCGGTTTCACCGAGACGATCGACGTGGGTGCGCTGATGGCGACGTCCGGTGTCGCCATGGTCGATGCGTTCATTGAAACGCCCTTCTTTGCCGTCGTGATCTGCGAAGATGGATAATCGGGACGGCGTCCCGGATCGAACATACGGGACAACGTCCCGTTTAGTGAAGTCGGTGGCGGAGGGGGCGGTGTGGTGAGCGGAAGCGATCGGGGCGAGGAGCGGGCGCCCAGGCCCAAGCGGGCGGACGCGCGCCGCAACGAGGAGACCCTGCTCAACGCGGCCGCCGCGGTCTTCGTCACGTCCGGCGTGGAGGCGCCGATCCGCGACATCGCGGCCAAGGCCGGCGTCGGGACGGCCACGATCTACCGCCACTTCCCGACGCGAGCGGATCTCATCGTCGCCGTCTACCGGTACCAGGTCGAGGCCCTCGCCGAGGCCGGCCCTTCCCTGCTGGCGAACAGCGCGACTCCGTACGCCGCGATGGGGGAGTGGATCGACCTCTTCGTCGACTTCGTGGTCACCAAGCAGGGACTCGCCGCCGTGCTGCAGTCCGACGACCCCTGTTTCGACCCCCTGCACTCGTACTTCCTGGAGCGGCTCGAGCCCGTGTGCGCCCGGCTGCTCAACGCCGCGGCCGGTTCGGGCGAGATCCGCTCGGGCGTGGACGCCTACGAGCTCATGCGTGGCGTCGGGGGCCTCTGTGCGGGCGCCGGCGCCAATCCTCGCTACGACGCGCGTCGGCTGGTCGAGCTGCTCATCGCAGGACTGCGCCGACCGCACTGACCTTCGGCCGGGCGATCGCCGCCGACGCCGACGTCGACACGCTCGCGCCCACGCTTATCGGGGCGGGGCACCTGCTGTTCGCCGACCGCAAAGCCGCGCCGCCGGAGGCCGAAGCCGTTCGCAAGGTCGTGACCACGGTCATCGGCGGCCTCGTGCGGTGACCGGGCATTGCAGGAAACGTGGGATACGTGTCATTGCTGCCATGACCGCGCGCTGTCAGGGTGAGGCTCATGACGAGCGTGCTGATCGTCGTCTTCCAGGGCGTACAGAGCCTTGACGTGACCGGGCCGCTGGGGGTGTTCGCCGGGGCCGGCGCCAGCGCGGGGCGGCCGTACGGGATCACCATCGCCGGGCCCGGGTCGGACCCCGGTGCGTACGTCCAGCGGCCTGCGGTTGCTGCCCGACGAGGACCTCGACCGTCGGACCGGCGCACACGCTCCTCGTGCCCGGCGGTACGGGCCGGTGGCGGGCCGCGTTCATGAGCGGGTGGTGACGCGTCCTCCTGATCTGGGGCTGGGGGAGCCGGTGGCGGTCGTGGATGTGCTGGGGACGATGAGATTGGCCGTGGCCGGCCTCGCTGGCACAAAGATCCGGCTCCCGCCCCCTCGACCTGCGGAGACGTCTTCGTCGCCTGCTGCGAAGCCGAGGGGGCGGCGTGCAGGGCGGGGCGGCGCTCATCGAGGTACGGGATGGCAGTGAGGCGCTGCCGGATCGGCGGCGGCGTTCGGTCGACCAGGTGGACGGGCGCGGTCTGCTGCTCGTGGAGGCATGTTCGAAGGACTGAGGGTGGCGCCTTGAGGACGAGGGCGGCAAGACGGTGTGGGCGATCACCGGCGCGTGAGGATCACACGAAGGGTTCGCGGCGTTCGCGGCGCTGGGCGCGGATGACCGACATCACCGCGTTGATCAGGGCCAGGTGGGTGAATGCCTGCGGAAAGTTGCCCAGGTGGCGGCCGCTGTGCACGGCGATCTCCTCGGCGTACAGCTGCAGCGGGCTGGCGTAGGAAAGGATCTTCTCGCAGAGCGCGGTCGCGCGGTCCAGCTCGCCGATCAGCACGAACGCCGAGACGAGCCAGAACGAGCACATCGTGAAGGCTCCCTCGGAGCAGCCGAACCCGTCGTCGGTCTCGCTCGGCCAGTAGCGGTAGACGAGGTCGTCCTCGGTCAGCTCGTCGGCGATCGCGAAGATCGTCGCGCGGACGCGTTCGTCGTCCGGCGGCAGGAAGCCGACCAGCGGGATGAGCAGCGCCGACGCGTCGAGTGCCGTCGTCTCGTAGTGCTGGACGAAGACGCCGCGGTCGTCCACGGCGTGCTCCAGGATGTCGGCGTGGATCTCGTCGGCGGCCTCCTGCCACTCCATCGCCCGGTCGGTGTCGCCGCGGATCAGGGCCAGCTGCGCGCCGCGGTGGGCGGCCATCCAGCAGAAGAGCTTGGAGGAGGTGAAGTGCCGGCGCTCGCCGCGTACCTCCCACATGCCGTGGTCCGGGCCGCGCCAGTGCTCCAGCGAGACCTCGACCTGCTTGACGATGATCGACCACAGCCGGTCGTCGAGCCGGTCGCGCTTGCGGACGTACAGGTAGATCGAGCCGATGATGCCGCCCCAGACGTCGTGCTGCTCCTGCAGGTAGGCGCCGTTGCCGACCCGTACGGGCCGGGCGCCGTCGTACCCGGTGAGGTGGTCCAGCACGATCTCGTCCAGGTTCGCGCGGCCGTCGACGCCGTACATGATCTGCACGTGCCCGCCGGAGGCCTCGGCGACGTCGGCGATGAAGTAGAAGAAGTCGTTGGCCTCCCAGTCGAAGCCGAGCGTGTAGAAGGCCCACAGGGCCATCGTGGAGTCGCGGATCCAGGTGTAGCGGTAGTCCCAGTTGCGGTCGCCGCCCGGCATCTCGGGCAGTGACGTGGTCGGCGCGGCGGCGACGGCGCCGGTCGGCGCGTACGTCAGGCCCTTGAGCGTGAGCGCGCTGCGCTGGAGGAAGCTGCGCCACGGGTGGTCGGGGAAGCGCCCGCGGTCGAGCCAGTGCTGCCAGTGGTGCACGGTCCACAGCAGGCGGCTCTGCGCCTCGTCGTACGTCTCCGGCGGCCGGTGCTCGCTCCACGAGAGCGTGACGAACCGCGTGTCGCCCTGTTTGAGCAGCGTACGGGCGGTGGCGAGGGGTCCTTCGAAGCCGACGTTCATGTCGGTGGTCAGCCGGAGGTCGACACCGTCGCCGACCGCCAGAGCCTCGTGGTAACCGGGGCCGGCGTACTCCCACTGCGCGCACGAGCGGCCGTAGTCGAAGTTCGGCAGGCAGTCCAGACGGGCCTGGACCTGGCCGTTCACGCAGCGGATCATGCGCAGCAGCACGTGGTCGGCGTCGTAGTCG
>JAOPYG010000266.1 GCA_025964685.1 Actinoallomurus sp. | reverse complement strand
TGGAGCGCACGGTGGTCAGTGCCGGCGTCCGCTTGACCGTCCGCGACTTCGGTGGGTCAGAGGCACCGGTCCTGCTGCTCCACGGGCTGCCGGGTCACGCCGGCGAGTGGGACGCAACGGCCGAGTGTACCAACCACCGTGTCTCCGCCGAGCGATCCGCACGCCTTCATCATCCTGAGGCCGGGCAACGTGGGCCACCTGGATCTGACCTTCTCGGTCGTCAACGGCCAGCCGTTCACGCCACACCTGCTGAAGTTCACCGTTCCGGCGGGCCGCGGCGGAGCGGACACCGTCGGCTGGAGCGCCGGGCCGGTCGGTGACAACGGACGATTCCAGATCGGCCGTCTCCACTTCTGACGCGCATCGCGGTCGGCGCGCCCCGCGCGGGACCGCCACAGCACAGCCGTCGGCCGCAGGAATCCGCCATTTCCCACGGGATTGGTCTGGGATTTGCACGCCTGGGCAACGTCCTGTCAGAACGCTGCCCAGAAGCCGGCCAGAGCTCCCAGCGATTGGCCTGCCCCCGCCGCACCTCGGCGTCGAGGTACTTGTCTTGTACTTCCTTCAACCTCGTTACAGTCCGGGAGGAGGAGCGGCAGACGAACGGGTCATGTTTGCTCGGTGTTTGCTCTACGCCGCGGTATAACCCGGCAGCACGCGACACCGCAGTAGAGTCATTGAGCGAGGATGGAGCAATGGGCGCGGACCAAACGGCATGTAGCGACATCAACCGTCATCGTTCAACGCGCCCTTCTCCAGATCAAACCAGCTATTCCTCCACAGCTGTGGACTTTCAATCCATAGGTTCCGGGTTCGAGTCACGGACGCCCTACCACTCCACTCGCCGTTGAACTGCGGTTTCTTCTCGTTACTGATCTCGGACTTGTCGAACCGGATCGTTGATCATTGTCTGTGATCTTGGTTGAGCGCGGGTTCTTGCTGCGGCGCTTTCAGCGGCAGTGCGGAGAACGGGAGAGAGTTCAAGCTTCGCGGCATGAGGGGGCGTTGCCCGGGCGCTCTGCCGCCTACGCTGAGGCCATGCCGGACGACGAGAGCCGGCCCGCCCGGGTCGAGGACGTGCACGAACTTGCTCTGACCATGCCACATGTCACCGTTTACCCCGGGACCGGTGACAATCCGATCTACCAGGTGGGCGGGAAGTCGTTCATCTTCTTCCGCAATCCGCGGCCGGATGCGGTCGATCCCGAGACCGGGGAACGCTATCAGGATGTGATCGTCTTCTGGGTTGCGTCCGAAGAAGACAAGCAGGCGCTGGTGCAGGACGAGGCGTCGCCGTTCTTCACCACCGCGCATTTCAACGGCCACCTGTCTGTGCTGCTGCGGGCCAGCCGTATCGGTGAGCTCACCCGGGGCGAAGTGGCAGAGATAGTGCAGGACGCGTGGTTGTCACGCGCGTCAGCCCGCCGAGCTGCAGCCTGGCTCAACGCTCATCCCCCGACGTGATCATTGTCTCGCCACTTGCTCCATGCCGCGGGAGGCGCGACCGTGAAGTGAAACTGTGAAACGACGGAAGGGGAAATGACAATGCCGGTGACCGATGAATCCGTACCGACGCTGCGCGCCCTGTTGGCGGGCGAGTCCAAGGAATATGAGCGGCTGTACGCTCAGCTCGACCCGATCGCTAAACGGACAGGCTACCTTCCGATGATCGATGTCGCTTTGCCGCAGCACATTGCGGGTACTGATGACATTGCCCGGGCCGGGGTGTGCCGCGCCAAAAGCTTATCGTCGAGCTGTGTCACCTGGGCTTTCACTAGTCGTTAGGCCGTCCTTTGATACTCGTGGATAGGCTCGCGACGGTACTGCGGCGCTTGATCACAGCCGTGAGTCGATCGGCTCGTCAGGGTCGCGCAGCGGTGGTCTTTGGTCGCGGGACTGGTGAGGACGCTCATGGAAGTGACGTCGGTGAAAAGCTCGGACGAAGCTAGTCGCTGAGCCCGGAACCAAATTCTTGATCCGGACTCGCGTGCGGCCTTGGCGCGTGCTCGCAAGCGGCGAGAGGGCCTCTTCCCACACCATCGTGGGTTCGGATAACGGTCTTAACGGACGGCCGGCAAAGGCCTCGTGTCCACATGAAGGAGTCGCGGCCAGCAGACCGTGGGCCTACGTGCGCGGGGAACGGCCGCCGCCGCTGCGACAATGGGAACATGCGCAAGCCCGCGTACGGCGCCGTGCTGGCTCTCCTGATCCTTGCCGTGGCCTGTGGATCCGGTGAGAGCAAGAGACCGGCGACGGACTCGACGGCCCCGTCCGGATCCATCTCGAGCGGGTCCGGCTCCCGCAACGCGACCGCGTCCTGGCCCACCTACCACGGCGGCAACGACCGAGCCGGCTCAGCCACCGGCTTCCCGACGCCGCACGCCCTCGCGTCCGGCTGGAACAAGCGCTTGGACGCAGCCGTCTACGGCCAGCCCGTTGTGGCCGGCGATACGGCGTACGTCGGCACGGAGAACGACACGGTCTACGCACTCGACCTGGCGACCGGGCAGCAGCGCTGGAAGCGCCATCTCGCCACGCCGGTACCGCTCTCACACCTGCCGTGCGGCAACATCGACCCCCTGGGCATCACCGGCACGCCGGCCTACGACGCGTCCACCCGCACGCTGTTCGTCGCCATGGAGAGCACCGGCGCCCGTCACACACTCGTCGCGCTGGACACCGGTGACGGGCGTACCCGATTCACCCGCGGCCTCGACGTGGTGCGGGGCCGCGACCGTACAGCGGAACAGCAACGCGGGGCGCTCGCGGTCGCCGGCGGCCGAGTGTACGTGGCGTTCGGTGGCCTGGACGGCGACTGCGGCAACTACGTGGGCTACGTCACCGCCTCCCGCACCGACGGCACCGGCGCCGTCTCCTCCTACGCCATCCCGACCGGCCGAATGGGCGGCATCTGGGCGCCCTCCGGCCCTGCCATCGACACCTCCGGGAACGTCTACGTCGCCGTCGGCAACGGCGCCAGCGTCGGCGGCCGGTACGACGGCAGCGACTCGGTGGTGCGGCTAACGCCCGACCTCACCCGCCGGGTCTCCTATTTCGCGCCCAAGAACTGGGGCTCGGAGAACAGCCAGGACCAGGATCTCGGCTCGACCGGCCCGCTGCTGCTGCCCGGCCACCAGGTGCTGATCGCCGGCAAGACCGGCGACATCTACCTGCTGGGCGCCGACCACCTCGGCGGAATTGGCGGCCAGCGGGCATCCCTGCCCGGTTGCGTCTCCTTCGGCGGCATGGCCCGCGCCGGCGGGTCGGTGTTCCTGCCCTGCGTGGACGGCGTCCAGCGCATCGACATCTCCGCCGGAAGGCTGCACCGCGTCTGGACCACAGCATCCTCAGTCACCGGATCACCAGTCGTAGGCGGCGGCACCGTATGGACGCTCGACACCAAAGCCGGCACCCTGCACGCCGTCTCCCAATCCACCGGCCGCACCATCGCGTCCCGCCGCATCGGCCCGGTG
>JAOPYG010000240.1 GCA_025964685.1 Actinoallomurus sp. | reverse complement strand
GATCATCCGGACCGATCAGACGGACGGCGTCACGCGATTGCGCATGTGGGAGGCCACCTTCGCCGGTCCTGGATACGTCGCGACGTGTGACGTCTTCGGAGAGCACGTCACGAGGGGGGACGTGGAGGGCCTGGCCCGGCAGGAGTATCGCAAGGCGAATGCGGCGCTGAAATAGAGCGCGTAAGGAGAACAGGACGCCACCGGGGAGACCGTGGCGCGGTCCCCCGGGAGGTGGCCGATCGGTGCCGGAGTGAGCGGGGCCGGGTTACCGTGGCGAGATGGTTTGGTCGACATATGGGTCGTTCCTCGTCTTCGCGGCCGTACTCGTCCTCGTGCCCGGGCCCGACTTCGCGGTGGTCACCAAGAACACACTCGCGGCGGGGCGATGGCGTGGGGCGTGGAGCGCCGGTGGTGTGGCCAGTTCCAACGCCGTCCAGGGCGCCGCGGCGGCCACCGGGCTCGGCGCGGTGATCGTACGGGTGCAGCCGCTCTTCGTGGCCGTCAAGTGGGCCGGTGTCGCGTACCTCGTCTTCCTCGGCGTGCAGGCGGTCCGCTCGGCGATCAGGGGTGAGTACCCAGCAGCTGAGCACCGTCCCGTCACCGGGGCGGCGCTCAGCGGATGGCGGCAGGGCTTCGTGTCGAACATCACGAACCCGAAGGTGCTCGTCTTCTACCTCGCGGTCCTGCCGCAGTTCATGAGCGGCGGCGCGGGTACGCCGGTGCTGCTCGTCTTCGCCCTCAGCCATGCCCTGCTGTCGCTGCTCTACCTGCTCGTGCTGACGACGTTCCTCCACAAGGCGCGCGGAGTGCTGACGCGCCGGCGCGTACGGCGTGGGCTCGACGCGGCCACTGGGACGGCGCTGCTCGGGTTCAGCGTCCGGCTGGCGGCGGAGCACTGACCGAGAGCAGGGTGTTTCCGACGGTCGCCCGTGACTGGATCGCGGCGTGTGCGTCCGCCGCGCGGGAAAGAGGGAACCTCTGTCCGATGACCGGGCGCAGCCGGCCGGCGGCGGCCTCGGCCAGCGCGCTCTCGGTGAAGGGACGTGCCTCCTCCGGCGTAATACGGGGCCGTACGAGCGTCACCCCACGGGAGGCGGCCAGGTCGTCGGAGATGTCGGCCCACGTTCCGCCGGCGAGGCCGTACGAGAGCATCCGCCCACCGGGGGTGAGCAGCTCGAACGCCGACCGGCCGATCGCACCGCCGACACCGTCGAACACCACGTCGACCGTGCCGGCCCGCGCCGTCCAGTCCGGCGCGCGGTAGTCCACGCCCACGTCGGCGCCGAGATCGCGCGCCAGTGAGACCTTGCGCGTGCCGCCGGCGGCCGCGACGACCACGGCGCCGGCCGCGCGGGCCAGCTGTACGAGCAGGGTGCCCACGCCGCCCGCCGCCGCCTCGATCAGCACCCGGTCGCCGGAACCCAGCTTCGCGGCACGGACGAGCCACATCGCCGTACGGCCGGCGGCGAGCAGGGCGACCGCGGTGTCGAGCGCGAGGGCGGGCGGCACCTCGACGACGGCGTCCGAGCGTACGGCCGCGCGTTCGGCATAGCCCCCCGAACCCCCCAGCACGCTGACGACGCGCCGGCCGATCAGGTCGGCGGAGACCCCGTCGCCGACCGCGGACACCACGCCCCCGACCCCGTTTCCCGGGATCATCGGCAGCCGTACGGCGAACGGTCCGTTACCCGCGCGTACCTGGGTCTCCACGAACGTGACGTTCGCGAACGTCACCTCGACCAGCACCTGTCCGGGGCCGGCCACCGGCTCCGGGGCGTCACCCGCGATGAGCACCTCCGGGCCGCCGAACTCTTTCAACCACACCGCGCGCATGGGACCCCTCTCGATCAGCCCCAGCGTGCGACCTCGACCGCGGTTGAGGTCAAGCCGAGAGTCGTTCCGCCTCGGTGACCGGGTCATCGCGCAGTAACCGGGCCCCGCACGCCCGTGCGATGGCCTCCGACGCGCCGCGGCCCGCGATGGCGAGCGGTGCGATGCCGGAGAGCCGTTTCAGCTCAGGCTCCAGGCCGGCGAAGCGGGCAGGGTCGACCGCCGAGAGGACGACGAGGCGCGGGGGGTCGGCCGCGACGGTCCGCGTGAGGTCGGCGATGGGCAGGGAGGCTCCCAGGTAGCCGACGCGCCAGCCGCACCGGAAGAGCATCACCCCGAACGCCAGCAGCGGGATGTCGTGCAGCTCTCCGGGTGGGCACGCGAGCACGACGCGCGGGCCCTGCCCGCGGCCCCATCCGCGACCGAGCCCGGCCAGGCGGGAGCGGATGACGTTCGAGGCGAAGTGCTCGTGCGCGACGGTGATCTCTTCGTGGCACCAGCGGTCACCCAGGTCGTGCAGGAAGGGCAGCAGGACGTCGCGCAGCACGGTCTCAGGCGTGAACTCGATCAGCAGCCGGTCGAAGACCTCCTGTGCCAAAGGTTCGTCCAAGGCGTCGAAGGCGCGCGCCATGGCGTCGCTCGCGGCGGACAGGCCGTGGGGCATGGGAGGCGTCGTCGGGGGCGGCGACGTCTCCCGGAGGGCGGCCTGGGCCGCCTCCGCCGCGGACAGGCCACGCCTGAGATGCGCCTGCATGACGCGTATGCGGTGCTCGTCGCTCTCGGAGTAGAGGCGATAACCACCCTGCGACCGCGCGGGCCGGAGGACGTTGTACCGGCGCTCCCACGACCGCAGGACGTCCGCACTGACCCCGAGCCGCCGGCTGAGTTCGCCGATCCGGACCAACGCCGACTCAGGCTTCATAGGTGACAATCTACAACTCCTCGGCAGACATTTGACAAACCTTGCCAAAGCCACTTAGCGTCGTGGTGAGGTCTTGCCGAGGGATCGACAGCCGTTGTCGCGGTGCACGTCCGGCTACCGGGGGCACACACCGGTCCGCGACAGGGCCGCTCATCGCTCGCTGGCCTCATTGGGGGGAATCGGGGGAAGGAAGACGGGCGGCGTCAAACCCGCCCGTCTTTCACGGATCCGTTCCCAGCAGCGCCCTGATCGCGACGTGAAAATGCCCGGACGCGGTCAGGGCGCCCACTGCGGCCGTACGGCGCGTAGGTGGCGGTGACCCCATCAAGGGGACGGTCGCGCACGGCTCTAACGACCGGCGCCAGGAGCGTGCGGTTTCTACGAGTGGCCGCTCAGGTGGCGGCCAGAGCCGCTTCCACGTCGTCGTACAGCGGGAGACGCTGGGCCAGGCCCGTGATCCACAGGACGCGGGCGGTGGTGTACTCCGCGCCGGCCAAGGCGAGCATGCCGTCCTCGGCGGACGAAAGACGCTTCCAGTACGACACGACCGTGCTCAGGGCGCTGGTGTCGATGAACCCCAGGCCCGAGAAATCAAGGATGATCTTGCGGCCGTGTTCTCGGATGACACGGTCCAGATGGGCGGTGAACTGGGTACGGCTGACAATGTCCAGCTCCCCTTTCACCGCGACGACCGTACGGTCGCCATGGCGAGTGGAGCTGAGTTCGAGCGCTGCCACGGTGACCTCCACGGACTCAGGACGCCACCGTACCGGTCACGCGTAGCGCGGCGGGAGGGGCATCTCCAGTCGAACGATGGTGCCGCGTTCTCCGCGGATGATGTGGACCGCGGAGCATATCTGGCGGGTCACCCAGAGTCCCATACCGCCCTCCGCGTCGGAGGCCGGAGGAGTGTCGCCGGCGTTGGAGGGTACCCAGCGACCCTCATCGCGGATCTCGGCGATCATCCGGCCCTCGGAGGTCCACATGCGCAGCTCGGCCTCGGTGGAGCCATGGCGGACGCCGTTGGTGGCGATCTCGTTGACGGCGATCACCAGGTCGCCGACCGAGTCCTCATCGAGTCCACACTTGCGGGCCCTCGCGGCGACGAAACGCCGCACTCCCGGCAGGTGATCAACAGTGAAGTGCATCTCGTCTACCTGATCCCCCGCTTCTTCCGGCGTTCGCCGGTGGTGCCGGACCTGGGGCCTCGTCACCGCCGAACCAACTTCTACCACCTTGCCGCACCTTGCCCATCCGTCGCGCGATTAGGCGCTCGTCCTGTTTTTCGTCGTTCATCGCACTACTGCTACGTGTGGTGTCGTACCCATTTGCCGGGCTTTGTTACATCTTGGTGAGGAACATGGCGGCAAGTCCACACATCCGCGTACGGATCGTGAGGTGAGACCCCCGTCTGAGGGCGCGCGGCGGCGGATTCACGGCGGCGCGCAGGCGCAGGCCGGCTTGCCGGGAATGGGCGGCCGCACGTGCGCGGCGGCGTACGCCGCTTGGACAGAACGGGCCCCGGCGATCCTCGGTGGATCGCCAGGGCCCGTGACGGTGTCAGCGGCTGACGCGTACCTGGCCGCGCGCGTCGGCGGCGAGGCGCAGAGAGTCGCCGTCGCGGAGCGAGGTCTGCTCGCCCGGCTGCAACCGGCGATCGTTGACGAACGTGCCGTTGGTGGAGCGCTCGTCGCGCACCCACGGCTGTCCGCTGTTGTCGATGCCGAGCGTGGCGTGCCGGCGAGAGACGTTGTCGAAACGGGAGAACGCGCTGGCCACCGGCGAGTGCACCGGATCGCGGCCGAGCACCAGCTCCTGCCCCGGCTGGACCTGCAGGTCACCCGAGGAGAACGTCACGACGACGTTCAGCTGCTGGGGACCGCCACCTCCGGCGAGTGGGTCGTTGATGGGGCGCAGGCACTGGACGCAGACCGGGTTGCCGATGTCGGGGATCTCGGCGCCGCAGTGCGGGCAGAACGGCGTGAACGCGGCCGTCGAGTCGCCCCCGGTCATGGTGGGCTCGCGCGGCGGCGGGGGCACGTGCGGGGCGCCCGATGACCCGTAGCCGCCGTACCCCTGCTGCTGCGGCTGCTGGTACGGCTGCTGCTGCTGAGGCGGATAGCCCTGCTCCTGCTGAGGGGGGTAGCCCTGCTGAGGCGGGTAGCCGCCCTGCTGCTGAGGCGGGTAGCCCTGCTCCTGCTGCGGCGGGTAACCGCCCTGCCGTTGCTGGTCGTGCTGGGGTGGCGGGTAGCCCTGCTCCTGCTGTGGGGGATAGCCCTGCTGCGGAGGGTAACCACCCTGCCGCTGGTCCTGCTGCGGGGGATAGCCGCCCTGCTGCTGGTCCTGCTGCGGGGGGTAGCCGCCCTGCTGCTGGTCCTGCTGCGGGGGATATTGCTGGTAGGGCTGCTGGTCCGGGTAACCCTGCTGCTGGGAGTAGGGCGCCTGCTCCTGTGGGGGGTAGCCCTGCTGCTGATCCTGCTGCGGTGGGTACTGCTGCTGGGGCGGTGGCTCGCGCCTGGCGAGGTTCGCCCCGCAGTTGATACAGATCAGGTCTCCCTGTCGTACCGGAGCGGCACAGACCGGGCATGTCAGGGACGCCATGACACCTCCCCGCCGTGGACTCCGGAGAGCGAGAGTCGCTCTGTCAGCCGCTCCATGTCGCCCCTCCGTGGAATCCCGATGTAGTAAATACGGTCGCCTTCAACCGATATCTGCATGTGCGGCCGCGTTTCGCCGCCCTCCGCGTCACCATAGCGTTTCTCACCCAGCTCACTAACAGCGATGATGCGCTGATTGATGGAACCGCGCCAGGGATGACCGGAGTCTGGGGAGTTCAGGCGGTCGATGTACGGTCCAGTGACGACCGCGTCGCACAGCGCGAGAACTTCGCGGGACTGGGCACTGCCCCGCAGGCGTGACAGCGCGTACCCGCTGTAGACGAGGATGTCGACCGTCGGCGGCGCCCAGGCGCGGATGCCGAGCAGGAGCTCACGCAGCGCCTCGAGCTGCTGGAACGGCTCTCCCCCGGAGATCGTCACGCCCTCCACCTGGTCGAGCGACTCGAGCCAGCCGAGCACGGCGGGGACCGGGATCGCGGTGGCCGGGTCGGCCTCCCACGTGTCGCGGGACAGGCAGCCCGGGCAGTGGAGCGTGCAGCCCTGGGTCCAGATGCCGGCCCTGCGGCCGGGGCCGAGCGTCGTGACCGGGTAGTGCGCCTTGGCCAGCAGGAGTGCGGTCATGCTCGCCGGGCTCCCCTCGTCACTCGCTCCGTGGACGGCTCGTTCCTCACCGGCCACTCCACTCGCTCCTCAACTCGCCCTTTCATCGCAGATCCACGACGGCGATATTGCCCTCGCGCCGGATACCGGTGACCGTCACCTCGGTGGCCGGTCCGCGGTCGAACAGGGCGCGCGCGAGCGGGTTGATGAAAGAGGACTCGAGCGCCATGCCGATGCCCCGGCCGCCCTTGTCCAGCTCGCTCGTGCACCAGTCGCGGAGCGTGGCCGTCACCTCGTCGGTGAGCAGAAGCTTCATGTGGTGTTCGTCGCTCACCCGGCGGCAGATGTTGGTGAGTTGCAGGTCGAAGATGCGGCCCGCCGCCTCCGGCCCGATGAAGTCGAAGATCACGATGTTGTCGCCGAAGCGGTTGAGCAGCTCGGGGCGGTTCAGCTCGGTCGTGAAGTGCTCGGTCACCGCGCCGCGGACCTCGGCCTCCAGGTCGGTGTACGGCATGCCGGGCGAGACGTGCCGCGTGCCGAGGTTGGAGGTGAAGACCAGGATCGACTCGGAGAAGAACGCGGTGTTGCCACGGCCGTCGGTGAGGCGGCCGTCCTCCAGGATCTGCAGGAACTTGTCGAGGATGCGCGGGTGGGCCTTTTCGATCTCGTCGAAGAGGATCACGCGGAACGGGTCCTCGCGGATGGCGTTGGTGAGCTCGCCGCCGGCCTCGAAGCCGACGTAGCCGGGCGGCGATCCGATCAGCCGGTCACCCGCGTGCTCGGCGGAGAACTCGCTCATGTCGAAACGCAGGTAGGCGTCCTCGTTGCCGAACACCAGCGAGGTGATCGCCTTGGCCAGCTCGGTCTTGCCCACGCCGGTCGGCCCGGCGAAGAACAGCACACCGCGCGGACGGCTCGAGGCGCGCGCGGCCTGGGCGCCTGACAGGCCCAGGACGGCGCGCTTGAGGATGTCGAGGGTCTTGGTGACCGCCTGGGTCTGGCCGACGACGCGTGCCGGCACCTGCTGCTCACCGTCGACGATGCGCTTGCGCAGGTGCTCGCGCTTCCAGGGGTTGTCCAGCACACCGAGCTTGTAGGTGCGCACGGCGTCGGGCAGGTCCTCCAGCGGGACGTCGCGCTCCTTGGCGAGCCGGGTCACCTCGATCATCGCCTGGAGAGTCAGCCCCTCGGCCTCCTGGGCGAAGTCGTCGGTCACCTCGACCGGCGGGTCGGCGGACTCGAACGCGCGGGCCAGCAGCCGGGCGGTCTGCTGCCGGTCGCCCAGGTGCGGGCGCGGCACCGAGATCTCACGGATGCCGTCGTTGTCGGTGGTGAGCCACGGCGGCAGGTCACCGGGTCGCCTCGCCAGCCAGATGATCGGGTTGTAGAGCGGCTTGGGGCGGTCGCCGTCCGTGCGCACGGGCGTGGCGGTGCGGGACAGCTTTTCGCAGAAGACGAAGAAGTCCTTTTCCGCGGGCTCCAGCTCGGTGGCGCTGCGGGCGATGCGCGAGGCGTAGTCGATGACGAAGGCGGCGCGCACCGGCCGGCCGGGCCGGGCGAGCGCGCTGAGGTAGGTCCGCAGCCCTTCGAGCGAGGGGACCTTACGCTCGTCGACGCGGCTGCCGAACAGACTCGCCGCGGCGTCGGCGGCGGCCCGGTCGTCGGCGGGATGCACGCGCAGCCCGTCGACCTGGTCGTACACGACCATGAAGGAGTAGCCGCTGCGGCGCAGCGTCTCCCAGAGCAGATCCCGCAGGGGGAAGAGCCGGCCCTCCTGGGGGATGAGGAAGCTGTCGTGCAGATTGCCCCACAGGACGTACTGGGGGTGCACCGACAGCGTGGCGTCGAGCTCGCGGACGAATGCCGGAAAGCCCGCCAAGCGCATGTCGTCTGAGGTCCCCGGCTGCTTCGTCACTGATGAAGCGTAACCGAGGCGGCGGCGGGGGTTCCGGCGGAAGACGACCGCGTGACCACCCGGCCCGGGTGATCACGCGGTCGTGCCCGCGAACGGCCGTCAGCCGCCGATCATGTTGCTGGGGACGTTCTTGTCCTTGAATCCGGCGCCGGCGCTGCCGGCCGTCCCGCGCGTCGCCTCGAGCGCGCCGGAGGCGGCCCCGATCGTCGTCGGGTCGATCTCACCGCGCTTGAGCTTGTCGACCAGGACCTTCATCGTCGCGCTGAGCTTCTGCAGAGGTGCGGAGAGCACCTTGCACAGCCCGGGGTCGGCCTGGACGTTGGCCTTGGCCCGGCGAAGCTGGTCGAGGGCGAACAGCCCGGCGGCGGCGGCCTTCACGATCGCGCGCTTCTGGCCCTTGGCGCCGCTCTTGAACGCCCCCTTGCGGTAGGGCGAGTAGATGTAGCGGTGGAACGCACCGGCCGCGAGGCCCGCGTTGGCGATGAAGCGGGTCTTGGCGAGCTTGCGGGTCTGGGCGGTCGGGCACGCCTGCGGCGTCGTGGTGTCCGTTGGTGTGGCCGCCGGAGCCGCTGGGGCTCCGACGGTCGGCGCGGCGCCCGTCACGGCCGCGTCCTTGGACTTGCTGCTGCACCCGGAAAGGGCGAGCAGGATGATCGGAATGATGACGAATGTTTTCCGGAGCATTGAGCTTCCCCCGAATAGCCGCTGATTCGGACAATTCATCTGCGTTTTCTCTTGCGTCAAACGCATCGCTCTACATTTTTACCGTGAGTGAGGCGTCGGAGGTTAATCCCTGGGAAGGATTCGCGCAGCGTCATGGGCCAATGCTGCGCTATCGTCATTCGCCATGACATCGCGGAGACTCCCCGCCGTTGCGGCATTCGTGCTACTGGCCTCGGCCGCGGGCTGTGGCGGAGGTGGCGGCGGTCGTGCCGTGACCGGCTCGACCCCTACGTTCGCCGCTCCCGCTCCCGGCTCCTACAACGCCGACCAGCTCACCCAGGCACTGCTCACCGACATTCCCGGATACGTCCGGTCGGGTGCGCCGCAATGGGGCGAATACGGATCGCTCGCCGCTGTGCAGAACCTCAACCAAATGCAGCAGGCGGTCAAACTCGACAAACCACAATGCGTGCCGTCGACGCACGCCCTGTCGCAGGAAAAGGCGGTCCAGACCGCGCCGTCCGCGCTCGTCGCCTTCACCCAGGGCGGCCGGCAGAGCGTCACCGAGACGCTGATGGCTGTCGGGCCCGACGTCGCCGCGCGACAGGTCAAGGTCCGCGTGCCGGCGGCGTGCCGCAGCCTCCGCGTGAAGGTCGGCCGCAACTGGGTGAACGACACGATCGTCGAACCCTCGGGGGCGCACATCGGCGAGGGGTCGCGTACGGCCGGAGTGCTCACCTCCTCCAGCGTCACCAGCGTGCGCACATGGTTCGTCGTGTTGCGCTCGCGCGGTTACCTGGCGACGATCACCTTGTACGGCCCGGGAGCCACCCGGGCCGAGGCCGAGCGGTTCGCGCGCCAGGCTTATCAGCAGGCGGAGCGGATTCTCCCCTAGAGCCTTCCTCCGGCTGCGGGTAACGTGCGCTGGGGCGATGGAGGACGCGGTGGTCGGCAGGCAGGGCCGGGTTACCGGCAAGATCGGGCCGGGCCTTGTCGGTGAGGTGATGATCCCGATTCGGGGCGGCGTCGAGGCGTTCTATGCCTATTCCGCGATTCCGGGCGAGGAGATCGTGGTCGGATCTCTCATCGTCGTGATGGATTATCACCCACCGCGAACCGTTTACGTCTCCTCTGCGTCTATTTGACGCGAAATCACGACCGGCAAGGGCACGATGGTCCTGCCGGGTTTCCAGACCTGCCGGCACCTTTCCCCCGACACCCGGGCCTCCGGCCTGGAGGTCGCCTGCGTCACCTCGCAGGGCATGCATTGCGGGACCGCCCGCTGACGTACGGCGCTAACGTGCGGTGCATGACCGATGCACGCGTGGCCGTCACCGTCGACCTCGTCGTCCTGACGGTCCGCGAGCAGCAGTTGTCGGCTCTCGTGTGGTGGCGGGACCGCGCGCCGTACGCCGAGAGCTGGTCGCTGCCCGGCGGGTTCATCCAGCTCGACGAGGACCTGCCGGTCGCGGCCCAGCGCTTGATGGCCGAGCGGGCCGGCCTGGCCGACGTCCGCGTCCACCTCGAACAGCTGGCGACGTACGGATACCCCGACCGCGACCCGCGCCAGCGCGTCGTGAGTGTCGCCTACCTCGGTCTCGCCCCCGATCTGCCCGCCTCGACCCGCGCCCAGGTCATATGGCGGCCGGTCGCCGACCTCACCGGCAAGGGCAGGATCGCCTTCGACCACCGGCGCATCCTCCTCGACGGGGTGGAGCGCGCCCGCGCCAAGCTGGAGTACTCCCCGCTCGCCGCGGCGTTCTGCCCGCCGGAGTTCACCGTGGCCGAGCTGCGCCGTGTCTATGAGATCGTCTGGGGCAACCCGCTCGATCCACGGAACTTCCACCGTAAGGTCACCGGCGCCGAGGGATTCCTCGTGCCGACGGGGCGTACGACCACCCGTGACGGGGGCCGGCCGGCGCGGCTCTACCGCCGTGGGGACGCCGAATCGCTGCATCCGCCGATGATGCGTCCGACCTGGTGAAAGAGTGCTTTTTGGCCCTTGGTAACGTTCCTGGCCATGTCAGAAGCTTCGTCCGAAATTGTGCGTCAACTCATCACCGAGGTCGGTGACGCCGGCATCGGGAAGATGAGCCAGACCCCTGGGCTGGCGGCCGCCGTCGACCAGCACGCGGCGGCGGTCCGCGATGTGATCACCGCGTCCGGAGACGAACCCGTCTCCGAGGTCCTCCTCGACTACCTGCACGGGTTCACCGATGCCGCCGTCGAACGCGGCTGGTGGCCGACCGGTGACTTCGACTGGGAGACCGTACGGGTCATCGCCGTCCACTCCCTCTTGCGCGAAGCCGTCGCCTGACCCGGGAGACTCGCCGTCGGCAAGGCGGGCGCCGGCGGTGCGTCCCGCCGGATCAGTGCGGCATGTCGCGTCGCGGGGAGCCCGGCGTCTCGTGCGTCGAGCCGGGCGCCGTCGAGCCGGGCATCTCCTGCGGCCTGTCCTCCGTGGGCACGCCGCCGCCCCGCATGGCGTCCTCCCGGCCCCGCTCGTACGCGGAGCTGCGCACCTTCTCGACGTCACGCTCGGCGGCCCCCAGCATGCGCTCCCAGCGCTGCTGCATGGGCTTGATCATGCCGCCACCCAGGCCGATGGCGAGGATGGCGCCGATCGTGGCCAGGGCGGTGATGAGCACCGGCTCGGTGACGGTCGTCGCGATGCCGATCTGGTTGAGCGCCGCGATGACGCCCAGGACGATGATGAAGGCCGCCGCGGCGTTGGCCAGGACCCGTCCGTACGTCACCCCGCTGAGCGCGGCGCCGACGAGATCCTTGACCGCGTGCGCGATCGCCGAGGCGATCACCACGATGATGATCGCGACCGCCAGCCTGGGCAGCCAGGCGACGATTGCCCGCAGCAGGTCACTGATCGGGTTCCGCCCGAAGACGTTGAACGCCAGCTGCAAGGTGACCAGCAGGACGGCGTAGAAGAACAGCCGCGCGATCAGCCGGGCCGCGTCGTAGTCACTGCGCGCGAGAGCGTCACCCACCACGCCGCGCTGGGCGACCCGGTTGAAGTGCATGCGTTCGAGGATCATCGTCACCGCACGTTCGATGACCTTGGCCACGATCCAGCCGATGATGAGGATGACCACAAAAACGATCAGCTTGGGCACGATCCTCACGACGGAGTCCAGCATTCGCTGGAGACTCCCGCCGATGTCGATCGCGGCCATCGGATAACCCATGGCTGTCTCCCCCCCGACAGAACGGCCACGCGGTACTCCTCGTTTATCCCCACTTGCAGGGAAAACATACTGATTGCCCGTATCGGGGCCACCGCGGGCTTGCCGGACGCTCGCCAGTCCTTAGAGTGATCTCGTAAGCCTGAACAGGGAGGACAAGGGTGTCCGAGCAGCACAGTCCACGGTTCCGTTCCGTGCTCGACGAGTACGTGGCCTACCGGCCCGGCAAGGTCGCGCGCTCCGCCG
>JAOPYG010000222.1 GCA_025964685.1 Actinoallomurus sp. | reverse complement strand
TGGCGGAGGATAGGAGATTCGAACTCCTGAGGGGTTGCCCCCAACACGCTTTCCAAGCGTGCGCCCTAGGCCACTAGGCGAATCCTCCGCCGAGAAGCCTACCGGGTTCCCGGCAGCGGGCGTACATCGATGACCGCGTCGACCGGGAGCGGGCCGTAGATGTGCGGGAAGACGTCGTCGCCCACCGGCTCGTTCCGTACGTCCAGGCCTTCCGGGTCGATGACCAGCAGCACCAGGTCGTCCAGATCGGCGTAGAACGCCTGCTGGACCGTACGCGCCTGTGCCTCGTCACGGGAGGCGTGGATGAAGCCGACCTCGGCGAGGGTCTGGCCGCGGGTCGACACCTCGTACGGGCCGCCGGCCTCGCGTGTGGCCTCCCAGACCGGGCGTTCGGCGATGTGAAAGATCTTCATGCGCGCACCTCTGGAGATCGTTGGAACGGAGGAGAGCGTACGGGCCGAAGACGTCCACGCGATGCCATAGACTCGGTCGAGACCCCTCGCACGGCGTCCATCCTGTGAACCTCCCCAGGGCCGGAAGGCAGCAAGGATAAGCAGGCTCTGACGGGTGTGCGGGGGGTCCTTTGCTTCTGATGAGGACGGACCCCGATGAGTCTGGCTCTTTACCGCAAGTATCGGCCAGCGACGTTCGCCGAGCTCAAGGGGCAGGAACACGTCGCCGAGCCGCTTCAGCAAGCGTTGCGCAACGGGCGCATCCACCACGCATATCTGTTCAGCGGGCCGCGTGGGTGCGGGAAGACCTCCAGTGCGCGGATCCTGGCGCGTTCGCTCAACTGTGAGCAGGGGCCGACGCCGGACCCGTGTGGCAAGTGTGACTCCTGTGAGGCCCTCGGCCCGGCCGGGTCCGGGCACATCGACGTCATCGAGATCGACGCGGCTTCGCACGGTGGTGTGGACGACGCCCGCGATCTGCGGGAGCGGGCCTTCTTCGCCCCGGTCGCCGCGCGCTACAAGATCTACATCATCGACGAAGCGCACATGGTGACCCGTGAGGGGTTCAACGCGCTGCTGAAGCTCGTCGAGGAGCCGCCGTCGCACCTGAAGTTCATCTTCGCGACGACCGAGCCGGAGAAGGTCATCGGGACGATCCGGTCCCGTACGCACCACTATCCGTTCCGCCTCATCCCGCCGGGCACGCTGCGCGAGCTGCTCGAGGACATCCTGCGGAAGGAGGACGTCCCGTACGAGCCCGCCGCGATCCCGCTGGTCGTACGGGCCGGCGCAGGCTCCGCACGAGACTCCGAGTCGATCCTTGACCAGCTCCTCGCCGGCTCCGGCGAGGAGGGCATCACGTACGCCCGTGCGGTCGCGCTGCTCGGCTACACCGACGCGACGCTCCTCGACGAGGTGGTGGACGCGGTCGCGGCCCGTGACGGCGGGGCGGTGTTCGCCGCCGTCAACCGGGTGATGGAGGGCGGCCAGGACCCGCGGAGGTTCGCGGCCGACCTGCTCGAACGCTTTCGTGACCTGGTGATCCTGTCGAACGTGCCCGACTCGGGTGCGACGGGGCTGCTCGATGTGCCGCCGGACGAGCTCGAACGCATGCAGGCCCAGGCCTCGCGGCTGGGCCCGGCCGAGCTGACGCGCGCCGCGGACCTGCTGAACACCGGCCTCACCGAGATGCGGGGCGCGACCGCGCCCCGGCTGCTGCTCGAACTCATCTGCGCCCGCATCCTCCTGCCCGGTGCGTACGACGACGAGGCATCGCTGCTGGCCCGCCTGGACCGGCTCGAACGCCGCTTCGCCATCGGCGAGGGCGCCCCGGCCGCCGAGATGCCCCCGGTGCGCCGCCACCAGGCACCGACCGCCTCCGACGAACGCCACGCCCCCGGCCACACCCCACGCACGGACCCCCGACCTCACGCGGCGAGCGGCGGGGGATCCACCCCGCCCGCCCTGGGGGGCGACCCCACTTCTATTGTCCAGCGAGAGGCAAAGGGAGGGGAAGGCGAGCGGGCGTCTGTGGATGACTCTGGGGCGGCGTCGGTGGGTGCCTCAGCTGCGAGGACGTCGTCTCAAGGGCCGGGCTCTCAGGAGTCGGAGTCCCAGAGACCGGAGCCTCAGAGACCGGGCTCTCACGGGCCGGGCTCTCAAGGATCGGCGGGTCGCGGTTCGGCGTCGTCGAATCAAGCGTCACCCAGGTCCTCTTCGGATTGGAGCCCGGATCCGTCAACGGACTCGTCCGGCCGGCCCGGGGCGCGCGCATCACGCGGAGCTTCGTCCACAGGGCGCTCCCCGGCGACGCCTGCCGATACCCACGAGGAGACCACCGGCGGCGACGCGGACTGGCCCACGCCCGTACGGCCGGCGGGGCAGCGGCCCGCGCAGGACCAGGGCGACGGCTCCCCCGCCCCCCAGCAGGCTCAGCCCGGAGCGGTCGACGTCGGGGCCATTCGCCGCATGTGGGTCGACATCCTCGAGGCGGTCAAGCAGCGCAGCAAGGTCGCCTGGATCGTCCTCATGGAGGGCGTGGAGGTCGCCTCCCTGGACGACAACGTCCTGACGCTGGCGTTCGCGAACGAAGGAAAGCGGCGCGGGTTCACCAGCGGTGGCAAAGAGGTCGTGCTCCGCGAGGCGCTCAAGGAGATCCTCGGGGTCGACTGGCGCATCGACGCCGTGCTGGACAACGGCGGCGGCTCAGGACAAGGCGGCCGGCCCACGCCGCCGGCTCCCGAGCCCGGCGATTGGGGCACCTCCGCGTCCCCTCCGCCCCCCGCACGACCCGAGTCCAGAGAACGCCGGGCTCCCGAGCCGCCGCCGTCCGCGGCGGGCATCGTGCCGCCTCCGCCCGGCCCCATGGACGAGGCCGACGAGGTCGATCCTGAGGGTGACGCCGACGCCGGTATGGAGGCCGCTCTCACCGGTATGGCCCTGATCGAGCGAGAGCTCGGCGGCAAGGTCATTCAGGAGATCGACAACGCTTGACCTGTGGGTTAAGCCTTTTTGCCACGTCCGTAGGTCACTCTGATCCGAGGCACGGCACCCCGGCCCGTACGCCCGCCGAAGAGTCGGCACAGGCATGAGAGGGCATGGTGAGATGCCCGGAATTTCGATCACGGGTGGGCGCGTACCGCATCCGGACCGAACCCCGTAGTCTCGTGCCATCGGACATCGAATGAGGAGACGCCGTGGAACCCCAAGGCGAGCCGAATATCCAGCACATGCTGCAGCAGGCGCAGCGTATGCAGGAACAGCTCATGAGCCTGCAACGCGAACTCGCGGAGGCCGAGGTCGAGGGGTCCGCCGGTGGTGGCCTGGTCACGGCGACGGTGAACGGCCAGAGCGAGCTGATCAAGCTCGTCATCGACCCGGCCGCGATCGACGCCGGTGACCCGCAGGACACCGCCGAGACCATCGCCGACCTGGTGGTCGCCGCCATTCACAACGCCGGCGAGGAGGTGCAGAGGCTCCAGGAGACCAAGATGGGGCCGCTGACCGAAGGCCTGAGCGGTCTTGGTGGTGGGCTGCCGGGCATGCCGGAGCTCTGACCGGCGACAAGCCCGGCGCTGTGACGAACGAACGCGGCGGCACGACGCGCGTCAAACCGCCGTCCGCCCCGTACGATCAGCCCGCCGGCCTCCGGCACAACGAGCACACACGAGCACACGAGCACACACGAGGAGAGGGGAGGGAGCCGTGTACGAAGGGGTTGTTCAGAACCTCATCGACGAGCTGGGCAGGCTGCCCGGCGTCGGGCCCAAGAGCGCACAGCGGATCGCCTTCCATCTGCTCGCCGCGGACCCCGCCGACGTCACCCGGTTGACCGAGGCGTTGAGGGAAGTCAAAGAGAAGGTCAGATTCTGTAAGGTCTGCGGTAACGTGGCCGAGGCAGAAGAATGCCGGATCTGCCGTGACGCTCGTCGTGACCTGCATGTGATCTGTGTCGTGGAAGAGCCGAAGGACGTCGTCGCGGTCGAGAAGACGCGCGAATTCCGCGGCCGTTACCACGTGCTGGGAGGTGCGATCAGCCCGATCGAGGGGGTCGGCCCGGATGACCTGCGTATCCGTGAGCTCATGCAGCGGCTCGCCGATGGTGAGGTGACCGAGCTCATCTTGGCCACCGATCCGAACCTCGAGGGTGAGGCGACCGCGACCTATCTTGCCCGGCTCGTGAAACCGATGGGCCTCACCGTCACACGGCTCGCCAGTGGGCTGCCGGTGGGAGGCGATCTGGAATACGCCGACGAGGTCACACTCGGTCGTGCGTTCGAAGGACGGAGGCTGCTCGATGTCTGAGAACAGCTGGACCACGCTCGCCGATCGAGTGGCGAAGCATGTTGACAACTATCTGGCCGGACTCGAAGCGGTCGCCAAGGGCGAGGCCGGGGAGCACGCGGTGCCCTACCTGCTCCTCGAGGTCTCCCAGATCGCGATGGCCGGGGCGCGCCTCGGTGCGAGCACCGACGTGATCCTCCCGGACAACTGGGAGCCGGACGTCGGTGAGGATCCCGACCTGGACGCCGTACGCCAGGGGCTCGCCGAGCGCCTGACCGAGGTGGATGACTACACCGAGGTCTTCGATCCGTACAAGGACGACGAGGCGACCCCGTACCGGCTCTCGGACGACCTGGTCGACGTCGCGAGCGACCTGGTCCACGGCCGGCGGCACTATGAGGCCGACCGCAAGCTCGAGGCGCTGTGGTGGTGGCAGTACAGCTACTTCAACCACTGGGGGAACCACGCGGGCGCGGCGCTGCGGGCGCTTTATGCCGTGTCGGCGAGCGCACGCCTGGACGTCATGGAGGAACAGGTCGCCGGTTGACGCAAGGTTTCCCGTGTGTTGCCCCAAACGAAGCAAATCTCGCATAGCGGGATATCGTCTCGCGGTTTGGGCGGCTGACCTCGGTAGACTCGGCGGGTCAAACAACGCCTGATCCGAGGAGTGCACACGCGTGGCTCTTGTCGTGCAGAAGTACGGTGGCTCCTCCGTCGCGGACGCGGAAAGCATCAAGCGCGTCGCCCAGCGCATCGCCGCCACCAAACGCGACGGACATGACGTCGCCGTGGTGGTGTCCGCGATGGGGGACACGACGGATGAGCTGATCGATCTGGCCAACAAGGTCAGCCCGCTGCCACCGGCACGCGAACTGGACATGTTGCTCACCTCGGGCGAGCGCATCTCGATGGCGTTGCTGGCCATGGCCATCGCCAACCTCGGCCACGAGGCGCGGTCCTTCACCGGCTCGCAGGCCGGTGTGATCACCGACGGCAGCCACGGCAGGGCCCGGATCATCGACGTGACGCCGGGCCGTATCCGTGGTGCCCTCGACGAGGGCCTGGTCGCGATCGTGGCCGGCTTCCAGGGCGTGTCGCAGGACTCCAAGGACGTCACCACGCTCGGCCGCGGTGGCTCCGACACCACGGCGGTCGCGCTCGCCGCCGCGCTCGGCGCCGACGTCTGTGAGATCTACACCGATGTGGACGGCATCTTCACCGCCGACCCGCGCATCGTGCCGGTCGCCCGGCGCATCCCCAACATCTCCTACGAGGAGATGATGGAGATGGCCGCCTGTGGCGCCAAGATCCTCCACCTG
>JAOPYG010000148.1 GCA_025964685.1 Actinoallomurus sp. | reverse complement strand
CGCCCCTTCTCGCCCATGTTCACTCGCTTTCCCGGCGCGCCGCCGCGCCGTGCCGGTGTGATGGTTCCGCCGATCACAGCAGCGACCGCTCTGACCCGACAGCCCGATCATCGGTACGCTGAGGAATAGGCCTAACTGTCCTACCAATGTAGCCCACCGGTCCCGCCGCCCGAAAGAGGAGCCCAGGGCAATCTCGACCTGACCATCGCAGCGAGCCCGCTGTCTCGCGGTACCCAGCTGCCGTAGCCCGGCCACCTATGGTCGGCAGATGAGAGGACCTGTGCGGCGGCGATCCTCTCTCGTACGGGATCGAGCCCCACCTGGCCGACCATCGAGCAACTGCTGCGCTATGCGCACCAGCAGGGCATTGCGCGTCGGTTGGCGACGCCGGACGAGGTCTTCCCGCAGGGATCATGACCAAAGTCGTCGTATAGAACAGTGCGCACACAGCTGAGGGACGGCAACCGGACCTCCGGCAGCCTCCTCTCGGCCTCGATCGCGCCGTGGCTCAGCGGTACACGCCGTGGGTCGCGCCAGCCTTTGAGTGCCTTCGAAATGCTGGTGCCAGGCCCAACGCGGGCAGCCTCAAGGCTACGACGTGGTCCACATGCTGAGTGCGAGATCAGACACGACCTCTCACGTCCGTGGTCTTTTGGTTAGATCTTTAAACTTTATGACCATACGTGCCCCCTTTGTGAGAGAATTGTGCCGTGAGCCACGGAACCGAAGCGACCGAAAGAGCGCGTGCTGACGGCGACATTTACACAGCCGTTTCGTCCAGCCGCATGTCCGAGGCGATCGTCGATCAGATCCGTGGCCTGATCCGCAGCGAGCGACTGCGCCCGGGTGATCGGCTGCCCAGCGAGCGCGGTCTCGGCGAGCGCATGCGTGTCAGCCGGGTAACCGTCCGGGAAGCGCTGCGTGTTCTGGAGGCCAACGGGCTGGTCGAGATTCGGGTGGGCGCAAAGGGTGGCGCCTTTGTCACCTCGCCGTCGTCGTCGAAGATCGGGACGGGCCTCGCCGATCTGATCAGCCTGTCACCGTTGACCGCCGGCGAGGTGACCGAGGCGCGGCAGGTCTTTGAGCTCGGCATCATCCCGATGGTCGTCGAGCGCGCTACCGACGACGACATCGCCGAACTGCGCACGATGGTCAAACAGCACCAGGCCGCGCTGAAGCACGGCGAATACGCAATGTCGATGTCGGCGGCGTTCCACGTCCGCGTCGCCGCGTCCACCCACAACGCCGCTATCGAGATGCTGGTGCACTCGTTCCACGGGCCGCTGCTCATGTCGCTACGCGAGGCCCAGGTCGCGGCACCCCTCATGGGACATCGCGGCACGAACGAACATCGCGACTTCGTCGAGGCGGTCGCCGCCCGCGACCTGGAGCGGGCCGAGGCCATCATGCGTACCCACCTCAGGCGAACCGCTCGGCGCATCGCGCACGTCCGAGCGACGCGGGCACGCGACGCCGGGGCCTGAACCGCTCAGTCACACACATCGCAATCCCCGTTCCGTCGACCTGTGTCTCGTGCTTGAAGTTCCTTGACGTCTGACCTTTCCAAGAAGTTCGTCGGCGTGTGCCGCACGAAAATAGGATCGGAACGTTGACCTGCAGGTTTGCAGATCACTCACGCGGCCTCGTATTCGGGAACGCACCCCAGGTGGGGCCACTGCGCCGAGGCGCGGGATCGATCCCGGCCTTCTTCAAGATCTCCCACACCGTCGAGTACGCGATCTTATGGCCCAGCCGGGCCAATTCACCCTGGATACGACGGAGCCTGTGGGTGTCCAGAATTCGGCCACCGAGCGTGACCTGGGGTTTTCCGTTCGCGGGCAGGCTCGGCCCCAGAGCGGCAGAATTTGGGTTCACAGCGCCTCACGGCGCAAGCCGAACGGCTTACAGTCCCGACTCAGACCGCTGACGGTGCGACGGAGGCCTATTGCAGCCGCTGCGCACCCGGACCGTCCACAGCAATGGAGCCCGTATTCGCGGATCCGTATAAAGCTATTCCCAGCATCGTCGGCATCCTGCACGGATGCCTCGCGACCGGCACCCTCTACGACGAGGCGACCGCCTGGTCCCACCACGCGGAGTCGCTTGCGGCTTGACATCTAAGCTCCTGGGATGTCCTTCGGGTCCGTTGCTTCTGTGAGCTAGAGATCCGGGGAGGGGCCGGAATCCATCGGCCGACGGCCGCGCCGGCAGCCGTCGCCTTCCGGAGCGTGCGACGTCAGCGCCCATGGCTCGAGGAAGGTGTTGATCTCGTCGATCAGCCCGCCGTGCAGCGTGAGCACAACAGTGTGGTGCGGCCGGAAGCCGCCGGCCGCAGGGTCCCAGAGGTGGGCCCTGGCGGCGAGCTGGCCGCTCGCCCGGGTAGGGGTCAGCCGCCACCTCAGGCTGCCGTCCAGCGGCCTTGCTCCGAGGAATGCCGCGACTGTCTCGCGCCCGCGGTACCACGTCGCGGTCGGGGGCATCGCGATCGTCACGCTCTCGGTCAGCATGGCCACGATCGCGCCGACGTCGTGCCGCTCCCAAGCCTGAACGTAGCGGTCGACGATCTCTCGCAGCCGCGCGTTACCAAGCGAGCTGAGTGTCGCTTGCTGACTGAGCTCGGGGAGGCGGTGATCGACGGTTTCGTGGGCGCGCTGCAGCGCGCTGTACACGGACGCCGGGGTCGTCTGGAGCGCGGCGGCGACCTCGGCGCCGGAGAAGCCGAGCACGTCGCGGAGGATCAGCACCGCCCGCTGGCGGGCCGGCAGATTCTGGAGCGCCGCGATGAACGCGAGCTCGACGCTCTCGCGCTGCTCGTAGCGGGCCTCCGGGCCGGCGAGGCCGTCGTCGAGACCGAGCCGCTCGTCGGGGTACGGCTCGATCCAGGTCGATTCGACCAGCGGCTCGCCGAGCGGCCGGTGCGGATCGGCCGGCGGACCGTAATCGATCGGCAGCACGCGCCCCGGTCGGCGCTCGATCGCCCGCAGGCAGACGTTGGTCGCGATCGTGTACAGCCACGAACGCAACGAGCTTCGGCCCTGGAACGACGACAGGCTCCGCCACGCCCGCAACAGCGTCTCCTGCACGGCGTCCTCGGCATCGTGGACCGAGCCGAGCATCCGGTAACAGTGGGCGTGCAGCGCACCGCGGTGCGGTTCGACCAGCTCGGCGTAGGCCCTCTCGTCCCCCGCGCCGGCGGCTTCGAGCAGCTTTGACTCGGTCATCCCCTCCCCCTCCCGAGACGCTGCTTGGGCTGCCAGAGCGCGATCTCGCCGCCCTCGCTCGTGGCCAGCACGCTGCGCCACCCCGCCGGTCCCTCCCGCGGCTCGAGCAGCACCGACGCGCCGAGCCGGCGCCCCCGCTCGGTGATCGCCTCGATCTCCTCGACCTCCACGTACGGAAGCCACATCGCGCGCGTCGCACCACACTCAACAATCCCGCCGTCGAGGGAACCGCCGAACGCGAGCGCGTGGTAAGAACCCCGGCGAACCTCGATCCGCTCCGTGCGCCACCGCAAAAGCCGGCCGTAGAACGCGCTCGCGCCACAGAGATCGTGGGTGTGCAGCTCCAGGTGCACGACGGGGAGGCCCATGACTCGTTGCATCTTCCAGCTCCTTTACATGGATCTGGCGCGCCCGCGGCGGGCCCTGTTCGAAGTGGCTGACGCTTGCGGGAGCCACACCCGAACAAAGCCGCCGCAGACGGCCCATGAACCACTCCCTACGCCGGGACCGCGACCATCGCCGCCATCTGCCGCTCCACGCTCTTCGGCGAGGAGTGGAACTGCTCACCGAAGGCCACGGCGAACGGGTCCGGGAAGATGTCCTCATCGCCCGCCTCGACGCCGTCGAGGACCTCCTTGGCGACGGCCTCGGGCGGGGTCTTCTCAAACTGAGGCGGGAGGTCCTTGGACATGTCGGTGTCGACCGGCCCCGGGTAGACACCATGCACGGTCACGCCCCGAGCCGCCAGCAGCGCGCGGGAGGCCTGGGTCAGCGAATGCTGCGCGGCCTTCGAGGCGCTGTATGTGGGCTGGAAGGGCACGTTGGTGAGTCCAGCCGCCGAGCCGACGTTGACGATGACGCCGCCGCACTGCGCCAGCGTGTCCGCAAAGCTCCGCAGCATCCGCAGGGCCCCAAAGTAGTTGACTTCCATCTCGCGCCGAGCCACATCCACGATCGCCTCGTCGGTCAGCTCTGTCGGCTCGAACGCGCCCGCGTTGTTGAACAGCAAATCGACGTCCGTGGCCTGGCGTGCGACCTCGGCGACCTGCTCGGCGTTCGTGACGTCCAACCGCAACGGAACCAAGCGAGAGCCGTAGCGCTCGTGCACCACCTCGAGCGTCTTCGGATCACGCGCCGTGGCGTAGACCTTCGCGGAGCCGCGCTCCAGCAGCGCCTCCGTGATCGCCAGGCCGATGCCCCTGTTAGCGCCGGTCACCAGCGCTACCGATCCTTCAATCCGTGTGGAACCCTGCATGTCTGTCTCCTCTAATTGCCTTGTCTAGATAGAGATCCGGGGAGACGCCGGAATCCATCGGTCGGCGGCAGAGTGCCGCTCCGCGGCGCGTGACCTCGCGGTGACCCCACGTTTCTTAGACTGGCCTGGTCGCCAGGACACGGACAAGGATCGCTGTTTCCCGAGGAACGGGCCCTGGTCACAAGAGTTCGGCTACCAGTTCGTCGAGGTCGGCGACCAGCCCCGACTCCCCGGCCAGCTCCGAGTCCAGCACGCTCAACATGTCCCGGGTCTGCGCCCGCAGCCGTTGGACCGGCGGGTCGTGCAGATCAGCGGGCGCCGAGCGCAGGTACGCGATCCAGCAGGCCAGCACCCGCAGCGCAGCGCCGCCAGGTCGGCCTGCGGCCCGCTCCCGGCGCAGCACCGGAACCACCCGCACCCGCAACTTCTGTGAGCCGTCCATCGCGATCTGAGACAACAGGTGCCGGATGCGCGGGTTGGCGAACCGGCGCAGTAGCCGCTCCCGGTAGTCCGCAAGCATCGGCGCGGGCTGGCACAGGTGGGCCGACGCCTGGTCCCACCACTCATCCACCCAGCGACGACAGGTCTCATCGGCGATCGCGTCGGCGACGGTGGCATGCCCGCGGAGCAGGCCGCCATAGGCGAGAATCGAGTGGGCGCCGTTGAGCAGCCACAGCTTGCGCTGCTCATATGGCGTCACATCGTCGACGACCAGAGCACCCTCCTGTTCCCACGCCGGCCGGCCGCCCGGGAAATCCCCGGCGAGCACCCATTCGCGGAATGGCTCGGTGGTGTCGAGGCCGCCGTCCTCGCGTCGGCAGTATCCCGCCTCAGTCACGGTCAGCGTGAGCACGCGAACCGCCGGGTCGGCCAGGCACGCGGTGAAGGCGTCCGTGTCCGCGCCGTCCACGGCGCGGGAGATCGCCGAGACCAGCTGGGCCTGGTCGCCTTCGGCCGCCCGGACCAGCAAGGTGAACAGGCCGTCCTGTTCGGCGAGCACCTTCGCGGCGCCCGCGCTGCGGCCCGTGAACGCGGCGATGCCCCACGGATCGTCCGGGCTCACCGCGCCTGTCCACCATGCCTGGTGGGCCCGGTGGAACGCGCCCACCCCCAGATGGACCATGCGCACCGGGGCTGGTTCCGCTCCCCGCCACGTCGTACGGGACAACCTCACCATGCCGCATCCTCCGCGAGTATCCGCAAACCATTGCCCACAACTGCGCCGTTGCCTGGAGTGATACGGACTGGTTTGGAGGATCATGGGGAACGGCCGGCGGCGTGCGGTGGCGTACCGCCCCGACCCGCAGCGTCACGCTCTCACCACCGGCGTTCCGGCGACGAGCACCGTCCGCACGTCCAGCGTGGTGTCCCCAGGCTGCCAGGCGAACACGATCAGATCTGCGGGCGCTCCGGTCCGCAGTACGCCCCGGCCGCCCGCGAACCGCCCGGGGTTCGCCGTGGCCAGCCGCAACGCGGTGGCCAGCGTAAGACCGGCCATCGAGATCGCGGTCGCTACCCCGTCCGCGAGGGAGCGTGACGCGCCCGCCAGGAACGGCGTGCCCGGGTAGCACAGCCGGCCGGTCTCGGAGAGCTCCACCTCCCCGCCTACCGCGGTGCGGTAGCGCCCCGGCGGCAGGCCGCCCAGTGCGGTGGAGTCCGACACCAGGTGCGAGCGCTCGATCCCCTTGGCGCGCAGCATGACGCGAAACGTGTCGGCCGGGAGGTGGTGCCCGTCCGCGATGAATCCGGCGTGCAGGCGGTCGTCGGCGAGCTGGGTCCACAGGTGGTTGGGGTGCCGGGGCAGCACGGCGTACGTCCCGTTGCCCAGGTGGGTGGCCAGCTCGGCCCCGGCGTCGACGGCGCGGACGATCTGCTCGGGCGAGGCGTGGGTATGCCCGATCGCACACCGCACTCCGGCCCGCGTCGCCAGCGCGATGAACTCGATCGCCGCGTCCTCGTGCGGCGAGACGGTCACCATCCCGACCAGGTCGCCCCAGCGGCGCAGCTCCTCGATGTCGGCCCGCCGGATGTATCGCCGATCATGTACGCCCCGCGGGCCGTCCTCATCGGATAGGAACGGCCCTTCGACGTGCGCGTAAGGAATCGAACGCGCGACGAGGGGGTCGGCGGCACGCGCCCGCGCGATCGCCGACAGCGCCGCGAGGACGCGTTCCTCCGGCGCGGTCACGATCGTCGGCACCACGGTGGTCACCCCCAGGCGGTGCATCGAACGCACCAGCTCCGCCACGGTCGAATCGTCCACGTCGGAGGCGTTGACGTCGTGCCCGGCGAACCCGTTGACCTGCAGGTCGACCAGCCCCGGCGCGAGCCACAGCTCCGCGGGTTCAGACGCGGCGCGTATCTGAGCGATCCGTCCATCCTCGACGGTGACCCGCAGCGTTCGCCCGGTCGCCGGATCTCGGCCAGCGAGCCTCACAGCTTCGGCGCCCGGGTGCGGCGATCGGCTGGGGTCCGCGCGTTCGCCTCCTCACCGCCCGGCGCGTTGCCGCCGCCCGGCCCCGGCCGCGCTACACCGGATTCGACCCGTCGCCGCACCAGCGCGTTGAGAGCGCAGGCGTTACCCATACCGCGTCGAACGGCTCGGAACTCTCTTCCGCAGCCCACATACGCGCCGGTCACATGACCGCCCCCATCTGCCAGGGGATGAATTCATCGTCTCCGAACCCAAGTACTTCGCTGCGCGTGCGCTGCCCGGACGCCGTGGCGAGGATGTGCTCGAAGATGCGCCGACCCGCTTTCTCGACGGTCTCCTCTCCATCGACGATGGTGCCGCAGTTGATGTCCATGTCGTCGCGAAGGCGGTGGTATGTCGGGCTGTTGGTGGCCAGCTTCAGGCTCGGAGTGGGCTTGCATCCGAACACAGATCCGCGCCCTGTCGTGAAGCAGACGACCGTCGCCCCGCCGGCGACCATGCCGGTCACTGATACCGGGTCGTAACCGGGCGTGTCCATGAACACGAGCCCGCGTGCGGTGACCCGTTCGGCATAGCGGTAGACCGCGGCGAGATCACTATTTCCCGCTTTGGCGACTGCACCGAGAGACTTCTCCGCAATCGTGGTGATTCCGCCTTCCTTATTGCCGGGAGATGGGTTGCTGTCGAGCGTGATGCCGTTGGCAACGGCGTAGTTCTCCCACCATCGGATGCGGCCGATCAGGTCGTCCGCCACCTGTCGCCCGGTGGCCCGGGCGGTGAGCAGGTGCTCGGCTCCGTACACCTCGGGCGTCTCGCCGAGAATGGTGGTACCGCCGTTCGCCACGACCAGATCAGAGGCAACGCCGAGCGCAGGATTAGCGGTTATGCCGGAGTAGCCGTCCGACCCTCCGCATTTCAGCCCCACGATGAGCTCACTCGCCGGCACCGGCCGGCGACTCGCTTGGTTCGCGAGGGGAAGCATGGAGGCCACTCGCCTGGTCGCCTCGGTGACCGTCGCGACCGTGCCGCCCACGTCCTGGATGGCCATCCGTTCGATGGGCCGGTCGGGAAGGTCGGCCCAGCCGGCGGTCAGGTCAGCGATCTGATTGACCTCACACCCGAGACCGAGGACGAGGATGCCGGCGACGTTCGGGTGCATCGCGTATCCGGTCAGCGTCCGGCGAAGGATGTCAAGCCCTTCCCCCACCGCCATGCCGCACCCGGTCGAGTGTCCGAGTACCACGACGCCATCCACATTGGGATGGTCGTTCAGCAGTCCTGATCTGGTGACATGATCCGCGACCAGCCGGGCCGCGGTTACCGAGCAGTTCACCGTCGGAATCACCGCGATGTAGTTGCGCGTCCCCACTCGCCCATCCGACCGGACGATCCCATCGAAGGTCGCCCGGTTCTCCGGTGGCAGGCGGACGACCTTTCCCCGGTTCTGCCCGATGGCGTAATCGCCGTTGGCCGCGCGAAACTCCAGGTTGTGGGTGTGCACATGGTCACCGGGCGCGATAGCGGTGCCGGCGACACCGATCGGTTGCCCGTACTTGCGCACCGGCTGGCCCTGGCCCACAGCGGCAACCGCGATCTTGTGCCCGCGAGGTATGGCCGCCGGCACTCGCACCTGGGCGTCTGCGCCGCCACGATAGAGTCCCGGCGCGATGTCCGCCAGGGTGATCGCCACATCATCGGACTCGTGCAGCCGCAAAGTCAGTGCCCGCAGTGATCCGTCAGGGTTCATGGTGACTGCGGCCCCCTTTCTTTCATTCGCGCCTTGCCGTACCGGCGGCCGGCTCACGCGCCCTCCCGTTTCGTTCACAGCACTCAAAGAAGCGACGACGACTCCGGGTCGAGGAAGAGCCTGGCGTGTGGCGTCTCCTGCAGGATCGACGCGGGACACTGCGGCGTGACCGGCCCCTCGAGTGCGCTTCGCACCGCTTCTGCCTTTCGCTTTTCGGGTACCAACGCGAAGACGTGCGATGGCCGCAGCAGCGCGGGAACGGTGAGCGACAACGCCCGATGTGGGACGGCGTCCAGCGTCGGAAAGTGCCCCTCCGTCCACTGCTGGTGGCGGCATGGCTCATCCAACTCCACCAGGTGGACGAGTTCGTCGGTGGCGAAGTCCGCAGGCGGGTCGTTGAACGCCAGGTGGGCGTTCTCACCGATCCCGAGGACGCAGACGACCGGCTCGAACTCATCCAGCAGAGCGCTGTACCGGCCGATCTCCTCCTGCGCGTCGTCCGCGTCACCACGCATCCCGTGGAATCCTCGTGGGCCGACGATGTCGACGAGCTGCTCGTGCAGATACCGGCGGAAGCTCGCCGGATGGTCGGGTGACATGCCCAGGTACTCATCCATGTGGAACACGTCGATGCGCGACCAGTCGACGTCAGACCGGCTTCGCAAGGAGGCGAAGAACGGCAGTTGCGAGTTGCCCGTGGCAAGGATGACCGCCACGGTGGGCCGAGACCGCAGGGCGTCGCCCACCGCGGTCGCGAACGCCTCCGCGGCGGCGGCGCCGAGCGCGTCGGGCGAGGGATGGATGGCGACCGGAAGCTGTCCGTAGCGGCGGTCCTCAGACGTCACGAGATTTCCTCTACTTTCGATTGTCTTTGACTTGGGCGACCATCTGGGTGGGGCTCACGAACCTGAGCGCGGTGAAGAGCAACGCCAGGCACAGGAGCATGTAGATCACGGCCATCGCGTCGATGGCCTGAGGCGGCCTGATCCCTGGCGCCCACAGCGCGTAGTACAGCGCGACGACCAATGTCTGGTCGGTGGGACCCGCCGTGAAGAAACTCAGCTCGAACATCCCGATCGTCTGGACGAGCACAAGAAGCCCGGCGGACAACAGCCCCGGCAGCAGAAGAGGAGCCAGCACCCGCCGGAACACCTGGCTGGTACGCGCGCCGCAGGCACGCGCCGCCCCTTCGAGAGTCGGGTCGATCTGCTCGACATAGGGGGTGAGTGCCAGAACGACGAGCGGAACGGACGGAACGAGGTTGGCGACGAGCACCCCGAGCAGGGACCCGCCGATGCCGAGCCGGTACAGCAGCGTCGCCAGTGGGATGCCGTAGGTGACCGGCGGGACCAGCAGCGGCAGCAGGAACATCGCCCATGCCACACGCTTACCGGGAAAGGAACGACGGGCAAGTATGTACGCCGCGGGTGCGCCGACGAGCAGGGCGATCACGGCGACGCCGACCGCGACGACGCCGGTGACGAACAACACCCTCGGCAGGCCGAACTGCTGCCACGCCCAACTGTAGTAATGGCTGGTGTAGCCGTGCGGGGCCCATCCACCGAACCACCGTGTGCCGAACGAGTCGAGGACGACCGTGGCGACGATGGCCGCGATGTTGAGGAGAAAGAAGGCGAGGGCGGCTCTGAGCAACCATCGCCCGGGAGTGGCGACCCAGCCGCGAGAGACTCGCCCGCCGGTGGCCACAGCGACTTCCTCTGACATGACCGTCATCCCTTCCCGACAGTTGAAGCACCGTGGTAGGCCCGTGCGCGCCAGGTCAGGACCACCGCAACGATGAGCAACTCCACGAGGGCGGCGACGATCGTGATCGCGCAGGCCATCGAGTAGTCGTAGCGCTCATACGCCTCGAAGTACGCGGCGATCGACAGGACGTGCGTGGTGCTGGAGGGATTGCCGACGAGTTCGGCGCTCGGGAACACGGCGAACGCGAGCATGAACAACAAGCAGAAGGTGATTCCGATCCCGGGTGCCCACAGGGGAAGGATCACCCGCCGGAACCGCTGCCACGGGCTGGCGCCCAGCGCCGCGGCGGCTCGTTCGAAGGCCGGATCGATCCCCGTCAGATGACTCAGGGAGAGCAGGAATGCGAACGGAAATCCCGTGATCAACAATGATATGAAGACGCCCCAGTAGTTGTGTATGAGAACCAGCGGCGAGTGGATCAATCCGATGTCCTGGAGGACTTGATTGAGCCAGCCGTTCGGTCCCAGGTACGTCAGCATTCCGTCGGATACGAGCACCGTGCCGAATGTGATCGGGACGATGAACGCGGTCGACAGCGCCTGCCGTCCGCGGCGCGCTTTGCGCAGAGGGTAAGCGACCGCCATGGCCCCGGCCACGTTCACGACCGCGACCGGAAGGGCGAGCCGCAACGTGTTCCAGATCGTCGCGCGCAGGTAGCCGTCGCTGAAGAACTGCCGGTAGCTGGCGAAAGCATCGCCGTGCTGCGGCTGGAACGACAACATCAGGCCGTAGAGGAACGGATAGACGAAGAGCAGTACGACGAAGACCATGGCGGGAACCGCGAGAAGCAGGCCTCGGTCGATACCGCGTGCCTTCAGACGGCCGCGAAGGCTCCCGATCGGCGCGATGGTGACCGCATCGCCGTAGGAGGGCGCCGCGCTCACGACGCCGGCACCTTCGCCCGCGTCGGGGATTTGGCCGCTCTGTCGTCCGTGGCGTAGACCAGCACCCGGTCGGCAGGCACGTTCACCGCTACGGTGTCCCCCGGCTGCACCCGTACGGTGCTCCGGGCGAACAGGATCTGTCCGTCCGGCAGTTCGCCTTCGAACGCCATCTCGCGTCCCTGGTACTGCGCCGCGGTCACCCGCAGGGGAAACGCGTTCGCCGATGTTTCATCCCCGAACACGACGTCGTCCGGCCGAATCGCCGCCACGGCGGTCGGACCGGCCACGCCGCCCACCGCAGACCCCCGCAGGGTGATCCCGTGACCGCTCAGGCCCACGCTCGAGTCCGAGTGCTCGGTGACATCGAACTCGACGATGTTCCGATAGCCCATGAAGTCCGCGACGTACGAGTTGGCCGGCCGGCTGTAGACCTCCTCCGGAGTTCCTTCCTGCATGACCTGGCCGGACTTGAGCACAACGATGCGGTCGGCGACGGAGAGCGCCTCTTCCTGATCGTGCGTCACGTAGAGCGTCGTGAGCCCGAGTTGCAGATGCAGTCGTCTGATCTCGGAGCGCATGTCCAGGCGCAGCTTGGCGTCGAGGTTGGACAGCGGTTCGTCCATCAGCATGATGCGCGGGTGCGGTGCCAGCGCCCGCGCGATGGCGACACGCTGCTGCTGGCCGCCGGACAACTGCGCTGGATAGTGATCCTCATAGTCGGCCAGTTGCACCATCGACAGAGCCCACTCGACTCGTTCGGCAACGACCGAGCGTTTAACGCCGCGGACCTCGAGACCGAAGGCGACATTACGGGCCACGGTCAGATGAGGAAACAGCGCATAGTTCTGGAACACCATGCCGAAGTCGCGGCGCTCCGTGGGCAGCGTGTCCACTCTCGAATCATCGAGCCAGATTTCACCGGCCGTCAGTGGGATGAGGCCTGCCACGCAACCGAGCGCGGTCGACTTGCCACATCCGGAAGGCCCGAGCAGTGCCACGAACTCGCCGCTGCGGACCGAAAGGCTCACCTTGTTCACCGCGGCGAGGCGGCCGAAGTGCCGGGAGATCTCTTTCAGACGGAGCTCTTCGAAGGTTCCGTCCGTCTGCCGCCGCGTCATTTGACCTTCCCCCCGCCGATCTCCCGGTCCCACATGTCGAACATGGTCACCAGCGCCTGGTTGCCGAGCGGCGTGACCTGCGGATAGCGGGCGATGATCTGCGCATAGCCCGGGCGGCCATACTTCGCGATGACCTGCTGGCTGTGCGCCGGGGCCGCGCTCAGCGGGACCCCTTTGACCGCAGGACCTGGGTACATGTACCCGTCGTCGTATGCGCGTGCCTGCTCGTTCGGCTTGAGGATCCACTTCATCAGCGCCAGCTCGACGGCGAGCTTGTCAGCCGAAACTCCGCGTGGAATGGCGACGAAGCTTCCGTCGATGATCCACTGAGTCTTCTGCAGAGTGGCCACCTGAGCGTTCTGTGGAACGGTGCCGAGAGAGCGGGGGTTGATGTCCCAGCCGGTCGTCGTGGCGGCGAGGTCGACGGTGCCGTTGCCGAGGTCCTTCATCACCTCGCTCGTGTGCGAGGGGTAGTAGGAGACGTATTTGCTCAGTTCCTTCAAATACGCCCACGTCTTGGTCCACCCGTGCACCGGATCCTGGGGGTTGCTGTCGCCGAGCATGTAGGGCAACGACTGAACGAACGCCCGCCCAGGGCCCGAGTTGGCCGGACGGCCGTACATGAACTTGCCGGGATGGCTCTGCGCCCAGCTCAGCAAGCCCGCCGCTGTGGTCGGGACGTTACCGGCCTTGCCCGGCAGGTATTCCAGAAGCGGACCGAAATCGCCGTAATCGTCGACGATCGCATTTCCCTGCGAGATGTCCCAGAACTTCTTGGCGCCCGGCATGTACTGCGCGTTCAGATCAGGCAATACCGACTGATAGTTCGGGAAGAGCTTCACCCACAGGTTCTGCTGGATCCCGCCGGCGAGCGCGTCGTTGCCGGTGAGGACGAGGTCGATGTCCAAACGCCCGGCATCCTGCTCCGCCTTGATCTTCGCCGGAAGTTCCGGGGCCGTCGCGGTGCTGAAGTTGATGTGCGACACCAGCTTGGGGTTCGCTCGCGCGAAGTCCTCGATCATGCCCTGGGACTCCTGCAGGTCGCCCGCGACGTCTACGACGTTCAGCGTTACGGGGTTCTTCGGTAGAGGCGGCGGAGAAGCCGGCTGCTGCAACGACTTCGTGGCGCCGGTGCCGCTGTTCGGGGCTCCGCACGCGGCCGCCGACAAAATAACGACAAGGGCCGCCATGCGGACAAACGGAGTGGTGGGATGCCTCATAGCGATCTTCCTGTTTGGGGAGCGACGAGATGCTTAAGGATCAGCGGGCCGCAGGGGCAGGTGCGGTCGTTGAACGGACGATCAGATCGGTGGGCAACTCGGTCGGGAGGCCGCCATTGGCATCTCGGCCGGCGAGGAGATCCAGAAGCAAACGGACAGCGACGGCACCGGCCTTCGCGGCCGGAACGCGGACCGTGGTCAAGGGAGGACATGCGATCGCTGCGAGGGGGCTGTCATCCACGCCGATGACGCTCATTTCCCGGCCGACCCGCACCTCACGTTCGCTCAGCCTGCTGATCACTCCTAAGGCGATGACGTCGTCGTAAGCGATGACGGCGGTAGCACCCGCCGCGATCAGCGGGTCTGCCGCGCGGACACCCGACTCGAACCGAGGCTCGAACGGCCCCATCTCTGTGTAGGACATCGCGTGCCGACGGCAGGCCCCGCGGATGGCGGACCTACGCTGCAGGTTGGTCCATGAGTTACGTGGCCCCGCGAGATAGACACATCCGTCGTGGCCGAGCGCGGCCAAGTGGTCGACTGCCTGTCTCATGCCGTCGGCCGAGGGAATGAGCACCGACTGCACGCCGCGCAGCTTTCGGTTGATCAGGACTATCGGCGCGATCTCGACCAACTCGCGGATCTGGCTGTCGGACATCCGTGGCGAGGCGAGGACCAGTCCGTCGACCTGCTTCGCCATCGCCTTGACGAGCGGATATTCGTCGAGGCGATGCTCGTCGGTTTCCGCGATGAACAGTGCCAGGCCGGCCTGGCGCGCCTCCACCTGAACTGCCTTGATGAGGTGCGCGAAGAAGGGGTTGGCGATGTCCGGCACGATCAGCCCGAGATTGCCGGACTTCCCGATCGCCAGCGATCTCGCGATCCGGTTCGGGGTGTAGCCGAGCCGGTCGGCGACCTCCGTCACACGCTGTCGCGTCACCGAGTTCACGACCTCTGGCCTGGAGAAGACGCGTGACACCGTCGATGGCGACACACCCGCCTCCACCGCGACTTCGTTGATCGTTACCACGTGCCACCCCTCTCCGAATTGCACGAAGTATGCAAGCGGTTGCAGCAACTTGTCAACGGATCCGAGTAGCCCTTCGGTCCGCGTGTATCGCAGCCACCCATGATCACGACAACCCCACCCGGCCTGGTGGCCGTGGTTGCGCGGTCGGTACTGCGCGGCCGTGTGGGCTGCAGAATCCCGATTCAGGCGGTGACCTGCTGGTTTTCCAGCGGGATCATGCACTTGTTATCGCGTCACCAACCGGCCGTGTTGTGACGCCAGGTGAACCGCCCCGCCCTCCAACCCGCCGATCGGGTACGCCGCGCCGGCGTTGATCCCGCACCGACGGCGCGCCAACAACCGCCCGCTCCCCCACCCCTGACGATCTCGACCAGCGACAACCTCACCATCCACCGGACGCGACTACTCGTGACCAGCCCTGCGTTCCGGGGCGGCGCCACCTTGGGCGTCGGCTCGCGCGCCGGTTTCGAAAGTCAGCAGGGCTCGGCGCAGTAGTGCGGCCAGAAGGTCTCGTTCTTCAGCGGAGAAGACCGCCACTGTGCGGTCTTGATTCTCTGCGTGGGCGGTGAAGGCCTGGTCGATCAGCTCGCGGCCCTTGCTCGTGAGGGTGACGAGGACGACACGTCGATCCCCGGGTTGCGAGCGTCGCTCGATGAGGTTCATCGCCTCAAGCCGGTCGAGCCGGTTGGTCATGGCGGCGGTGGACAGCATGCATCGGTCGGCCAGCTGCGAGGCGGCCAGCCCGGTCTCTCCGCCACACCGACGAAGCGTTGCGAGGACGTCGAACTCGCCACCATTGATACCGAATCGGTGGAAGGTCACAGCCAGGGCGCGCTCGAAGAAACGGGACAGTCGCAGCACCCGGCCGACGACTCCCTGGGCGGACACGTCGAGATCGGGTCGTTCGACCGCCCATTCGTCGAGGATCTCATCGACGTGGTCGGCACCCTCCCCGGCGACCTGGGCGTGCTCGGAGGAGCTTTGAGGTGGGACTTCTTGACGTCTAACCTCTTGACCTCGAAATACCATGTCCGTACTGTACCCATCTATGCCTAGACGTCACCAATGACGGCTGGAGGTAGACAATGCTCACCCGCTCCGTTACCACCCCTGAGGCGCCGGCCCCCGCTGGTCCGTACTCACAGGCGATTGTCTCCGGCCCGCTGGTCTTCCTCGCCGGGCAGCGTCCGGTTGATCCGCGTACCGGTAAGGTGCCCGCCGGATTCGCGGCCCAGGCCGAGCAGGCATTGAGCAACATCCGGACGGTGCTGCAGTCGGCAGGCGCCGATCTGTCGAGCGTCGTAAAGCTCACCGCATACCTTGCCGATCTGAGCGATTTCGACGGCCTCAACGAGGTCATGCGCACGTGGTTCGCCGACCCCTACCCGGCCCGTACGACCGTCGGGGTTCAGCTGCGCGGCGTTCTGGTGGAACTGGACGTGACCGCTGTCCTCCCCGACGGCGAAAACCACACGCTCGCCCATGAATCGATGGCCGCCCCTGCTCCGGGAGCCGAAAACCGATCTGCCGAAGCCGAGGAGAGCCATGTCCGCTGAATCAGCGGTCGCTGCCGCGACCGCCAAGCACACCGGCCCTGACAGCCTCGATGCGGTGCCCCACAGCCGACGCGACTACTCGTTCTGGGCAATGCTGTTCGTCTTCTTCGGCATGCAGGTGCCGGTCTCGTACTTCCTCACCGGAGGAAGCGTCACGGCGGGTCTGACACTGGGGCGCGCGTTCGTGATCACGGTGGTCGGATCGATCGTCGGTTTCTTGATTCTCGGCGCCGTGGGGATGATCGGCTGGCAGACCGGGGCGAGCACGATGGCCTGCACCCGGCCGGCGTTCGGCCGCTACGGGTCGGCGCTGCCCGCGCTGATCGCGTTCATCGAGCTGACCGGCTGGGACAGCGTGCATGTGCAGCTGGCCGGGAAGCTGATGGGGAGTATCGGCGCCCAGTGGGGCGTGGGTTACACCCGCCTCTACAGCGTCATCGTCGGCCTGGCGATCGTGGTCGTGGTCCTCCTCGGGCACCGGGTGCTGCGGCTGCTCGAACGGTTCCTGGTCCCGGTGGTCGTCGTGCTGGTCGCCATGGCCCTGTACGCGGTGCTCAACGGCCAGGACCTGACCCGGCTCTGGCAGACCGCGGGCAAGGGTCACCTGACGACCATGCTCGCCTTCGACGCGATGTTCATCTCCGCCCTGACGTGGGTTCCGATGGTCAGCGACTACACGAGGTACGGCAAGAGCCGGCGCAGCTCGTTCTGGTCGGCGTTCCTGTCGCTTCCCATCGCGCTGTTCATGCTCTTCGTCGGGCAGACCGCCGCAGTCGGGCTCGGTAACCCGAACGCGCTGATCGCCATGGTGCATCACGGCGTCGTCTTCGGGGTGATCGCCTTCTTCGTCGCGATGTTCGCCACGATCGCAACCGCCGCTCTGATCATGTACTCGGCGTCGATGTCGCTGCTCAATGTCATGCCGCAGGTCCCGATCCGCCGGATCAACTACGGCACCGGCGTGGTGGTCATCGTGGCCGCGGTGACGATGAACCTGCTCGGCAATGTGATCAACTGGCTGTCGTTTCAGGGAATCATGTTGATCCCGCTCTTCGCGATCGTGCTGACCGACTACTACGTCGTGCGTAAGGGGCACTACGAGGTGGCGGAGCTGTTCCGGCCCAGGGGCCGCTACTGGGGCACCGGCGGGTTTCACATCACGGGGCTGGTCGCGTGGGTGATCGGCGCGATCGCCTACGAGGTGGTGCACAACGCCGTACCCGCGCTCGGCGGCGGAGCGGTGTGCTTCGTCGTCTCCTGCGTCGTCTACTGGGTGATCTCAACGGTGGTACGGACCCTGCGCGGCGGCACCGAGGACGCCGCCCGCGACGTGCCGGCACCGTCACCCCTCACGTCATCGCTGGAGATCGGAGAGTCCTCGTGAGTCTGCAGGACAAGGTCACGATCGTCACCGGCGGTTTGTCCGGCATAGGCCGGGCGATCGCGACCCGGCTGGCCGGCGACGGCGCCCGGATCGTGCTCTTCGATGCCGCCGGGGAGTCCCGTGACGACGGAATGCCCGGTGACCGGCTCGCCGCACAGCTGGGGACGGCGGCCTTCGTACGGGGAGACGTCGGGGAACCGGGAGACGTGGACCGGATGTTCGACACCGCCACTTCCACGTTCGGCAGCGTCGACATCCTGGTCAACAACGCCGGCGTCACGGCGTTCAAGTCGCTGGCCGAACTGACCGTCGAAGACTTCGACCGCGTGCTCCGGACCAACGTCCGCGGCGCGTTCCTGTGTGCACAGCGCGCTGTGGCCCGGATGCGCCGACAACCCCAGCGCGGCGTCATCGTCAACGTGGCGTCGAACTTCGCCTTCGTCGGCGCCACCGACGCCGTCGCCTACTGCACCTCCAAGGGCGCCGTGGTCTCCATGACTCAGGCGTTGGCCGCCGAGGTGGGCCCTGACGGGATCAGGGTCAACGCCCTCTGCCCTGGCGCCACCGCGACCGAGTTCAACCGGATCCACCGCGCCCGCCCAGAGATCGCCGCCGAGTGGGAACGAATGACACCGCTGCGCGTTGACGGCGACCGGTACCTGGCCACCCCGGCGGAGATCGCCGACGCGGCTGCGTTCCTCGCCAACGACACGTCAAGGTTCATGACCGGCGCGGCACTGGTCGTCGATGGCGGCTGGAACGCCAAATAACCTCAGAAGGCGAAGCGCAGAAAAAGAAAAGGAGTGGCGTGAGCGACACGATCGGAGCAGTCGACACCCTGACATGGCTTGGACACGCCACCGTCTTGATGGTGACTCAGGCCGGAACACGGATCATCTTCGACCCGTGGCTGGAGGGCAACCCGAAGCGTCCCGAAGGGGTGACAGGTGTCGGGACGCTGGATGGGATCGCCGTCACGCATGGGCACTTCGACCACGTCGGCTCGGTGATCCCCCTCGCCGCCGACACCGGCGCCCCCGTCATCTGCACCCCCGAAATGGCCGCCTACTTCACCTCCGCCGGCGTGACCAACGTCATCGAGATGAACAAGGGCGGGACCGTCGAGGTCGGGGACGTCGGGCTCACCATGGTCTCAGCCGACCATTCCTGCGGCATCGCCGTCGCTGAGGGAAAGCCGAACGCCTACGGCGGCGACCCAGTCGGATTCATCGCCACGCCGCGACCCGGTGACCGCAACTCCGTCTACATCTCCGGCGATACCAACGTCTTCGGCGACATGGCACTGATCCGCGACCTCTACGCACCGGAGATCGCGCTGATCCCGATCGACGGGCACTACAACATGGGCCCCCGCGAGGCGGCGTACGCCGTCAGACTGCTCGGCGTCAAACGGGTGGTACCCATTCACTACGGCACCTTCCCGGTGCTGACCGGGACCCCCGACGAATTCGCTCGGCACGTGGCCGAGGGCGGCTCGACCGCGATCACTGAGGTCATCGAACCCGGGCAGTCAGTGCCGCTCACCGCAAAGGGCGGCCAGTGACAGCCGCGGGCAGCGCCGGGATGTTCCCCGGAGTGCGGTTGGAACCTGACGTCGAGGCCACCATGCGCGACGGAACGGTGTTGCGCGCCGACGTCTACTCGCCGGACGCACCCGGCGAGTACCCGGTGCTGCTGCTGCGCATCCCCTACGACAAGTCGATCGCGCAGTCGATCGTCTACCGTCACCCTTCGTGGTACGCGAGACACGGCTACCTCGTCGTGGTGCAGGACACCCGCGGCCGCTACGCATCCGAGGGCGACTTCGACCCGCTGCGGCATGAGGCCGAGGACGGATACGACACCGTGCAGTGGGCGGCACAACTGCCGAACAGTACCGGCCGGGTCGGCACTTACGGCTTCTCCTACGCCGGAGCGACCCAGTTGCTGGCCGCTACCCAACGCCCCCCGGCGCTCGCCTGTTGCGCGCCCGGCTTCACCAGCAGTGACTACTACGCGGACTGGACCTACGAGGGCGGGGCGTTGAACCTGGCGTTCATCGTCTCCTGGACCGTCCAACTGCTCGCCATCCCCGACGCTCTACGCCGCGGACGGCACGACGTCGCGGCGGCGATCGCCCACAGGGTCGCTGACTTCCCAGCGCTGTACCGGGAGCGGCCACTCGCCCAATTTCCGCTGCTCGCAGGCACCGACGTCGCCCAGTTCTTCTTCGACTGGCTCGAACACGACCGCCGAGACGACTATTGGAAAGAGATCTCCCTAGAACACCGCTACGACGACATCACCGTGCC
>JAOPYG010000131.1 GCA_025964685.1 Actinoallomurus sp. | reverse complement strand
CTGACCACCGCGGAGATCGCCCGCGCGTTCCTCGTCCCCGAGGCGACCATGGCGCAGCGCATCAGCCGCGCCAAGCAGACCATCCGCAAGGCCGGCGCGACGTTCACCATGCCGCCGCCGGTGCAGCGCGAGGAACGGCTGCGGGCGGTGCTGCACGCGCTGTACCTGATTCTCAACGAGGGGCACACCACGACGGCCGGCCCCTGGCTGCAACGCCACGACCTCACCGGCGACGCCCTCCGCCTGACCCGACTCCTGCACCGCCTGCTGCCCGGCGACGGCGAGGTGGCCGGACTGCTCGCGCTCATCCTGCTCACCGAGGCGCGCCGCGACGCGCGCACGCGTGAGGACGGCTCGCTGATCCCGCTGGCCGAGCAGGACCGCGGCCGGTGGAACCGGGAGTTCATCGCCGAGGGCGTCGCCGTCATCTCCGAGGCGCTGCCACGCAGCGACCGGCTCGGCCCGTACCAGATCCAGGCGGCCATCGCCGCCGTCCACGACGAGTCCGCGAACGCCGAGGACACCGACTGGCCGCAGATACTCGCGCTCTTCCAGTTGCTCGAGGGCATCTCGCCGGGACCGGTCGTGACCCTCAACCGGGTCGTCGCGGTCGCGATGGTGCACGGCCCGGACGCCGGACTGGAGATCCTGGCGCCACTGGAGGCCGACGAGCGGATGGCGCGCCATCACCGGCTTCACGCCGTACGCGCGCATCTGCTCGAGATGGCCGGACGGCCGGCCGACGCCCGGGAGAGCTACCGCACCGCCGCGCGGTACGCGACGAGCCTGCCGGAGAAGCGCTACCTCGAAGGCCGCGCCGGAGCGCTGGCCGGGCGCTGAGCGGGAATGTCCGACCCCGCCCGTACGGTGCACGCTCACCGGCGCGGAGACGCTCACGCAGGTGGAGCAGGTGCGCCTCATCGGCGAGGCGATCGGCCGCCCGCTGCGCTTCGAAGAGCTCCCGCCGGAGGAGGCGCGCCGCCAGTTGCACTGAGCCACGGGCCCGGCGCCCGGCGCCGGGCCCGCCGCGCTCAGAAGCCGCCGGTCCCGTTGGGCGTGCCCAGGCCGGTGGGCCCGTCATACCCGGTCACCGCCGTGCACAGGTACGTGCCGCCACAGCTTCCGTTCGAACCGGACGTGACGTCGAACAGCGCGGACGCGTGCGCGTACGGGTAAGAGCCGTACGTCGTGGCGCCGGTGTTGCCCGCCAGTGCGTACACGCTCGCGATGATCGGGGAGGACGCGCTGGTCCCGCCGACCGCCGCCCAGCCGTCCAGCCCCTGCGCGAGGCCGAGCGAGATCAGCAGGTCGCAGAACGAACTGGTCCCGCAGCTGTTGTAGGTGTCATAGACGCCCACGCCGGTGGCCGGGTCGGCGACCGCGGAGACGTCGGCGACCGTGCGCTTGGCACAAGCGGTGTCGTGCTGCCACGACGGCTTCGGCTCGTACGCCGAGCAGCCCGAACCCGCACCCGACCAGGCGGTCTCGGTCCAGCCGCGCGCGTTGCCCGCCTTCGTCAGCGTGGTGCCGCCCACCGCGGTGACGTACTGCGAGGACGCCGGCCAGCTGACGCCGTAGCCGGAGTCACCCGAACTCGCCGTCACCGCGATGCCGGGGTGGTTGAAGTGGGCGTCGGCGGCGAGGATGGTGGAGTCCTCAGCGCCTCCGTAGCTGTTGGAGATGGCGACGACGCCACTGGTGGCCGCGGCGGTGTCCACGGCGGTGCCGAGTGAGTCGCTGTCGGGGGTGTTCGCCTCGACGAGCAGGATGTGGCAGTCGGGGCAGATCGCCGAGACCATGTCCAGGTCGAGGCTGATCTCCTCGGCCCAGCCGTAGTCCGCGGCGGGCAGCGGCGAGGCCTGGCCGTTCTGGTTGACCTTCTTGAAGCAGCCGTTCGCGGTCGTACACGCGGGCAGTCCGAGGCTGGACCGGTAGGCGGCCAGGTCGGACTCTGCCTTGGGGTTGTCCTGCGCGTCGACGATGGCGACCGTACGCCCGGCGCCGCTCAGCCCCGCCACCTTGTACGCCGACCGCAGGTCGGCCGGCAGCAGGCCGGTGGGGCTGGTGACGGTGAGCGGGGCGACCTTCCCGTTGCTCGCGCGGTGGGCGCGGATCCGGCCGAAGCAGTGCAGTCGCCCGGCATGCGCACCCGACGCACAGCCGAAGCCGACGCTGAGCGGCGGAGCACCGGCGGCCGCACCGGCGGACGGGATGAAGGCCAGGGAGAAGATCATTGTCATGAGAGCGGTAATGACGGTCACGGATCTTTGGCGGGGGTTCAATCCGACCTCCTGTGCGGGCATCGCCATCAATCACCCCGATAACGCGCAACGCGAAAGTAACCCATGGAATCCGGGCGTCAACCGTCTGGCCGGAACCGGTAAACCGCGCGACAGGGCGTGCGCCGTCCTCGTGGAGCGGGGCAGTGACGCCGGGGGTGTTTCGCTGGGGCGGAAAATCTTTCGCCTCAGCGAAACCTCCGTGAGGCATCCCCCGGGGGGCGAGAACTTTGGGACCACACCATGAAGCCGCGAAGTGGACCGCTCCTGCGCACAGCCGGCCGGTCAGGGCCGCCCTGACGGGTGAACAGCGCCGCCGCGCGATCCGCCGGCCACATGGGCTGGTTCGGGCGGCGCGAGTGGATGCCGTGAGCTAGCGCGGGCGGCGTGAGTGGGTGAACATGCCGGCGAAGCGTTCCGCGAGTGCGTACGGGTCCGCGCCGCCCGCGCGGGCCAGTTTCCGCATCACCGCCGGTGAGATGCGCGACAGCGCGTACGCCCCCCAAGCGCCGGCGGTGACCGGGACGAGCGGGCGGTCGCGTTCGATGGCGCGGATGATGGCGTTCGCGGCGGCCTCCGGGCCGGGTGCCCAGCGGCGTGCGATGCGCTCGGCGAGTTCGCCGCGCCTGGTCGCCTCCGCCGCGTCCGTGCCGGCGTACCGTGCGGCGCGGTAGATGCCGGTGGCGATGAAGCCCGGGCAGACCGCGCTGACGCCGACGCCCGTGCCGGAGAGTTCGGCTCGCAGGCTCTCACTCAGCATCAGCACGCCCGCCTTGGTCGCTCCGTAGGCGGGCAGCAGCATGCTGGGCGTGTACGCGGCGGCCGAGGCGACGTTGACGATGTGCCCGCGCCCGCGTTCGATCATCTGCGGGCCGAAGAACAGGCACCCGTGCACGACGCCCATCAGGTTGACGTCGATGGTCCGCCGCCAGTCCGCGAGGTCGTGGTCGAAGAACGATCCGCCGATGCCGATCCCGGCGTTGTTGACGAGCACGGCCGGTGGTCCGTGCTCCTCACGCACCCATGTGGCGAACCTCTGCATCGCGGCCGGATCGCCCACATCGACGCCGTACGGTATGCCGGCCTCGGCCGCCCGCTCCTCGTCGACGTCTGCACAGATCACGGTCAGCCCGCGCTCGCCCAGAGCCATGGCGGTCGCCCGCCCGATCCCGCTGGCCGCCCCGGTGACGACCGCTACGACAGTCACCCGCCAATCCTAGGAGTCCGCGCACGATACGGACATATTCCCTATTTAACAGGTTGACTTTGTCTGATTCGTTGCGGACGATGGGCCCGTGAGTACAGGTCAGCCCCTCGTGACGCGCCTGCACGTCGACCTTCGGCGGCAGGCCAGCGCACTCTGTGCGCCGACCGCCTGAGTCCCCAGCCGCGATCCGACATCGGCTTCCCCGGAGTGGCCAACCGCTCCGCACCTCTCCTCCCGCTCGCGTACTCAAAGGGTCCTCCTCTCATGTCCTCACCTGCCCTCGATCTGCGGCCGGCTCGCCGGACCGCCCTCGAACGCATCCGCGTTCCACGGGCGTCCGGGCTGCTCCGGCTCATCAGCCCGATCGTCCTTCTCCTCCTCTGGCAGGCCGCCAGCTCATCCGGCCTGCTGTCGGCGCGGCTCATCGCCGCGCCCGTCAAGATCGCTCAGACGGCGGTCGACCTGACCACGGCCGGCACCCTGCCGGACGCGATAGTGGTGTCGCTCCAGCGGGTCGTCGAAGGCTTCGCGATCGGCGCCGTCGCCGCGATCGCCCTCGCACTCGCCGCCGGGCTCAGCCGCTTCGGCGAGAACGCCATCGACCCGCCCATGCAGATGCTGCGGGCGCTGCCGTTCTACGGGCTGATCCCGCTGTTCATCCTGTGGTTCGGGATCGGCGAGACGCCCAAGGTGGCGCTGGTCGCCCTCGGGGTCGCGTTCCCCCTGTACCTCAACACGTTCGCCGGCATTCGCGGAGTGGACGGCAAGCTCGTCGAGGCCGGCCGGGCGCTGCGGCTCAGCCGCACCGCGCTCATCCGGCACGTCATCCTGCCCGGCGCGCTCTCGCAGACGCTGGTCGGACTGCGGCAGAGTCTCGGCGTCGCCTGGCTCGCGCTCATCGTCGCCGAGCAGGTCAACGCCGACTCCGGACTCGGCTGGATGATCAACGACGCGCGGGAGTTCATGCGGACCGACGTGATCGTGGTCGGCCTGGTCGTCTACAGCGCGCTCGGGCTGATCACCGACGCCCTCGTACGCCTCATCGAGAGAAGGGCACTGGCATGGCGACGAGCCTTCCAACCCGCGTAGCCGCCGCGCACACCGCGAGGACCCGTGGCCTGAGCAGGGCGTTCGGTGAGCGGCGCATCCTCGACGGCCTGGACCTGGACATCGAACGCGGGGAGTTCGTCGCACTGCTCGGCCGCAGCGGCTCGGGCAAGTCCACCCTGCTGCGCGCGCTGGCCGGACTGGACCGGGACACCACCGGCGAGCTGACCGTCGAGGGCACGGTCGGGGTCGCGTTCCAGGAGCCCCGGCTGCTGCCCTGGAAGCGCGTCATCGACAACATCGCGCTCGGCCTGACCGGACCTGACCCCAGGGCGAAGGCGGTCGGCGCTCTGGAGGAGGTCGGGCTCAGCGCGCTCGCCACGGCCTGGCCGCTCACCCTGTCCGGCGGCGAGGCCCAGCGCGCCTCCCTGGCCCGCGCTCTCGTACGTGAGCCCGGGCTGCTGTTGCTGGACGAGCCGTTCAGCGCGCTGGACGCGCTCACCCGGATCACCATGCACCGGCTTGTCCTGGACCTGTGGAAACGCCATTCCGAGCACACCAGCGTGCTGCTCGTCACCCACGACGTGGACGAGGCCCTGATCCTGGCGGACCGAGTGCTCGTGCTCGGCCAGGGCCGCATCGCGTACGAGTCACGCGTCGAGACCGGACGTCCCCGGCAGATCGCCGACCTGATCCACCTGCGCGCCGAACTGCTCGAACAGCTCGGTGTCGAGGAAGGGAACCGATGAAGAAGCTCCTCCCGTTGTTCGGCGCGCTCGTCCTGCTCACGAGTTGCGGCGGCTCGGCCGGCGGCGGCGCGGCGGCGATCCGCAAGGACGGCACGGTCGACCTCACGAAGGTGTCGCTCCACGTCGGTGACCAGAAGGCGGGATCACAGGCCCTGCTCCAGGCGGCCGGCGAGCTGACCGGCGTCAAATACAAGATCACCTGGTCGCAGTTCACCTCCGGGCCGCCGCTGCTCGAGGCCGCCAACGCGGGCGCGATCGACATCGGCGCGGTCGGCAACACCCCGCCGATCTTCGCCGCCGCCGCCGGATCGAAGATCAAGATCGTCGCGGCGGGCGACCAGAACCTGGCGGCACAGGCCGTCCTCGTGCCGAAGACGTCAGCGATCCGGACGATCCAGGACCTCAAGGGCAAGAAGATCGCGCTGGCCAAGGGGAGCTCCGCGCACGCGCTCCTCCTCGGCGTGCTGAGGAAGGCCGGGCTCACGTTCGGCGACATCCAGCCGCAGTACCTCCAGCCCGCCGACGCGCTCTCGGCGTTCAGCGCGGGCCGGGTCGACGCCTGGTCGATCTGGGACCCCTACACCGCACAGGCCCAGGCGCAGACCGGCGCCCGCGCCCTGGTGTACGGCAACGGCTTCGGCACCAACTACCAGTTCAACGTCGCCGCCGCCAAGGCGCTGAAGGACAAGGCCAAGGTCGCGGCGATCCGCGACTACCTGACCCGGCTGGACCGTGCCACGGTCTGGGCCGCCACCCACCAAACGCAGTGGGCGAAGACCTGGTCGGCGCAGATCGGCCTGCCCTTGGCGGTCGCCCAGGTCGCCGCGCACCGGCGCGTCACCAAGCCGGTCCAGGTCGACGACACGGTGATCGCGGGTGAGCAGCAGCTCGCCGACGCCTTCTCCGACGCGAAGCTCATTCCCGGCCGGTTGAAGATCGGCGACTTCGTCGACCGGCGCTTCCACGACACCGTCCCAGGAGGGTCCTCATGACGAAGTTCCACAGGTTCCTGCCCACGAGCGGCGACGGCCGCAACCTCGTCGGCGGTGGCCACGGCGCCGCCCGGCGCGGGGTGCAGCGTCCGCCGGACATCGAGTACCTCACGCAGATCGCGCGCGCGGCCGAGCAGCTCGGCTTCGAGGGCGTGCTCACGCCGACCGGGACGCAGTGCGAAGACGCCTGGCTGACCACGGCCGCCCTGACCCGCGAGACCGAGCGGCTGAAGTTCCTGGTGGCCTTCCGGCCGGGCTTCCTGTCCCCGACGCTCGCGGCCCAGATGGCCGCGACCTACCAGCGGCTCTCCCGCGGCCGGCTCCTGCTCAACATCGTCACCGGCGGGGAGCGCACCGAGCAGGCGCGCTTCGGCGACCATCTCTCCCACGACGAGCGCTACGCACGTACGGATGAGTTCCTGTCCATCGTTCGCGGCGCGTGGAGCGGGCAGCCCTACGACTTCAACGGCAACTACTACGAGGTCGAGGGCGCGACGGTGTCGGCGGTACCCGATCCGCTTCCCCAGATCTACTTCGGAGGTTCGTCCCCGGCGGCGGGACCGGTGGCGGCCAAGCACGTGGACGCGTACCTGACCTGGGGCGAACCACCCATCCAGGTCCAGCAGAAGATCGACTGGATGCGCGAGCTCGCCGAGCGTGAAGGCCGGACACTTCGCTTCGGCATCCGGCTGCACGTCGTCACCCGCGATTCGGCCAAGGAGGCGTGGAGCGCCGCCGAACGGCTGCTCGACGACCTGGACCCGGCGGAGATCGCCGCCGCCCAGGAGGGCCTGGCCCGCAGCGAGTCGGTCGGCCAGGCGCGGATGCGGGCGCTGCACGAGGATTTCCGCACCGGCGGCTCCACCCATGACCTGGAGATCTACCCGAACCTGTGGGCGGGCGTCGGCCTCATTCGCGGCGGTGCCGGCACCGCACTCGTCGGCAGCCACACCCAGGTCGCCGAACGCATCGCGGAGTACGCCTCGCTCGGCATCGATGAGTTCGTCCTGTCGGGCTACCCGCATCTGGAGGAGGCGTACTGGTTCGGCGAAGGCGTACTCCCGGAGCTGAACCGCCTCGGCCTGCTGAAGGAGGCCGCGTGAGCGCCCCACCTTCCACGGAGTACGGCGCGGACGTCGTCGTGCTGGTCGGCAACCCACGTCCGGCGTCGCGGACGCACGCGGTCGCGGCGCAGGCGGCACGGGCGCTCGCGCCGGAGGCGACCGCCGAGATCATCGACCTGACGGCGCTCGCGCCCGTCCTGCTCGGCCCGCACCCCTCCGCCCTGGTGGAGGACGCGGTGGAACGGGTCACCTCGGCCGGTGTCCTGCTGGTCGCGAGCCCCACGTACAAGGGCACGTACACCGGCCTGCTGAAGGCGTTCCTGGACCGGGTGCCCTCGCTCGACGGGGTCATCGCCCTGCCGTTGCTCGTGATGGGTTCGCCCCGGCACGCGCTCGCCGTCGAGGTGCACCTGCGCCCGCTCCTGGTCGAACTCGGCGCGACCGTCCCCACCCCGGGCCTGGCCGTGGTCGAGTCGGACCTGGGCCGGATCGAGGAGATCCTCGCCGAGTGGGCGGCGGCCGTACGGCTGCCGGAGGCGACCCGGAGGGCAGGCGGCCGGTGGGCACACGAGTGAGGCAGACCCCGATCGTGGACGCGAACCGGTTCCGTCACGCGCTCCGCCGGCACGCCGCCGGCGTGGTCGTGGTCACCGGGCCGGGCCCGGTGGGGCTGACCGCGACGTCGCTGACCTCGGTCAGCCTCGACCCGCCGCTGGTGTCGTTCTGCGTGAGCCGCGAGTCCACGACCTGGCCGGACCTGCGGCAGGCGGACTACTTCGCGGTCAACGTGCTCGCCGGCGACCAGGCCGCGATCGCGGCGCGTTTCGCGGGACGCGGTGTCGACCGCTTCGGCGCGCCCACGCGATGGCGCCCCGGACCGTACGACGTGCCGCTCCTCAGCGGGGTCACGGTCCATCTGCTCTGCGAGCCCTACGACACCATCGCGCTGGGCGACCACTGGCTCGTCGTCGGGCTCGTCGTCGGAACGGAAGTGGGTTCGTCGGGCGAGCCTCTCCTGTACCACCGTGGCCGGTACGGTGGGTTCAATCCGCATACGGAATTGATATGAGTGAAAGAGTCGTCACGCAGAGTCGATGGCCTTAAGCTGGAGGACACCTGCTGATGCCACGCGGGGTGGAGCCCATGGACAGTTGGTTCGCCGAGCGGTCCGTCGGCCAGATGCTGCCCGGAGACCACGCCTGGTTCTCCTACTCCAGCAGGGAAGAGCAGGAGCAGGTCGTCGGCGCGTTCCTTCGCGACGGGCTGCTCACCTCGGACAAGGTCATCTACATCACCGACGCCGATCCGCGTGACCTCCCCGGTCTGCGAGCGCGCGGCGACCTGGATGCCGACACCTATCTCAGTTCCGGCCAGCTCGCGGTCCTTCCGCGGGCCGAGGCCTGCCTGACGGCCGGGGTCTTCGACCCCGGCCGTATGGTCGCGTCCTTAGAGGACGTGCTGGCACGAGCGGAGCGCGAACGGTTCCGCGGCGTCCGCATCACGGCGGACATGACGTGGGCGGTGCGGCAGCACAGCGGCCAGGACCGGGTGCTGCACTGCGAGGCCGGTGTCGACGCGGCCATCGCCCCCAGCACCAATGCGATGGCCATCTGCCAGGTCGACCGGCGCTCCTGCACGCGCGACGAGCTCACCGCACTCAAACAGACACACGAGGTTCTCGTGGGCGCCGACCCTGACTTCGACGATGGAGTGCTGACCATCACCCGCACCTACACCCCTCGCGGCCTGCGCCTCAAGGGCGAGCTCGACGGCGCACGGCACACCGTGTTCGCCGAGGCCCTGCACGCCGTCACGGTGCACGGCGGCGACGTCCACCTCAATGTGCGCGATCTGCGGTTCATCGACCTGGGCGCACTGAGCATGATGGCCGGCGCGGCCATGCAGATGGCGGCCCGCGGCTGCCTGATCCTTGACGACCCTTCCCCCGACCTGACCGAGGTCGTACAGCTGGTGGGCGGTCCGATGTTCCCCTGGCTGAAGATCGGCAACGGTGAGGCGCCGTGACCAAGCTCATCCACCGGGCGAGGCTCTACTCCAGCGAGGAGGCGTTCCTCGACGCCGCGCTGCCCTTCTTAAGACAGGGTCTGGAGGCGGGCGAGGCCGTGCTGGCCGTCGTCCCCGCCGCCTCCGCCGAGACCCTTCACCGGGCGCTCGGCGCCGCCGCCGGTAAGGTGGAGTTCCGCGACGCCGCGCACTGGTACTCCCAGCCCACCCGCACCATCGCCGCCTACAGCTCCTTCATCGACGACCATCCGGGCGTCCACCTCCGGGCCATCGCCGAGCCCGGCTGGGAGCACGGCACCGCCGCCGAGGTCGCCGAGTGGACCCGGTACGAATCAATGGTCAACCAGGCGTTCGCCGACGTCGACGGCGCCGTGCTGTGCCTCTATGACGAGCGCACCACCGCGGCGGAGATCCTCGACGGCGCACTGCGCTCCCACCCTGAGCTGCTCGGCGAGTCCGGTCCCCGAGCCAACGACGCCTACCTCGACCCCCGCGCGGTGTACGCCGAGATGGACCGGCAGCCGCTGCCGCCCGTCCCGCCGGACGCCCGCGAGATGCCGGTCGACGGCATCGACCTGTGCGCGCTGCGCGCCTTCGTCGGCGACCACGCCGAGGACCACGGCATCTCCTCCGCCCGCCTCCACGACCTGCTCGTCGCCACGACGGAGGTCGCCACCAACGCCATCCGGCACGGCCTGCCTCCGGTCACCTGCCGCACGTGGGCCGACGAGGGCGACCTCGTGGTCGACGTGACGGACGGCGGCCACTGGCAGCCGCAGGGCCTGCCGGGCTTCCTGCCCCCCGACCCGCTCGTCCGGACCGGCTTCGGCCTCTGGGGCGTCCGCATGCTGTGCCCGCTGGTACAACTCCGCACGGGCCCGAACGGCACCGACATCCGCCTGCGCGTCCGCACGCACTAGGTGTACTGACGAATCGCGTTCGTAGCGAGCGGCGTCCAGGCGGCGCGTCACAAGGCAGAGGAGGGAGTCAGCCTGGCGACTGACGACAACGCGGCGAGACGTCGTCTGGGCGCCGCGCAGCCGGACAGGATTTACCAGACAGCCCTAGCGCCCTGGGAGGAGTCAGGCGTTGAGGCGTTCGGCGAGGGCGCGGAAGGCCTTTCCGCGGTGGCTGATGGCGTCCTTCTCCTCCGGGGAGAGCTCCGCCGTCGTACGGCTCTCGTCGTGGGGGACGAAGATCGGGTCGTAGCCGAAGCCGTTGGTCCCGCGGCGTTCGCCGATGACGTGCCCGGTCAGGTGGCCCTCGACCGAATGTTCTTCGCCCGACGGCCACGCGATCGCGGCCACGCAGACGAAGCGGGCGGCCCGGTGTTCGGGCGCCACGTCGGACAGCTGGCCGAGCAGCAGGTCGAGGTGGGCCTCGTCGTCGCCGTGCCCGCCCGCCCACCGGGCCGAGAACACGCCCGGCATGCCGTTCAGCGCGTCGACGCACAGGCCCGAGTCGTCGGCCACGGCGGGAAGGCCGGTGTGTGCCGCGATCGCGCGCGCCTTCAGCAGGGCGTTGCCCTGGAAGGTCAGCTCGGTCTCGGGGACGTCCGGGGCGCCGGGGTACTCATCGAGGCCGACGACGTCGATGTCGTCCAGGATCCGCCGCAGCTCCACGATCTTGCCTTGGTTGCGGGTGGCGAGTACGACCTTCACGAGCCCAGGGCCTCCTGCTGGATCCGGGTGAGGTCGGCGCAGCCGCCGGCGGCGAGGTCGAGCAGCGCGTCGAGTTCGGCGCGGTCGAACGGCTGTCCCTCGGCGGTGCCCTGCACCTCGACGAAGCGGCCGTCGCCGGTGCACACGACGTTCATGTCGGTCTCGGCCGCGACGTCCTCCTCGTAACACAGGTCGAGGCGGGGCTCGCCGTCCACGATGCCCACGCTCACCGCCGCGACGGAGCCGACCAGCGGGCTGGTCTTGATCATCTTGCGCTCGCGCATCCAGCCGATCGCGTCGGCCAGTGCGACGTACGCTCCGGTGATCGCGGCCGTGCGGGTGCCGCCGTCGGCCTCCAGCACGTCGCAGTCGAGCAGGATGGTGTTCTCGCCGAGGGCCTTGTAGTCGACGCAGGCCCGCAGCGAGCGGCCGACGAGACGCGAGATCTCGTGCGTACGGCCGCCGATCTTGCCTCGGACCGACTCGCGGTCGTTGCGGGTCGTGGTCGCGCGCGGCAGCATCGCGTACTCGGCGGTGACCCAGCCGAGGCCGGAGTCACGGCGCCACCGGGGCACCGAGCCCTGCACGGTGGCGGCACAGAGTACACGCGTGCCGCCGAACTCCACGAGGACCGAGCCCTCCGCGTGGGTGAGCCATCCGCGGCGGATGGTGACGGGGCGAAGCTGGTCGGCTGAACGATCGTCGGGACGAGCCATGCCGTCAACCCTATCGAGACCGGACCGCGGGTCGTGGCGGCCCGGCCGCGATCGCTACACGTCGTACACCGCGCCCTGCGAGGCCAGCTCGATGTGACCGCGGTATCCGCTGGCCTTCGCCTCGGCGAGGCTGTTGTCGTTGTCGTTCCACGGCACGAGATGGGTCAGGACGAGCCGCTTGGCGTCGGCGCGCGCGGCGTGTTCACCGGCCTGCCGCGCGGTGAGGTGCAGGTCGTCCGGCAGGCCCGGCCGTTCGACGAACGACGCCTCGGCCAGGAGGAGGTCGACGCCCTGGGCCAGGTCGACGAGCTCGTCGCATTTGCCGGTGTCGCCGGAGTACGCGATGGACGCATCACCATGATCGACGCGGAAGCCGTACGCCTCGACGGGATGCCGCATCCGCGCCGCCGTCACGGTGAACGGGCCGATCTGGAACGAGCCAGGTGAAAGCGTGCGGAAGTCGAACGCCTCCGACATGCCCGGCTCGGGATCCAGGTCGTACGCGCGTGCCATCCGCGCGGCGACACCGCACGGCCCGTAGACGGGAATGCGCGGTTTCAGGCCGTCGGGGGCGTACCGCCGCGCCACCCAGTAACCGCAGAGGTCGAGGCAGTGGTCGGCGTGCAGATGGGTGAACAGGATGGCGTCGATGTCATAGAGCCCGATGTGGCGTTGCAGTGCACCGAGGGCCCCGCTGCCGAGGTCCAGCAGCAGCGCGAAATCGCCGGCCTGGACCAGATAGCAGGACGCCGGGCTGTCCGGTCCCGGAAAGCTCCCCGAACAGCCGATCACCGTTATCCGCACGCGCCGGCCCCTCACGTCGCCCGATGGCAGGACGAGGCGATCGCCGAATCGGCGGCTCCTCCGGGCACGGTCGTCAATGGCCGTCGCCGATGGCGGGCGGTGTGGTTCGGCCGTCGCCTTAGTGCGTCATCCACCTGGATCGACGCTCCCCTCTCCATTGTCCCGCGGGCGTTCTCTCATGCCGAGGACGAGATGCCCACAGGTGCGGATTCGACGAGCCCGATCTCCGGGCCCAGGAAGCGGCGGCCGAGTGCGCCGAACGGCGCGGGATCCCCTGTGGCCAGGAAACGATGCCGGACTTCAGGGGAGCCCTCAGTACGGGCCAGGCGGCGGTCGTGCAGCACCCGATACACGTCCTTGGCCGTCTCGTCGGCACTCGATACAAGCGTTACCCCGTCACCGACGACATAAGAGATGGCTCCGGTGAGCAATGGGTAATGGGTGCACCCGAGGATGAGCGTGTCACAGCCCGCCTCGAGAATCGGTTCCACATAGTCTCGCGCGACGTCGAGAAGTTCGTCGCTCATGGTGATGCCCCGCTCCACGAACTCCACAAAACGCGGACAAGCGGCACTTGTCAGTGTCACATGAGGCGCAGCGGCGAAAGCGTCGTCATATGCGCGGCTCGTCACCGTCGCACGCGTCGCTATCAACCCCACCTTTCCCGTACTGGTCGCGCTGACCGCCGCACGCACCGCGGGCTGGATGACTTCGACCACGGGGATCCGATAACGCTCGCGTGCATCCCGCAGCACCGCGGAACTCGCGCTGTTGCAGGCGATGACGAGCATTTTCACGCCTTGTTCGACAAGGTGGTCCAGCACCTCGAGAGCGTTGGCGCGCACCTCGGCGATCGGCTTGGGCCCGTACGGGAAGCGCGCCGTGTCAGCGGCGTACAGCAGCGGCTCATTGGGCAGCTGGTCGAGGATGGCACGGGCGACCGTGAGCCCGCCGACCCCACTGTCGAAGATACCGATCGAAGCGTCAGACATGACCACACAGGCTAGAGAACGCGATGGCGAACGCGGCCCCAATGCGCTGCATGTCACATCGGTATTTCCCCCGTGTTGCCGTCTCGCGGCACGTCTCAGCCGCGGTTACGCCCCGCGCGGGCGATCTGACGGCTCTGCGCGACGAGCCTGCCCGCGGAGTCCCAGACCTCGACCTCCTCGTCGAACCACCCGTCGCTGACGAGCCGGCCGCTCCCGTGGAGGGCCAGCCAGCCGGGCGCGGGGACTGCCCGCATGTGCCAGGTCAGCTCGACGGTGGGCGACCAGCCGTGCGCTCCGGTGTTCAGCACGACCGGTGGCAGCGAGTCGACGGCGAGCGCGAGCAGGATCGCGTCGGGATCGTAGGCCTGACGCAGCCGGAAGTAGGACCGCATCTCCGGCCGGCCGCTCGGCTGGCCGTCGAGCCAGCCCATGGTGGCCCGGTCGTACCGCATGTCGACCTGGGCGGCGAAGCCGGAGCCAGGAGGGCCGTCGGAGGTGACGCAGTCGGCGAGCGGCGGAAGCTCACCGGGGTCCGCGGAGAAGACGGGCTCGGCCTCGCCGTCGAGCGTGCCCGCGGTGATGAGGGCGTCGACGAGCGGCGTGCCGTCCTGTACGAGCGACACCCGCGCGACATCGATCGTGCGCCCGGACTTTCGCGATTCGACCCGTACCTCGGCGGGGCCGGGGCGGGCGACCCGCAGGAAGTTCGCGGCGGTGGAGATCGGATGCGGGCGGCCGGACGCGTCGAGGGCGGCACGGGCGAGGACCGCCATCAGGTAGCCGCCGTTGAGCGCCTGGTCGAAGCCGTAGTCGGCGTCCAACTCGACGGAGTAGCGGCCGTCGTCGACTCGCCGGACCGCCGTGGCCTCGTCAAAGCTGCCCATGCTCGTACCCACCCCGAAATTAGAACCAGATTCGGGGCAAAACCATACCTGGGATCGCCTGAACAGCGAGAGACCCCCTAGCTCGCCGGCACGGAAGCCCAGAGGGTGTACGCCCGGCGTATACTCCGCGTACCTACTTCCAGGCCGGCCAGTCGGGGGTCCGCATGCGCAGCTCGCGACGTTGGTCCGTGCTCCCGATCGCCGGCGCTGTGGCGATCGGTGGATGCGCCTCTACCGCGACCAAACCGACCTTCACCAGCGGTTCGCCCGCGCGATGCGCGACTTCCCCTCCAGCACCAGCACGTGTTCGGGCACCGTCGCGGCGGCAGGGGCGGCACCGATCGTGGCGGGCTCGGGCACCGGCTCGTACCGGCGGATCAGCGGCGGCTTCCACCTCACCATCACACTCGCCGAGGTCGTCGCGAAGGAGGGCTGCACCGCGTCCAGCGCCTTCCTCAGGCAGTCCATCGTCACCGCCGGCACGGGGACGATCTCCTTCCGCTAGCGGAGCATCTGACGAATGATCACTCAGTCAGACGCGCCCTGGGCTAGGCCCAGAGTTGGCCTTCCAGGCGCTTCTCCGCCTCGTCGACGGTGCCGTCGTAGGCGCCCGTGGAGAGGTACTTCCAGCCGGCGTCCGCGACGACGAAGGCGATGTCGGCGCGATTGCCCGCCTTGACCGCCTTGTCGGCCATGCCCAGCGCGGCGTGCAGGGCGCAGCCGGTGGAGATGCCGGCGAAGATGCCCTCGGCGCCGAGCAGCTCGCGGGTGCGCCGCAGGGCGGCCTCGGAGGTCACGGAGTAGCGCGTCGTCAGAACCGACTCGTCGTACAGCTCCGGCACGAACCCCTCGTCGATGTTGCGCAGGCCGTACACCAGCTCCCCGTAACGCGGCTCGGCCGCCACGATCGCGACGTCCGGCACCCGCTCGCGCAGGAACCGCCCGACGCCCATGAGCGTGCCGGTGGTGCCGAGTCCGGCGACGAAATGGGTGATCGACGGCAGGTCCTCGAGCAGCTCGGGGCCGGTCGTCTCGTAGTGGGACCGCGCGTTCGCCTCGTTGCCGTACTGGTAGAGCATCACCCAGTCCGGGTGCTCGGCGGCGAGTCCCTTCGCGACGCGCACGGCCTCGTTCGAACCGCCGGCCGCGGGCGATGGGATGATCTGCGCACCCCACATCTTCAGGAGCTGGGTGCGTTCGGCCGAGGTGTTCTCCGGCATCACGCAGATCATCTTGTAGCCGCGCAGCCGCGCCACCATGGCGAGGGAGATGCCGGTGTTGCCGGACGTCGGCTCCAGGATCGTGCAGCCCGGCGTCAGCCGCCCTTCCTTCTCAGCCTTGTCGATCATCCACAACGCCGGCCGGTCCTTGACCGAGCCGGTGGGGTTCCGGTCCTCCAGCTTGGCCCACAGGCGTACGTCGGCCGATGGGGACAGCCTCGGCAGGCCGACCAGCGGCGTGTGGCCCAGCGAGTCGAGCAGCGAGTCGAACCGCACGTCAGCCGCCTGCGACGGCGGGCAGTACGGTGACCGTGTCACCGTCGGACACCTGGGTGTCCAGCCCGCCCAGGAAACGTACGTCCTCATCGTTCAGGTAGACGTTCACGAAGCGGCGCAGGCCCTTGTCGTCGACCAGCCGGTCGCGCAGGCCGGGGTGGCGCGCCTCGAGATCGGCGAACAGCTCGTCGAGCGTGGCCCCGCCACCCTCGACGGCCTTGGCGCCGTCGGTGTAGTTACGCAGGATCGTCGGGATGCGAACCTCGATCGCCATGGCGATGTGCTCCTTCGTCGTACGGACCCCGGCAACGCACGGCAACGCGGCGCGCGGCTCAGGGATTCCAGCCTGGGGGAAAGGCCTAGTGACAGTCGTAGACGATCTCGGCCCGGGAGTGGCCGAACAGGAAGTTCTGCACAGGTGCGACGACACGCCCGCGCCCGCGGCGCCTCGTCATCGTCGTCGTCACGCGATCAGTTTACCGAGTCGGGCAATGTGCGGTCGTTCAGGCCTCGACGACGGAGACCTCTTCTTCGGTCACCTCGCCGTCGGCGATCCGGTACGAGCGGAACTCGGTCTCGTCGTCGTCACGGGTCGAGACGAGCACGTAGTGCGCGTTCGGCTCGGAGGCGTAGGAGATGTCGGTACGGGACGGGTACGCCTCGGTCGCCGTGTGGGAGTGGTAGATCACGACCGGCTCCTCGTCGTGGTCGTCCATCTCCTTCCACACCTGGAACTGCTCCATCGAGTCGAAGCGGTAGAAGGTGGGCGAGCGCTCGGCGTTCGCCATCTTGACGAACCGCGCCGGCCGGTCCGAGCCGATCGCGCCCGCGACGACGCCGCAGGCCTCGTCGGGGTGGTCGGCGCGGGCGTGCGCCACGATCTGGTCAACGATGGCACGGTCGATCGTCAGCATGCGCAAAGGGTATCGACGCGCCCGTGCGGGGCGGATCACCACAGGGCGCGTACGAGACTCTCCTGCAGGTAGGTGAGCCAGTCGTACGCGGCGTACCCGGCGTTGCGCGGATCGTCCCAGTCGAACGTCCGCATCTGCTCGAGGGTCTCCTCGGTGATGTCCAGCCGGGTGCCGAGCGCGAGACGCAGGTCATTGAGCGCCCGCAGCCACGACTGGGCCTGTTCGGCGTCGAGGTAGACCTTTTCGCCCTCGTCGAGCGTCGCGAGCACCGTCTCGGCGGCGGCGCGCTTGCTGTCGCGCAGCCCCGTCTCGGTGTAGCGCCGGAACTCGGCGGAGGCGCCCTGGTCCTCCCGGTAGGCGTCCGGGAACAGCCGGGCCAGTACGGGGTCCTCGGGCGCCGAGGTGTTCTCGGAGAACTTCAGGTCCGGCATCCCCTCATAGCTCTCGGACTCGCCGGCCTCCCCGACCTCGCCGATCAGGTCGATGAGCTGGCCGATCAGCAGGCGTACGACGGCCGCCTCTTCGGACCCGATGCGCAGGCAGATCCGGCCTCCGGAGGCGGTCGAGAAGCCGCCGTTCATCACACGTCCTGCTTGACGGTCGCCCACAGGCCGTAGGAGTGCAGGATCTCGCAGTCGCGTTCCATCTCCTCGCGGCTGCCGCTCGAGACCACCGCGCGTCCCTTGTGGTGCACGTCCAGCATCAACTTCTCGGCCTTCTTCTTGGAGTAGCCGAAAACGGCCTGGAGCACGTACGTGACGTAGGTCATGAGGTTGATCGGATCGTTCCACACGATCGACACCCACGGACGGTCCGCTCTCAGGTCCTCAGCGGCGTCCGGTCGATCGAGCTCGACGGGAGCCGTGCTCACTATGGTGCCTCCTTAAGGGGAGCTCCCCTCAATCATCGTGCACACATTCACCGTAATCTGCCACTCGTGGATCATGCGACGACGGCTCTGCTGACCGACCGCTACGAGCTCACCATGGTGCGAGGCGCCCTCGCCAGTGGCACCGCGGCACGCCGGGCGGTCTTCGAGGTATTCGCCCGGCATCTGCCCGCCGGCCGGCGGTACGGCGTCGTGGCCGGGACCGGTCGCCTGCTGGACGCCCTGGAGGCGTTCCGGTTCGACGATCCCGCGCTGGAGTACCTGACGTCCCAGGGCATCGTCGATGAGCCTACGGCCGCGTGGCTGTCGTCGTACCGGTTCTCCGGTGACATCTGGGGATACGGCGAAGGTGATCTGTACTTCCCCGGCTCACCGATCCTCGTCGTGGAGGCGAGCTTCGCCGAAGCGGTGATCCTCGAGACGCTCGCGCTGTCGATCCTGAACCACGACACCGCGATCGCCTCCGCCGCGTCCCGCATGGTCCACGCCGCGGCGGGCCGCCCGATCATCGAGATGGGCTCCCGCCGTACGCACGAGATGTCCGGGGTCTCCTCCGCCCGCGCGGCGTACCTCGCCGGCTTCACCTCCAGCTCCAACCTGGAAGCCGGCCGGTCGTACGGCGTGCCGACCGCCGGCACCAGCGCCCACGCGTTCACGCTGCTGCACGACAGCGAACGGCACGCTTTCCGGGCCCAGCTCGACGCCCTCGGCCGGGACACCACCCTGCTGGTCGACACCTACGACGTGGCGCGCGCGGTCGCCGTGGCGGTCGACCTGGCCGGTCCGGAGCTCGGAGCCGTACGGCTGGACAGCGGGGACCTGGCCGAGACGGCCCACGAGGTACGCGCGCAGCTCGACACCCTCGGCGCCGGCAAGACACGGATCATCGTGACCGGCGACCTGGACGAGTACTCCATCGCGGGCCTGGCCTCCGCGCCGGTCGACGGGTACGGGGTCGGGACGTCGCTGGTCACCGGGTCCGGCGCGCCGACCGCGGCCCTGGTCTACAAGCTGGTGGCACGCGCGGAGTCCGACGACGGGCCGCTGCGCCCGGTGGCCAAGCGCTCGGTCGGCAAGCCGAGCCGCGGCGGCCGCAAGTGGGCGGTACGGCACATGGCCGACGACGGCAAGGCCATCGTCGAGAAGATCTTCACGGGCGAACCCGAGCCCGGCCCGTACGACCGGTCACTGCTGACACCGCTCGTACGGAACGGCGAGATCATCGGCCGCGAACCGCTGGCCGAGGCCCGCGCCCGCCACGAACGCGCCCTCGCCGAACTCCCGCCGCGTGCCTTCCAGCTGTCCCGCGGCGACCCGGCCGTGCCCACCGAATTCCTCTGATCGGCTCGCCCACTGATGTTTCCGTACCTGCGCGGGTAGCTTCCCTGGGGGGACGGACTCAGTCTGGGGAGGGCTGCATGAGCAGAACACTGATCATCGTCGATGTGCAGAACGACTTCTGCGAGGGAGGCTCGCTCGGGGTCTCCGGCGGGGCGGAGACCGCCGCGGCGATCTCCTCGTACGTCGCCGCGCACCGCGACGACTACGGGCACATCGTGGCCACACGGGACTTTCACCTCAAGCCCGGCGACCACTTCTCCGAACAGCCCGACTACACCGACTCCTGGCCGCCGCACTGTGTGATCGGCACGCCAGGCGCCGACTTCCACCCGAACCTCGACCTCGCGCCGATCGAGGCGGTGTTCAGCAAGGGCGAACGCGCGGCGGCGTACAGCGGGTTCGAGGGCGCGGCCGACGACGGCACATCGCTGGGCGAATGGCTGCGCAAGCACGAGGTGGACGGTATCCACGTCGTGGGCATCGCCACCGACCACTGCGTACGGGCGACCGCTCTGGACGCCCGCGGCACCGGGGTGGCCACCCGCGTACTGCTCGGAATGACCGCCGGCGTCGCGATACCCACCACCGAGCGCGCCATCGAAGAGATGCGCGACGCCGGGATCGAGCTCACCGGGGAACCGGTCGTCGCCCCCTAGGGCCCGGCCGGTACCTTTTCGATCCATGCGTAACCCGATATTGCTGGTGATGGGCGTTTCCGGGAGCGGGAAGACCACCATCGGCGCGATGCTGGCCGGGCGGCTCGGCTGGACGTACGCCGAGGCGGACGACTTTCACCCGCCCGCCAACGTGGAGAAGATGCACTCCGGCATCCCACTGAACGACGACGACCGCCGCCCTTGGCTGGAGGCGACCGCGAACTGGATGAAGGACCAGCAGGGGCCGGGGGTCGTGACGTCTTCGGCGCTGAAGCGGAGGTATCGCGATATCTTGCGCCAAGGCCGGCCGGACCTGCGGCTCGTGTACCTGGACGGCAGCCAGGAAGTGATCGGCAAACGCATGGCCGCCCGGCACGGGCACTTCTTCCCCAAGCAGCTCCTGGACAGTCAGTTCGGCGACCTCGAACCCCCGGAGCCGGACGAGAACCCGCTGATCGTCTCCATCGACGGCCCACCGGAACGGGTCGTCCAAGAGATCATCGATCGCACGGGCCTGACCCCCCGCGGCGCCTGACGGATTCGCCGCACCTCAGCGACCACACCCCCACCGCCCGCGCACTTGCCGCCCCCCAACCCCTGGCAGGACCGAGACGCCTGAAGCCCGCGTGCAGGCTCCAGGCGTGCGATCCGACCACGCACCTGCGTTGTGCGCCTACGCCGTTCGTCGGCGCTCACAGGGCCCACGACGACCCACCACAGTCGGCGCGTGCACCGCCTCGGCGGGGCGCCCCTAATCCTTCGTGCGGGGCTGGGGCCGGGCGGCCCATTCGCGGACCTTGGCGATGCGGTTGCGTACGTCCTCCGCGCTCGCCTGGGCCGACGGGGGGCCACCGCAGACGCGGCGTAGCTCGGCGTGGATCACGCCGTGCGGCTGGCCGGTGCGGTGGTGCCAGGCACCGACCAGGCCGTTGAGCTCCTTACGGAGCGTGTGCAGGTCTTCGGCGGCCGTGCGGTCGTCGCGTTTGGACGGTTTGCCCGCGGCGCCCTTGCGCTGGGCGGCCAGTTGCTCGGCCTGCCGCTGTTTGAGCAGGCTCGTGACCTGATCGGGCTCCAGCAGGCCCGGGATGCCGAGGAAGTCCTCCTCCTCCGCCGAACCCGGTGCCGCGCCCATGCCGAACTCGCCGCCGTCGAACACGACGCGGTCGAAGTGCGCGGACGCCTCGACGGTCTCGAAGGGCAGCTCTTCACCGACGTCGGGGTTGTCGCGTTTGCGGTTGGCCTCGGCGATGAGGTCGTCGTCCAGGCCGTCCTCGCGGACGGGACGGTCGAGGACGTGGTCGCGCTCGGTCTCCATCTCCGAGGCGTGCCCCATGAGGGTGGGCACCGACGGCAGGAACACCGAGGCGGTCTCGCCGCGCCGCCGCGCCCGGACGAAACGGCCGACCGCCTGGGCGAAGAACAGCGGGGTCGAGGTCGACGTGGCGTAGACGCCCACGGAGAGGCGGGGAATGTCGACGCCCTCGGAGACCATGCGGACCGCGACCATCCAGCGGTCCTCCGACTCGCTGAACTGCTTGATCTTGCGGCTCGCCCCCGGATCGTCGGAGAGCACGACGGTCGCGCCCGCCCCGGTCACGTTGCGGATCATCTTGGCGTACGCCCGCGCGGTCTCGTGGTCGGTGGCGATGACCATGCCGCCGGCGTCCGGGACGCCGCGGCGTACCTCGGTCAGGCGCCGGTCCGCGGCGGCGATCACCTGCTGCATCCACTCGCCCTTGGGGTCGAGTGCGGCCCGCCACGCCTGGGACATCTGGTCCTGGGTCAGCGGCTCGCCCAGCGACGCGGTGATCTCGTCGCCGGCGCGCGTACGCCAGCGCATCTCCCCCGCGTACGCCAGGAAGATCACCGGGCGGACGACGCCGTCGGCGAGCGCTGGGCCATAGCCGTAGGTGTAGTCGGCGTGGCTGCGGCGTACGCCGTCGGGGCCCTCTTCGTAGGTGACGAAGGGGATCGGGTTGATGTCGGTGCGGAACGGTGTGCCGCTGAGGGCCAGGCGCCGGGCGGCGGGCTCGAACGCCTCACGGATGGCGTCGCCCCACGACCGGCCGTCGCCCGCGTGGTGCACCTCGTCCAGGATCACGAGGGTCCTGCGGTTCTCCGTGCGGCCGCGGTGCAGGGCCGGGTGCGCGGCGACCTGCGCGTAGGTGACCGCGACGCCGGTGAAGTCCTTGGCGGTGCGGCCGTGGGCGTTCTTGAACTCTGGGTCGATCTTGATGCCGACGCGGCCGGCGGACTCGGCCCACTGACGCTTGAGGTGCTCGGTCGGGCAGACCACGGTGATGCGGTCGATGATCCGCCGTCCCATGAGCTCGGCCGCGACCCGCAGCGCGAAGGTCGTCTTGCCCGCGCCGGGCGTCGCGACGGCGAGGTAGTCGCGGGGCTCGCTACGGAAGTATTCCTCGAGGGCGCCCTGCTGCCAGGCGCGCAGGGCGGGGGCGGTGCCCCAGGGCGCACGGCCTGGAAGCGCGGGCGGGGTGTCGGATGCGGCGAACGTGCTCACGGTGAAAAGAGGCTACCCGGACGCACCGACAGGACATGCCGAGCCTCAGGGGTTCGGCGAAACGAACGGGGCACGTGTTATCGGGACCGCCGGCGAGCGGCACTGGCCTGACCTGCGCGGTACGCCGCCCACATGGCGCGGATCCGCAGTCCCTGGCCGGGTGTGAACGACGTCATGCACGGGTCCCACGCGTAGTCCATGAAGTTGTGCACCGGGTCCGTACCCGGCGCCGGGCAGGTGTCCTTGATCTCCGGGCAGTTCTGGGTGGGCAGAGCCTCGTACGGCGTGTCGTCCACGCCGTCGCCCGGCGGCGCGCAGCCGTTCTCGAACGGGTGGAACAGCCCGAGCCAGTGACCGATCTCGTGTACGGCCGTGTACCCGCGGTTGAAATGGGCGAACGGCCCGCCGGGCACGCTGCGGTAGTCGACGACCACGGCGTCGGTCGAGGGCCGCAGGCGGTACCACTGCGGAAAGGAGGAGAAACCGAGCACTTCTGAGCCGACGGCGGCGGTGAAGAGGTTGAGGGTGCCGGGACCGCCCCTCGCGAGGGTCCCCAGCATCTGCGGCTGGTAGTCGTGCGGCCGCTCGAACCACTGGGCGTTGCGTACGACGTCTGCGGTGACGAGCCGGAACGACACGCCCGTGTCGGCGCCACCGGTGGTGCCCCCGTACGCGGCGTTGAGGCTGCGCAGTTGCTCGTTGATGACCGCGGTGGAGAGCCGGCCGTTCCGCCCGTCGGTGATGACGTGGAAGCGAACGGGGATGTCGATCCGTCCGGCGAGCCGCCGGCTCGCCTCCAGCTGCCGCTCATCGCTGACGGAGTATCTGCGGCGCAGGGTGTCGGTGAAGTCGCGCAGCATCGCCTTCACCTGCGCCGGCGACAGAGCATCCGGATCGCGCGGCCGGGCGACGCCGGCGGACACGTGACGCAGGCATGCCACTCCACGCGCCGGTGGCGCGCAGGTGCTCGCCGGCACCGTCGCGCACGACGCCAGCACGACTCCGAACAGCCCGGACAGGACTCTCCGCCTCATTGGATCCCCCCGAGACGGAGAGGCTAGCCCTCAGGGCCGCGCGGATCGCCCGACGCGCGGGCCCATCACCCCGATTTGACGGTCACTCGCTGTCGCCGCCGCCGGACATGGACTCGTAGATCTCTGTGCACTCCGGGCAGACGTGGTACTTCTTGGGGTCACGGTTGGGCACCCACACCTTGCCGCAGAGCGCGATCACGGGCGTGCCGCTGACGGCACTCTCCATGATCTTGTCCTTCTGGACATAGTGCGCGAAGCGCTCATGACCACCATCGCCATGGGAGAGATCTGGCCGGGTGTCACTTTCAGGAAGGATCTTCGTACTCACGGCCTCAGTTTAGTGACGGATCCTCGGGAAACGTGGCGACGAACGCCAGATCGCCGCCCTGACGTCGCAGGACGTCGTGCCACAGGCGCTCCGGATCGTCCATGAAGGCATCTCCGGAGTCGGCCTGCAGGACGTACCAGGCCCCGTCCTCGACCTCTGACCGGAGTTGGCCAACCCCCCAGCCGGCATATCCGGCGAACACCCGCAGCTTCGTGACCTCGGTGGCCAGCAGCTCCGGGGGCGCGTCGAGGTCGACGAGCCCGACGCGGGCGACCGCGGGACTGCCGTTCAGCGCGCGCCAGCCGAGGGGTTCGTCGGTGCCGGGCACGTGGGCGAGCGCGAGTGCGCTGTCGAGTGCCACCGGGCCGCCCTGGAACACCACCGAGGGTCCGGTCACCAGCTCCGACCAGGGTGGGAGCACCCGGTCCACGGGCACTTCGGTCGGACGATTCAGCACGACGCCGAGCGTGCCGCCGTCCTCCTCGTGCTCCACGAGGAGGACCACGCTTCGCCGGAAGTTCGGATCGTCCAGGCGAGGTGTCGCGACGAGCAGCCGGCCCGCGATTATCCCGTCGTCCATGCCCCAATCATCCTGTGCCGGGCGGCGCATGCGAACGGTGCACGGCCGAGTACGTCGGTTACGCGCCCCTGGCGCCTGGGTAATCGGCAGAATACGGGCCTAGATCACTAACTAGATCACGAAGGTGTGCCCCCCACCTACGGAGGACCCCGATGCAGATTTCCCGGGTCGCGATCGCGGCCGTGTTCTTCGTCGTCGGAGCGCTCATCGTGATCCCGATGCTGATGAGCGACTCGTCGCCCACACAGCTGACGAGCGCCACTCCGTCGCCGCACGTGTCGGCCTCGCCATCAGGTTCACCGTCGGCCTCACGCACCAGCACCGCCGAGCCGTCCGCGACGCCCACGCACCGGCCCTCGCCGACGCGGTCCACCAAGACGCCGGTCGTCCCCCCGCAGTCGGTCACGCCGACCGCGCCGGCCACGCCGCTGAAGGTCTCCATCGGCGCCGTGCGGTGCCCCGGCCGCAGCGTGCTCGTGTCGGTCGCCAACACCGGCGACGGCACGGAGGACTACGCCATCACCACCGACGGCTCGATCTCCGTGGCGGACCGCATCCCGCCGGGCGTGACCCGCAAGTCCACCTTGACCATCAAGGAGGACCACGCGACCACCATCGCCGTGACCTGGCACAACGTCCCGGTGAAGAGCCTGGACCGTACGGCGCACTGCGTCCGCGACGCCCCGGGCCACGCGCTGCCGCACACCGGCCCGGACAGCGGGATGATCATCGCCAGGATCGCCACGGGCGTCGCCGCCATGCTCACCGGCCTGATCATCTTCTGGTACGGCCGCCAGTGGCCGGGACGCCGCGACAAGATGTTCGACGACCGCAAGTAGGAGCCGGTCACCGCGCCGCGGTGGCCGCCTTCTGCACGGCCGCCGCGACCGCGTGGGACACGTCCGCGTGGAACACACTCGGCACGATGTAGTTGGGGCCGAGCTCCTCGTCGGTGACCACGCCGGCGAGGGCCTGCGCCGCCGCGAGCAGCATGTCGAGGTTGACCGTACGGCTCTGCGCGTCCAGCAGCCCCCGGAAGACGCCGGGGAAGGCCAGCACGTTGTTGATCTGATTGGGGTAGTCGCTGCGTCCGGTGGCCACGACCGCCGCGCTCTCGCGGGCGGCCGCCGGGTCGACCTCGGGGTCAGGGTTGGCCAGGGCGAAGACCACCGCGCCGTCGTTCATGGTGGCGATGTCCTCGCCGGTGAGGATGCCGGGCGCCGAGACGCCGATGAAGACGTCCGCGCCGCTCACGGCGCCGCGCAGGTCGCCGGCGTACCCATCGTGGTTGGTGTTGTCGGCGATCCAGCGCAGCGACTCGTCGAGGTCGTCGCGCTCGCCGTGCACCGCGCCGCGGAAGTCGCAGACGACGACGTGCTTGGCGCCCGCGTGCAGCAGAAGCTTCAGCACGGCGGTGCCGGCAGCGCCCGCGCCGGCCATGGCGATGCGCACGTCGGCGAGGTCCTTGCCGACCACGCGCAGGGCGTTCGTCAGCGCGGACAGCACGACGATCGCGGTGCCGTGCTGGTCGTCGTGGAAGACCGGGATGTCCAGCAGGTCGCGCAGCCGCCGCTCGACCTCGAAGCAGCGCGGCGCGGAGATGTCCTCCAGGTTGATGCCGCCGAAGGCGGGCGCGATGATCTGCACGGTGCGCACCAGCTCGTCGGTGTCCTGGGTGTCCAGGCAGATCGGCCACGCGTCGATGCCCGCGAACCGCTTGAACAGCGCGGCCTTGCCCTCCATCACCGGCAGGGCGGCCTCCGGCCCGATGTTGCCCAGCCCGAGGACGGCCGAGCCGTCGGTGACCACGGCGACGCTGTTGCGCTTGACGGTCAGCCGGCGCACGTCCTCGGGGTTGCGGGCGATCGCCAGTGAGACGCGTGCGACGCCCGGCGTGTAGGCCATGGACAGCTCGTCCCGGTTGCGCAGCGGCACCTTCGACTGCATCTCGATCTTTCCGCCGAGGTGCATCAGGAACGTACGGTCGCTGACCTTGTGGATCGTGACGCCGTCGACACGCTCCAGCGCGTCGACGATCTCCTGGGCGTGCTCGGTGTCACGGGTGGCACAGGTCACGTCGATGCGGAGCCTGTCGTGTGCGGCCGGCGTGAGGTCGAGGGCGGTGACGATGCCACCGGCCTGCTCCACCTCGCCGGTGAGCTGACTCACCGCCTTGCCGCCCGCCGCGACCTCGAGGCGCACGGTGATCGAGTAGGAAACGCTGGGGACGGTCGCCACGTCAACTGCTCCTTTTGCCAAATAGGACCCGGGCCACGATGGTGTCATCCACCGTTCCGGTCCGTGGGCCTAGGGTATGGCGAGCGCGGCCGTCACGATGATGTCGGCACAGGCCGTCGCCGCCAGCCGCGTACTGTCGATGACCAGATCATAGAGCGCCGGATCGGCCGGATCCGCCCGGTAGAAATGCCGGACGTACGCCGTCCGCGCCCGGTCGTTGTCCTCCAGGAGCCGCTCGGCCTCCTCGACCGACAGGTCCATCGACTCGCGTACGTTCGCCAGCCGCCGCTTCTTTGGGCCGTCCAGGCGTACGTGCAGCGCGGCGGGATGGCCCGCGAGCACCAGCTGTGAGGCCCGGCCGAGGATGACGCCGCCGCCGTGCTCGGCGATCTCTTTGATCACCTTCTCGGTGCGGGCGAGGAACTCCTCCTCCGGCACGAAGTGGCGTTCCGGCAGGTAGGCGTCCATACCGCCGAAGCTGATGTTGGGCAGCCGTGCGGCGCTGGACAGGATGCGGCCGAGACCGTGCTCGGTCCGGTCATCGTGGTCGAGCGCCTCCTCCAGCGTGCAGCCGATGTCGGCGGCGACCGTGTAGGGGATCGCGCGGTCGACGAAGGGCTTGCCAAGGCGTTCGGCGACCGCGGGGCCGATGACACTGCCCCCAGCACCGAACGTCGCGGAGACCGTGACGACTCCGGCCATACCAGGATGATGCCCCTCAAACGCCGGTCAGAACAGCGCGGACGCGAGTCTCCTCCGCGCCTTCGCCACTCGCGGGTCATCGGGCGGCAGCAGCTCGAAGAGCGAGAGAAGGTGTTTGCGGGCCGTCTCACGGTCGTCGCCGGAGGTGCGGCGTACGGTGCCGATCAGCCGGTCGAACGCTTCGTCGACCCGCCCCTCGACCAGGTCGAGATCGGCGACGCGGGTCTGTACCTCCGCGTCCGCGGGCCGGTCGGTGGCGTCCTTGCGCGCCTGCTCCGGGTCGTAGGCCTGGACCCGGCGCTGCAGCTCGACGAGGGCCAGCCCGCTCGTGGCGTACGGGTCGTTCGGCTGCGACTCCAGGATCTTGCCGAAGGCGCTCGCGGCGGCATCGAGATCACCGCGCTGCAGGGCGGCCTCCGCCTCGAGCTGTACGGGGTCACCCGCCGGCTGCTGCTCTGCCTCCTCGGCGTCGCCGCCGTCGCCCGCGCCCTCGGGTATGAGACCCTGCTCGCGCAGCGCGTCGAAGAGCTGGTCCAGCACCTGGCGCACCTGCGGCTCAGGGGCGGCGCCGTTGAGGACGGGCAGCATCTGACCCGCGACCACGGCGGCGACGAACGGGATGCCCTGCACGCCCATCCGGCTGAGCTGCTGAGCCAGCGCGGGGTTGGCGTCGATGTCGACCTTGGCGAGCAACCAGCGGCCCGCGGCCTCGTTCGCGAGCTTTTCCAGGATCGGCCCCAGCTGCTTGCACGGCTGGCACCAGTCGGCCCAGAAGTCGACTAGCACCGGCACGTCGCGCGACCTGTCGATGACCTCGGCGTTGAACGTCGCATCGGTCACGTCGATGACGGAAGAGGTACCGCTCGCGGCGGCCGGACGCTGCTGCGCCCGCTTCGCCGCGGCCTGCCGGGCGCCCAGGTCGACGGCGCCGTGCAACGAGAAGTCCGATGACGTCATGGATCCATCCTGCCGCATACGACGCCGATTGCGTACGGCCGGTCGCCCGGTACGCGCAGGGACACCGGGCGCCGCGGTCAGAGTGGTCCGGTCAGAAGCGGGCGGGCTCGCTGTAGCTGCCCCACTCGTCGCGGAGAGCACCGCAGATCTCGCCCAGGGTGGCCTCCACGCGGGCCGCGTCGAGCATGGCCGGAATAAGGTTCTCCTCGGTGCGGGCGACCTCCGTCATCCGGGCCAGGGCCGCGTCCACGGCGGCCTGGTCACGGTCGGCGCGGCGGCTCGCGAGGGCGCGGTTCTGCTCGCGCTCGACCTCGTGGCTGACGCGCAGGATCTCCAGCGGCTCCTCGATGCTCTGCGTGTGGCAGTTGACGCCGACGATCTTCTTCTCGCCCTTCTCGAGCTGCCGCTGGTAGGTGAAGGCGGCGTCGGCGATCTCGGCCATGAACCAGCCGTCCTCGATGCCACGCAGGATGCCGCCGGTCATCGAGCCGTCCGGGCTCATGTCCTTGATCCGCGTGAAGATCTTCTCGGCCTCGGCCTCGATGCGGTCGGTGAGCTCCTCGATGTACCAGGAGCCGCCCAGGGGGTCGACGACGTTCGCGACGCCGGTCTCCTCCATGATCACCTGCTGGGTACGCAGGGCGATCTCCGCGGCCTTCTCGCTCGGCAGGGCCAGCACCTCGTCCAGGGCGTTGGTGTGCAGGGAGTTCGTGCCCCCGAGGACCGCGGCGAGCGCCTCGACGGCGGTGCGCACGACGTTGTTGTCGGGCTGCTGTGCGGTCAGGGACACCCCGGCGGTCTGGGTGTGGAACCGCAGCCACTGCGCCCTCTCCGACGTCGCGCCGTAGACGTCGCGCAGCCACCGCGCCCAGATGCGCCGGGCCGCGCGGAACTTGGCGATCTCCTCGAAGAAGTCGATGTGGGAGTCGAAGAAGAACGACAGCCCCGGCGTGAACGTGTTGACGTCCAGGCCGCGGGACAGGCCCAGCTCGACGTAGCCGAAGCCGTCTGCCAGCGTGAAGGCGAGCTCCTGCGCGGCCGTCGAGCCGGCCTCGCGGATGTGGTAGCCGGAGACACTGAGCGGCTTGTACGCGGGGATCTCTGCCGCGCAGTACTCCATGAGGTCGCCGATGAGGCGCAGGTGCGGCTGGGGCGCGAACAGCCACTCCTTCTGCGCGATGTACTCCTTGAAGATGTCGGTCTGCAGCGTGCCGTCCAGGCCGCGGATGTCGGTGCCCTGCCGCTCGGCCGCGACCAGGTACATGCAGAAGATCGGCACGGCCGGACCGGAGATCGTCATCGACGTCGTGGTGTCGCCGAGGGGGATGCCGTCGAACAGCAGGTCCATGTCGGCGGCCGAGTCGATCGCGACGCCGCAGTGGCCGACCTCGCCCAGGGCCTTGGGCTCGTCGGAGTCGCGGCCCATCAGCGTGGGCATGTCGAAGGCGACCGAGAGCCCGCCGCCGCCGGCGGCGAGGATCATCTTGTAGCGCTCGTTGGTCTGCCGGGCGTTGCCGAACCCGGCGAACTGCCGGATGGTCCAGGAGCGCCCGCGGTAGCCGGTGGCGTAGAGGCCGCGCGTGTAAGGGAACTCCCCCGGCCAGCCGATGCGCTCGAACCTCGGGTCGTCCGCCGGCGGCCCGTACACCGGCTCGACCTCGGTGCCGGAGAGCGTCGTGAAGTCGGCGTCCCGCCTGCGCGAAGCGTCGAAACGCTCCTGCCAGCGGCGCCGGCCCTCCTCGATGTCCTTCATGTCCATGAGCGCGCTCCTCCGGTGTCTCCTCCCACAGATACTAGGACGTCCTAGTATCTGTGGCCAGCGTAAGCAGGTCACGGATCACGGAAGGCCCGGTCAGTCCTGGAAGTCGCCCGCGTCCACGCGCAGTGATCGCAGCACGTCGAAGATCTTGCCGAGCTCGCCCGGGCCGTACCCGCCCAGGCCGAAGTCGGCGGCCGTGAGGTCACGGGTGGCCTGTTCGACGGCGGCACGGCCGCTCTCGGTGATCTCCGCGAGCACGCCTCGGCCGTCGCGGGGGTTCGGGCGGCGGCGGACGTACCCCTGCCGCTCCAGCCGGTCGATCGTGTTGGTCACGCTGGTGGGGTGGACCATCAGCCGCTCACCGATCTTGGAGAGGGGCAGCGCGCCCGATCCGCTGAACGTCAGGAGCACCAGCGCCTCATAGCGGGCGAAGGTCAGCTCGTACGGTCTCAGCAGGGCGTCGAGCTCGGCGATGAGGATGGCCTGGGCACGCATGATCGACGTCACCGCGAGCATGGCGGGCGAGCGTCCCCAGCGGCGTTCCCAGAGATCGCCGGCACGGGCGATCGGATCGAAGGGGAGGTTGAGCGGCTTGGCCACCCCGACACGTTAGCGCCTGCCCCGCAGGCATCCGACATTTACCGACCTATATCTACAATTGTTTCCTGCTTACTCCGCGAATCATTGCTAACGACACCGGCGGCCACAACAACGCTGACAGTCCTCACCAAGGCAAGTTATAGTTCCGTTGTCGGTGCGTGCGGCGACGGCAAAGGGGGGCGTCGACGCAGCCGTTCATCGGGCTGATCCGCCTCTAGCCTCGAGCGCGCACCGAGATTTCGGGGGGTAGTAAATGATCGCGGATTTCTCCACGATCGTGGCACGGGACATGGGGATCCGCCGCGGGGGGCGGTGGATCCTGCGTCCCACCACGTTCGGCATCACCTCGGGGGTGATCGGACTGGCAGGTCCGCCCTGTTCGGGCAGGTCTGCCCTGCTAGAGACCCTGGCGACGCTCCGTCGGCCCAGTGTGGGCACGCTCGAGCTGCTGGGGCACGACGTGACCGGGCCGGCCGGGCAGCGCGCGGTGTGCGCGCGGCTGGGCCTGTTGCCTGATCGATTCGGCTGGGCGGCGGGGGTCACCGCTCGCGAGTACGTGAGCTATGCCGCCTATTTCAAAGCCACGCCGAAGCACGCGGTCGATGCGATTTTGCAGCGATTTGAATTGTCCGATGCCGCGGAATTGGAGATGGACATGCTGCCCGCCGATCTGCGGCTGCGGGCCGGCCTCGCGGCCACGTGTGTCCACCGGCCGGATCTGGTGTTCCTCGACGAGCCGCTGGCGTCCATCGCCGAGCCGGACCGCGACGAGCTGATCGGCCTGATCCGCGAGCTGGCCCCGGCCGTGGTCGTGACCGCGACGGACGCCGCGCAGCTGACGGGCTGGTGCGACCGGGTCTTCAGCATCGTACGGGCCCGTCTCATCGAGTCACTGGAGGTCCCGCGATCGTGGTCCCGGGTGCCGGCCGGTGTCTGACCTGGGGCGGGTGCTGCGGATCGATGCCCGCCGCACCGCCCCGTTCCTGGCCGTTCCGGTGCTGGCTCTGCTCGGTGCCGTGGCGGCCTGGCGCGCGCTGCTGCCCGGCGTCGCGTACTGGGACGACGCCGTCGCCGCGCTGTTCGCCTCGGTGCGCGTCCTGGGCCCCGCCTCGGCCGCGCTCGGCGCCTGGGTGGCGCTGCGCGAACACCGGCTCGGATACCTCCGCGGCCTGAGCGTCCGCTCGCCCGCGCTCGGCCCACTGCTCGACCTGATGCTTCTCGGCGTCGTGGCGCTGACCGCGTACGTCGTGGTGGCCACGTTCGTCGTGGTCAAGACGCTCCTGCACGTCCAGGCCGGCCATCCCCAGGTCATCGGGTTGCTCGCCGGCGCGCTCACCCTGCTCGTCTACACCGTGATCGGCTACCTCTCCGGCCGGGCCGTGCCCCGGCTGCCGACGGTCGCCGCGGCCGCGGCGGTCACCTGCCTGTGGGGCATCGCCCGCCCCGGCACGTGGACGTACCTGCTGCCGCCCCCAGGTGTCGAGCACATCCATCCGTTCGCCGGGCTGCGCACCGAGCTGCTCGTCGCGCAGGCACTGTGGTCGCTCGGCCTCGGCACGCTGCTGGTCACGTGCTACCTGTGGTCGGTCACCCGCCGCACGCGGCTCGCCGTGCCCATCGTCGCGGCCGCGGCCGTCGTCACCATCACCACCCTGTGGATCCACGCGCAGCAGCGCGTCCCCCTCGCGCCGCGCGCCTTCGAGTACACCTGCCGCCAGTGGCCGCTGACCGTGTGCGTGCACCCGGCGCTGCGCACGGCACTGCCGTCACTGGAGGCGGCGCTGACCCCGCTGGCCACACGCCTGAGCGGCACGCCGGGCAGCTTCACGCGGGTCGAGCACCGGCCCGACAGCGACTTTCCCCGTCCCATGCGCGGCGTGGTGTACATCCACCTCCGCGACCTGTCTCCCGGGTACGAACACCGCGCCGAGCAGGAGATCCAGATCAGCCTGCTCGACGCGCGCACCTGCGGCAACCCCGCGCACGCGGCGGGCGTGCGCTACACCGCGCTGGTCTCGGCCTGGCTGCTCGACGAGACGCCGCCACGGCTGACCGACGTCGCCGCCGCCCGCGCCTTCGCCCGCTGGGCGGAGATACGACGGCGGCACTGGCTGCGCACCCACTACGTCCGCTACCACTCCTGCACGCTCCGCGGCCAGGACTTCCGCGTGGTGTGACCCCCGCGGCGCCCCTCGCGGATCAGCGCAGCGCCGGACGGATCTCATCGAGCAGCTGGAGGATCTCCTCGCGCGTCTCGGTGGCGAAGGCCGCTTCGACGGCCGCCGCCGCACGGCCGTCGGTCAGCCACGCGAGACCTGCCGGTGCGCCGGACCCCGCCGGTCCCAGAACGCGTCGGCGAGGCGCGGCTCCGCCTCGCCGGACGCGGCACGCGCTCGAACGCCGCGTAAAGGCCCGTGACGGCCCGTTCCCGATGCCCCGTCATCCCGAGAGCATGACGCTCGTCGGCATTGTTGACTAGGGTCAGGCCGTGGACTGGAGCATGCTCACATGCGCCCGCAAGGGCCACATCACCTACGCGCCGGACGAAGACGCCCTCCGCGAGCGGCTGCACGTCGACACCCCGGCCGGTGACGCCTGGCGATGCCTGCGCTGCGGCACGTACGTGCACGGGGAGCCGCACGGCCACGGGCCGGCCGAGCAGGCGCCGCTCGTCATGCGCGGCCCTGAGCTGCGCGACGCGTTCCTGATGCGTTTCTTCGCGCTCGAGCGGGTGATCCGCGGCCTGGTGATCGTGGCGGCGGCGTACGGCGTGTGGCGGTTCTCCGCCCACCGTGGCTCCATCCAGAAGGTGTTCGAAAAGGACATCCCACTCCTGAAGCCACTGGCCCGCCAGGTCGGCTGGGACCTCGACAACTCCCACGTCGTGGAGAGCATCCGACACGTCTTCGTGCTCAAGTCCAGCACGCTGACCTGGTTCGCGGTCGGGCTGCTCGCCTACGCCCTCATCGAGCTGATCGAGGCGGTCGGCCTGTGGATGCTCAAGCGCTGGGGCGAATACTTCGCCGTGGTCGCCACCTCGTTCGGGCTGCCGTTCGAGGTGTACGAGCTGACCGAGCGGATCACCGTCTTCCGCGTCGGCGCGTTGGTGATCAATGTCGGTCTGGTCGTCTATCTTCTGGTGTCCAAGCGACTGTTCGGCATCCGCGGTGGCAAGGAGGCCTACGAGGCACGGCGGCGCGGTGAGTCGCTGATCGAGGTCGAACAGGCGGCCGTGTCCCCGCATGCCGAGCCCGCAGGGTGACTTCTCGGCTTTCTGGGGAATAGCCGGGATGGAACAAACCCCAGAGGTGAGGCGAAATGGCGCACTCGGAAGCATCCGAGGACACACAGATATCAGGGCGTCCCCGCAGGCCCGTCCTGCGTGCGATCGCGGTCGTCATCGTGCTCGTCGCGCTGGTCTTCGCGGGCCTGCAGGCGATACACAAGCTGCCGCACTGGCTCAACCCGTTCGGGGAGACGACCAAGGACCGCAGCGCGCCCGTCGTGCTGAACTCCATCCAGAACCTCTCCCGCTATGAGGCGGCGACCGGCAACTACCAGGTGGTCGTCGACCTGGAGAAGGACGCGAAGTTCCTGCCGGGTGCCCTGCGCGGCGAGCGCACGTTGTTCGTCGGCAACGGCAACGTGGACGCCTACGTCGACTTCTCCCATATCGCCAACGGCGCCCTCACGGTCGACAAGGCGCACAACACCGTGACGATTCGCATGCCCCACGCTCAGCTCGAGAAGGCCAACCTCGACCCCAAGCACAGCTACGTCTTCGCCCGTCAGCGTGGGCTGTTCAACCGCTTCGGCGACTTCTTCAGCTCCAACCCCAACCAGCAACAGCAGCTCTACGTGCTGGCCTCACAGAAGATCCAGGACGCGGCGAACGCCAGTGGCCTCACGCAGCGCGCCGACGCGAACACCAAGTCGATGCTCATGAACATGTTGCGCGCTTTGGGCTTCAAAACAGTTACCGTGACCTTTGCCACATCTCCCTGAACGCGGGCGGGGGATCACCGGGGGAATACCACACCAATAGGCGTGGTTGGGGACGAGTCGGGGTGGTGGCTGTGTCGCTCGCAGCAGAGGCACGAGGTACTGCGGACGTGTCGGCGGAGAGGCCGACGTGGCCGTTCGCGCTACCCGTCGGCGCTGCCGCGGTCGCGATCGGGCTTCCCGCGCTCGTCCCCTCCCTCGCCGGTTCCTTCTACGCGCGTCCGGCCCAGCTGCTCGTCGGCGAGCTCTTCCCGGGCGGGCAGGAGCTTCTGCTCGCCCTCATCCTGCTCGCCGCCGCTCGTGGCCTCATGTTCCGCCGTCGCATGGCGTACTACGTCGTCCTGACGCTCATGATCTTGTCCACGCTCGACGCGCTGGACGCCCGCGATCCCGGCCGGCTGCTCATCCTCGTCCCGGCGGCGGTCGCCCTCGTCCGTTACCGCCGGGAGTTCGGTATCGCCCCGAGCCGGGTCCGCACCGCCGTACGCGCCGGCCTGATCACGTACGGAGTGGCGCTCGGGTACGGCCTCATCGTCATGATCGCCGAGCGCAACCACGTGACGCCGGGTCCCACGGCGAGCGACGCCGGGCGGGAGATCCTCGCCGGGCTTAGCGCCTCCGGCCCCGGCCCGCTGCACTTCGACGGCTCGGCCGACCACTGGTTCGAGGCCAGCCTCGGCATCCTCGGCGGCGGTGGGCTGCTGGCGATGCTGATGACGCTGCTCTCCCCCGCTCCCTCACCGCCGGCCGGCACCGAGGACGAGCGCGCCGAGGTCGCCCGCCTGGTCGACGCCGACGGCTCCGACACGCTCACCCCGTTCATGCTGCGCGGCGACAAGTCCTACGTCTTCAGCCCCGACCGACGCGCCGTCATCGGCTATCGCGTCCTGTTCGGGGTCGCCGCCGCGGGCGCCGACCCCGCCGGCGACCCACGCTCCTACCCCGCCGCGGTGGCCGAGTTCGCCGCGCTCGCCCGTCGTTCCGGCTGGCGGATGGCCGTGCTCGGCGCACGCGCCGACCTCCTCTGCCTGTGGTCTCCGCACGGCATGCGCGCGATCGGCATCGGCGACGAGGTGCTGCTGTCCCCCGGGGAGTTCGGCCTGGACGGCCGCAGCATGCGCAACGTACGCCAGGCGGTCCGGCGCACCCACAACGCGGGCATCACCACCGAGGTCGTGCGCGAGGGCGACCTGGACGAGCCGGACCGCGCACGGCTGCGGGCGCTCGCCACCGACGCGATGGGCGGCGCCGAGGAGCGCGGCTTCTCCATGAACATGGACGGGCTGCTGACCGGACGGCACGCCTTCCCGATCGTCGTGGTGGCCCGCGACGCCGACGGCGCACCGAAGGGCTTCCAGCGCTACCTGCCGAGCGCGTCCGGACGGCGCCTTTCGCTGGACGCCATGCGCCGCGCCCCGGGCTCCCCCAACGGCCTCAACGAACGCATGATCGCCGACATCATGGCGCACGCAACCGAGCACCACGTCGACGAGGTGTCGCTCAACTTCGCGGCGTTCCGCGAGCTGTTCGAGACCGAGGACCGTGGCCCCCTCGAACAGGGCGGCTATCACGTGATCCATCTGCTCGACCGCTTCGTGAAGGTCGAATCGCTGTACCTGTTCAACCGCAAGTTCAAGCCCCGCTACGTCGCGCGCAGCGTGATGTTCCCGTCGTGGGCGAGCCTGGTGCCGATCGCGGCGGCGCTGCTCACGCTGGAGTTCGGGCACTGGCACTCCACCGCCGCGCCCGTCCGGCGCGAGGAGTCGGTCACCGAGGACGCCTACACGACACTGCCGACCTCGCCGAGCTGGTGAGTCAACGCGGCCGATCGGCCGCGGAGGCGGCGTCGGTGAGACCGTCGACGAGCTCGTCGGCGGCGGCGTACGGGTCGCAGGCACCGTCCAGCACCTTCTCGGCGAGCACGTCGAGACGCTGATGCCCGTGCAGGTCGCCCATGCGTTCGCGCAGGGCGGTGACGGCGATCGCCTCGATCTCGTCACGGGCGCGGGTCCGCCGCCGTCGTCCCAGCTCGCCCGACTCCTCCATCCAGGCATGGTGGCGGCCGAGCTGCTCGACGACGTCGGCCACGCCCTCGTCGCGCACGGCCACGGTCGGCACGATCGGGGGCTTCCACCCTTCGGGCGCGGCCAGCGCGATCATGTTGCGCAGATCGCGCACGGTCTGCTGGGCGCCGTCCCGGTCGGCCTTGTTGACCACGAACACGTCCGCGATCTCCAGGATGCCGGCCTTGGCCGCCTGGATGGAGTCGCCCATGCCGGGCGAGACCAGCACGATCGTGGAGTCGGCGAGCGAGGCGATCTCCACCTCTGCCTGGCCGACGCCGACGGTCTCCACCAGGATCACGTCACAGCCGGCCGCGTCGAGCACGCGGATGGCCTGGGGCGCCGCCCATGACAGGCCGCCGAGATGACCGCGGCTGGCCATCGACCGGATGAAGACGCCCGGGTCGGAGGCGTGGTCCTGCATGCGCACGCGGTCGCCGAGCAGCGCGCCACCGGTGAACGGCGAGGACGGGTCGACGGCCAGCACGCCGACGCGGAGATCCTGCTCGCGGAAGGCACGGACCAGCGCGTTGGTGGACGTCGACTTCCCGACGCCCGGCGCACCGGTGAGACCGATGATCCGCGCCTTGCCCGCGAGAGGGTTGAGCGCCGCCATGACCTGGCGGAGCTGCGGCGAGGCGTTCTCGATCAGGGTGATGAGCCGCGCGACCGCGCGCGGCTCGCTCTTGCGCGCCCGCGCGATCAGGTCATCGACGTCGGCCTTCCGCGCCACTCCGGAGCCCTCAGACCTTCAGGATGAGGGCGTCGCCCTGGCCACCGCCGCCGCACAGCCCGGCCGCGCCGACGCCGCCGCCGCGACGGCGCAGCTCGTACGCCAGGTGCAGGGCGATGCGGGCGCCGGACATGCCGATGGGGTGGCCGAGCGCGATCGCGCCGCCGTTGACGTTGACCTTGCTCTCGTCCACGCCGAGGTCGCGCATCGACTGGACGCCGACCGAGGCGAACGCCTCGTTGATCTCGATGAGGTCCAGGTCGTCGACGCCGAGCCCCTGCTTGCCGAGCGCGTGCTTGATGGCGTTGGACGGCTGGGACTGCAGGGAGTTGTCCGGACCCGCGACGTTGCCGTGCGCGCCGATCTCGGCGAGCCAGGTGAGCCCGAGTTCCTCCGCCTTGGCCTTGGACATCACCACGACCGCGCAGGCGCCGTCGGAGATCTGGGAGGAGGACCCGGCGGTGATCGTGCCGTCCTTGCTGAACGCGGGCCGCAGCCGGCCCAGCGACTCGGCGGTCGTGTCGGCACGCACGCCCTCGTCCGTCTTGAAGACGATCGGATCACCTTTGCGCTGCGGGATCTCCACGGGAACGATCTCATCGTCGAACAGGCCGTTCTTGGCGGCCGCCGCGGCGCGCTGGTGCGAGCGGGCGGAGAACTCGTCCTGCTCCTCGCGCGAGATGCCCAGCTTCGCGTTGTGGCCCTCGGTCGACTCTCCCATCGAGACGCCGTCGAAGGCGTCGGTGAGGCCGTCGTGCGCGGTCGCGTCGAGCACCTCGATCGAGCCGTACTTGTAGCCGTGCCGCGACTTGGGCAGCAGGTGCGGCGCGTTGGTCATCGACTCCATGCCGCCGGCGACGACGATGTCGAACTCGCCCGCCCGGATGAGCTGGTCGGCGAGGGCGATCGCGTCGAGCCCCGACAGGCACACCTTGTTGATCGTCAGCGACGGGACGTTCATCGGGATGCCCGCCTTGACGGCGGCCTGGCGCGAGGGGATCTGCCCGGCGCCCGCCTGGAGCACGTGCCCCATGATCACGTACTCGACCTGGTCGCCGGTGACGCCCGCGCGCTCCAGCGCGGCCTTGATGGCGAACGCACCGAGGTCCACGGCGGCGAAGCCCTTCAGAGAGCCCAGAAGGCGCCCGATGGGCGTTCGCGCCCCGGCGACGATGACGGATGCGGCCATGAACCAGACCTCCAGTAACCGGGCGGCACGACGTTTGCCAACATACCCACACGGGGACAGTGCACTTCCTGGAGGACGCCATGCTCACACGCATCGACCACATCGGCATCGCCTGCCACGACCTCGAGGAGAAGATCGCCTTCTACGAGACGACGTTCGGCCTGGTCGTGGCGTCTCGTGAGGTCAACGACGCGCAGGGCGTGAAAGAGGCCATGCTGCACGTCGCCGACGGGCCGTCGGGCGCGTCGTACGTCCAGCTGCTGGAGCCGCTGGGCCCGGACACGCCGGTGGGCAGGTTCCTCGCCAAGCGGGGCGAAGGCGTGCACCATGTCGGTTACGGTGTGGACGACGTCACGGCCGCGCTCGACGCGATCGGCGCCAAAGACGTGCGCCTGCTCGACAAGCGCCCACGCCACGGGTCCATGGGAGCGTCCATCGCGTTCCTCCACCCGAAGGATGTCGGAGGCGTGCTGACCGAGTTGGTGCAGGCAGCGAAGGCCTCGGCGTGAGGGTCGGCCAATGGCCGAAAAATCGTAACAAATAAGACAATGCACCCAGGGCGTCTAGTTGAGCCCCCAACATGGCAGTGTCCGGAGTACGCTGCTGTCGCCGGAAGTGGTCCAGCGCGTGCGAGCACCCCGTAACACCAGTACTCGTGCGGCCATGTTCTGGCACCTCCACTACTCGTAGCCGTCTCGTCACAGCAGGATTGAGCCTCATGCAGTCCGACATCGACGCCCAGCTCAGTAACTTCTTCGAAGAACCCGCCCCACGCGAGTTCGACGTGGTGCTTCGCGGCTACGACCGGCACCAGGTCGAAGAGCACATCAAGCAGCTCGATAACGAGGTCCGCCAGAGCCGCGAGCAGACCTCGGCGATGCAGCGTGAGCTTTCCGACGCTCATCGCCAGTTGCAGGAGCAGGAACGCCCCACCTACTCCGGCCTCGGCGCGCGCATCGAGCAACTCCTGCGCCTCGCCGAAGAACAGGCCACCGAGCTTGTGCAGGCCGCACGGTCCGAGGCCAACGAGATCAAGGCCGCGGCCAAGGTCGACGCGGCCGAGCACCGCGCCACGGCCGAGAGCGAAGCGGCCGAGCTCCGCGCCACCGCCCAGCGCGAGGGCGAGGACATGCGCAACATGGCCGAGCGTGAGGCCGAGGAGGTGCGCACCGGAGCCCGCCGTGAGGCCGACGAGCTGACCTCGACGACCGAGCGTGAGGTTGCCAAGCTGCGCGCCACCGCCGACCACGAGGTCGCCGAAAAGCGCGCCGGCGCCGAGCGGGAGATCGCCAAGCTCCGCACCACCACCGAGCGGGAGGTCGCCCAGCTGCGGGCGTCCACCAAGCGGGAGCGCGACGAGATCCTCACCACGGCCAAGCGCCAGGCCGACGAGATGCGGGCCCAGGCCCAGCGCATCCTCGAGGAGAGCGAAGCTCAGCGGGCCCAGGCCGAGGGCGAGTTCGAGATCCAGCTGGCCGCACGGCGCGAAGAGGCCGAGCGGCAGGATGCCGAGCGTCACGGCGCTGCGCAGACCGCCACCCAGAAGCTCGTCGCCGAAGCCGAGCAGCGGGCGGCCTCCGCCGAGCAGCGCGCCACCAAGGCGACGCAGCAGGCAGAGCAGACCCGTCGCGAGGCCGACAACCACGCCAAGCAGCTGGTGGCGAACGCTCGGAAGAACTCCGACTCGGTCATCGCCGAGGCGAAGGCCCAGGCCGAGCAGCTTCTGTCGGACACCAAGTCCGAGGCCGAGCGGATGCGCACGACCGCGCAGCGCCAGGTGGACGAGCTGACGCGCCAGCGCGACAGCATCACCAGCCACCTCAACCAGCTGCGTCAGCTGATCGGCGGCATGCAGTCGCCGCTCGGCGGGGGCGTCCCCGAGGAGGCGCTCGCCGCACCTCCGGAGAAGCCCGCGCTCGCGGCCGCCGAGCCCAAGCCGGCACCGCAGCAGAAGGCACAGCAGCAGGGCCAACCGCGCAAGAAGGACGAGGACGACGACTGGTGGCAGGAGTAACCATCAGCCCACTCCCCGAATAATGCGGGCGATCCTGCAATAAAACGCGTGACGGCGGAAAGCCTAGAGGCAAACCTTGCCTCTAGGCTTTTTGCCATAATTCGGGGCACTTCACAAAAGATGGGGAGCCTAGTGCCTGATTCCCAGAGCGACGACGACCGGCGCGCGGATCGGGGCATCCTCGCTCGCGACCGTCGCTCGTCGGACGCGACTGAGACAGATCCAGATACGGCTGACGCCGAGACGTCCGATGCGGATACGGAGGGCACGGGCACCACCGCGTCCGGCACGGATTCCGGCGCGGCCGACACGGAGAAGCCGGAGGGGAGTGGCGCGGACGACGACGCCACAGCCGCCAAGCCGGCCAGGGCGATATCGCGCCGGGACCGATCCAAGGCCACGCCGGATCCCATCACCGACATGGCGGCGCGTGAACGCGAGGCCGGGGTGGACGAGCTGTTCCCCTTCGGCCGTCCTGGTCGCCCGCTGACGAGGAGTCATCCGTTCGTCTTCGGGTTCTACGGCGCACTCGGAGTTCTCGTCGCCTACATGCTGGTCCAGGCGCTGACCAACGCCCTCCAGGTGATCATCCTGATCATCGTCGCGCTGTTCCTGGCGGTCGGCCTCAACCCAGGAGTCGAGGCGCTGGAGCGGCTTGGCATCTCACGCCGGTGGGCCGTGCTTCTGGTGTTCCTTGCCCTGGTGGGGTTCTTCGTCGGGTTCGGGTTTGCCATCGTCCCGCCGCTCTCCCAGCAGACCAGTGCGATCATCCATAATCTGACCAGCGGAAACGGCTACCTCGAACAGCTGCAGAACAACCCTCGCCTGCAGGATCTGGACCATCGGTACCACCTGCTGCAGAAGGCCAGGACCGCGCTGCAGAGCAAGGACCTGGGCACGCGGGCGGCCAACGGGGCGGTCGGCGTCGGCCAGGTCGTACTGAGCGGACTCTTCAGCACGCTCACCGTGCTCATCCTCACGCTCTACTTCTTGAACTCGCTGCCCAGCATCACCGGCTTCATGTACCGGCTGGCGCCGCGCTCACGGCGGGCGCGGGTGGCCCTGCTCGGCGACGAGATCCTCGTCCGGATCGGCGGGTACGTCGCCGGCAACCTGCTCATCTCGCTCATCGCCGGGGTGACGTCGTACATCTTCCTGCTGATCGCCGGGGTGCCGTACGCCCTCGCGCTCGCCCTGCTCGTGGCCATCACCGACCTGATCCCTCTGGTCGGTGCCTCGATCGGTGCGGTGTTCGTCACCGCTCTGTCGTTCTTCACCGGACTGTGGACGGGCATCGCCACCGGCATCTTCTTCCTCATCTACCAGCAGGTGGAGAACTACATCGTCCAGCCGAGGGTGATGAAGAGGTCGGTCGACGTGCAGCCCGCAGTGACGATCATCGCCGCGCTGATCGGCGGCGCGCTCCTCGGGGTGATCGGCGCCCTCCTGGCGATCCCGGCCGCAGCGGCGATCGCCCTGATCCTGCGTGAGGTCGTGATGCCGCGGCAGGAACAGGAGTGACGCATTCCCTGGCCCGCCCGCTCAGCGGAGCGTACGGGTCAGGGCCGCGCCGAACTCCGTCACCGCGTCGTTGAACAGCTGCGGCTGCTCCACGGCGGTGAGATGGCCGGATCCGGGGATCATGATCAGCTCGGCCTTGGGCAGGGCCTCGGCCATGGCACGGGCGTCGTCCTCGGTCACGATGGCGTCCTCCGCGCCGTGGAGCACGAGCGTCGGCGTACGGAAGCCGGCGAGCGCGCCGGTCGAGTCGGGGCGTGCGGCCATCGCACGCTGGGCCCAGGCCGCCGCGAGCGGCGGCGTGGACTGCACCAGGCCGCGCACCCGCCCGTACACGAGCGCACGGTTTCGCATCGTGGTCGGCCCGACCAGTCTCGGCAGCACGTCGTCGACGAGGACGCCGACGTTCTCCTCGGACTCGAGCCGCTCGGCGACGCGGATCCGCGCCTCCCGCGCCTCCTTCGCGTCCTCGGTCGCCTTGGTGTCGGCGAGGACGACGCCCAGGAGGCGGTCGGGATGACGCCGGCAGAAGGCGAGCGCGACGTACCCGCCCATGGACAGCCCGCCGATGATGGCGCGATCGATGTTCTTGTCGTCGAGCAGGGCGGCGACGTCGTCCGCCATGGCATCGATGGAGGGCTCATCCGTCCCGAGCGGAGAGCCGCCGAATCCGCGCAGGTCGGGAGTGAGCACGCGAAACCGCGTGGCCAGGCCCTCCCGCTGCGCCAGCCACATGGCCGACGAGAGCGGGAACGCGTGCAAGAGCACTAACGGCGTCCCATCACCGATGTCGCGGGTGTACAGCTGCACGACGCCCCTCCCCGTCCTTCCGGCACGAACCCCCCAGTCCGGCGCAGGCCGGACCCCGCTCATCGTCACCCGTGAGATCGATCCTGCCGATACCGTGGCCGCGATCGGTCGCCGACGTTTAGGTGGAGTGAGTTCTGGGAGGAGTGTCCCCTAGGGGCGGAGCCTACGGGACCTCGGTGGGCAGTGGATACGCCTCGGGCGCCACACGCTTCACGATCTCGTTCAGCACGATCCGAACATACGGCTCACCGACCCACAGGTGCTTGGCGCCCTCGACGTCGATCACCTCCGCCTGCGGCACCCGCTTGAACCGCTCGCGCGCCTCCGGCGGCCGCAGGTAGTCGTCGCGCTCGGGCACCAGTGCGACCAGCGGCCGGCCGAACTCCGCCCACGCGTCGAGATCGTCGTCGGTCGCGCGGTGCAGCGGCGGCGACAGCAGGACAGCGCCCTCGACGAGCGGGTCACGGCCCCACTTGAGTGCCAGCTCGGTGCCGAACGACCAGCCGAGCAGCCAGGTGCGCGGCAGATCGTGGTATTCCGCGTACTCCAGCGCCGCGGCCACGTCGTACCGCTCGGAGTCACCGCCGCCGAACTCACCCTCGCTCGTCCCGCGGTCGCTGCTCGTGCCGCGGGTGTTGAACCGGAGCACGGCCAGGCCCGCGAGGGCAGGCAGGCGGTACGACGCCTTGCGCAGCACGTGGCTGTCCATCATGCCCTCGGCGGTGGGCAGCGGGTGCAGGCACACGAGGGTCGCCACCGGCGGCCGGTCCTCCGGCAGCGCCAGCTCACCGACCAGGGTGAGTCCGTCGGCCGTCTGCAGCTCGATGTCGGTACGGCGCGCGGGCAGCACCGTACTGGCCCGGATCTCCGCCATCCTGGTCCTTTCAGTAGCGCGGGCCACGGCGGGACCGCTGAATGTTGGGCGTGCGGTTCAGCCGGTGGTCCCAGCACGGACGGTGCCAGTGCCGCCGGTCCTCCGGACCGCCGCCCTCCGCAGGCCAGGCGACGACGTGCCCGACTCCCGCCGGGATCTCCTGGTCGCATCCGGGGCAGCGGTACGCCTTCGCGGCACCGGCCACCGGCCGTACGATCCAGTCCCCGTCGGGGCCTTCCTCGGTCCGCTGCGGACCGCCGAACGCGCCACGCCCGGTTTCCCGGGGCATGTCGTGCGTACGGCGATTTTTCCGCGGACTCATGCCGATCAGGGTAAAGGCTGTGCCGTCAGCGGAAGCTCGCGCCCGCCATGTGCAGCCGGTCCAGCAGCGGAGCGGGCGCGAAGGCCGGTTCGCGGTAGTCCGTGTAGAGCGCTCGCAGCACCTCCACCGCGCGGTCGAGCCCGATCCGGTCGAGGTCGGCGATGGGGCCGATCGGGTAACCGCAGCCGTACGTCATCGCGGCGTCGATCGCGCCCGCGTCGGCGTACCCGGCCTCCAGCATGCGGACCGCGTCGTTGAGGTACGGAACGCGGAGCGCGTCCACGATGAAGCCGGCCCGATCCGCGGACCGTACGGGACGCTTCCCGAGCCGCGCCAGGTACTCCTCGGCCCGCCGCACCACCCGCGGGTCGGTCCTGACGGTCGGGACCAGTTCGGCGAGCTCACCCTCGGGATCGGGCAGGTGCAGGCCGACGACGTCCTGCGGCCGGTCGGTGGCCATGGCCAGCTCGATGACCGGCACGGCGGCGCCGGTGGTGGCCAGCACCGCGCCCTCCTTGGCGACGTCGTCGACGGCCGCGAGCAGGGACCGCTTGACGGATACGTCCTCGGCCACCGCCTCGACGATCAGGTCGCGGTCGGCGAGCAGCGAAAGGTCCGTACCGCCGGTCACCTGCTCCCCCACGGCCTGCCGTACGGCGCGTGCCTTGTCCTCGTCACCCGCGACGAACCGGACGTCGGCCCCGGCGCGCACGGACGCCTCGATGACGGCGATCGCGAGAGGGCCCGATCCGGCGACACCGACGGTGGGTGTCGGCCCGGTCTCTGGCCTGGTCTCCGGGCCTGCCTCGGTCTCGCCGTACGCGTGGAAGCCGCGCCCGGTCTTGCGCCCGAGCCGTCCCGCTGTGACGAGGCGCCGCAGGATCGGGGCGGGGGCGTGCCGGCGGTCCCGCGTCTCCCGGTAGATCGCCTCACAGACCTCCAGCGAGACGTCGAGACCGATGAGGTCCATGAGCGTCAGCGGCCCCATGGGCAGTCCGGTCGCCGTCATCGCGGTGTCGATGTCATCACGCGTGGCGTGGCCGGAGTCGTACATCGCGGCGGCCTGGTTGAGGTAGCCGAACAGCAGCCGGTTGGCGATGAACCCTGCCCGGTCCCCCACCGTGACCGCCACCTTGCCGAGGTCCGCGACCAGGTCCTCGACGACCTGGACCGCCTCCGTCCGGGTCAGCACGGTGTAGATCACCTCGACCAGCTTCATGACCGGGGCAGGGTTGAAGAAGTGCACGCCGACGATCTGCTCGGGCCGCTCTGTGGCCACCGCGATCTCGGTGACCGACAGCGATGAGGTGTTGGTGGCGAGCACGGCGTCGGGGCGGCACACCTTGTCGAGCTGTTCGAACACCCGGCGCTTGAGGTCGAGACGCTCGGGCACCGCCTCGATCACCAGGTCGCATTCGGCGAGCTCCGCGAAGGAGGTGCCGAGGGCGACCCGGTCGAGAATGGCCCGCTGCTCCGGCTCGGACAGCCGTCCCCGCCGCACCGCCCGGCCGGTGGACCGCTCCAGGTGCCCGCGACCACGTTGGAGCGCGTCGTCGTTCACCTCCACACCGACGACGGCGTATCCGCCTCTGGCCAGCACCTCCGCGATGCCGGCCCCCATCGTGCCGAGCCCCACGACCCCGACCTTGTTCAACGCAGCACCCATGCTTCGCAGTCTCCCAGAGCGACGCAGGCCGGCCCCCGGCGGTGCCGCGACGATCCGGCGACTGGATTCACCACGTCACCTGAGCCGCCGCCGGTCTGCGGCTAAGGTGGGCGATCGTGCGTCTCGTCATCGCGCGTTGCAGCGTCGACTACGTCGGCAAGCTCACCGCCCACCTGCCCATGGCCCCACGGCTCATCCTCCTCAAAGCCGACAAGTCGGTCTCGATCCATGCCGACGATCGGGCGTTCAAGCCGCTCAACTGGATGAACCCTCCCTGCACCCTGAAAGAGGACGAGGGCAAGTGGACGGTGACCCACGGCAAGTCCGGTGAGCAGCTCATCCTCACGATCGAGGAGATCCTGCACGACTCCAGCCATGAGCTGGGGATCGACCCCGGCCTGCAGAAGGACGGCGTGGAGGCCCACCTTCAGGAACTCCTCGCCGAGCACATCACCACCCTCGGCGCCGGCTGGAAGCTGATCCGCCGGGAGTACCCCACCGCGATCGGCCCGGTCGACATCCTCTGCCGCGACGAGACGAGCGCGACGGTCGCCATCGAGATCAAGCGGCGCGGTGAGATCGACGGCGTCGAGCAGCTCACCCGGTATCTGGAGCTGCTCAACCGTGATCCGCTGCTCGCCCCGGTGAAGGGCCTCTTCGCCGCGCAGGAGATCAAGCCTCAGGCGCGGGTGCTGGCCGAGGACCGCGGCATCGGCTGCGTGACGCTCGACTACGACAGACTCCGCGGCATCGAGCGCGACGGCACCCTGTTCTAGAAACCCTCGTTCTAGAAATCCTGCCGTGAACTGTCAGCTTCTACCGACAGGATCGACGCCATGACACAGCATGCGGCGGGAACCTTCGAGCTTGACGTGTTCGAGGCGGGCAAGCCCTACCACGAGCATCTCGACACCACGATCGCTCGGGTGCACGTCGAGAAGACCTTCAGCGGCGGGCTCGCCGGCACCAGCACGGCCGAACTGATCACGGTGGCCACGGGCGACACCCCGCGGGCGTACGTCGCGATCGAGCGTTTCGAGGGCACCCTCGGCGGCCGTACGGGCGGGTTCGTCCTCCAGCACAACGCGGGCGGCGACAACGGCAGGCCCTGGCTCAGCTGGAAGATCGCCGAGGGGACGGGCACCGGTGACCTGGCGGGCATCACCGGCGAGGGGCAGATCGTCATCGGCCCCGACGGCGGCCATTCCTACACCCTCGACTACTCCATCGGTCAGTACACCTAGCGCTTGTCGCGCTGGCCCTCCGCGAGGTCACGGGTGATCCGATCGCTGCCACCCAGGCGCTGGATGCGGGCGCTCAGGCCCGGGGCGACCCCGGCGACCCTGGCACCGAGGCGCAGTGGCAGCGGCGCCACGTCGACCTCGGCCAGGTCTCGCTCGATGGCCCGGCTGACGGCGCGGGCCACGTCGCCGGGCGTGTGGGTACCGATGCCCCACGGCAGGGTGACGTCCGCCTCGGCGAACATCCCCGCGTCGCGGATGAACCCCGGATAGATCGCCGAGACGCCCACGCCGTGCGGCCGCAGGTCCTCGCGGAGTGCCAGGGAGAACCCCCGCAGCCCGAACTTCGTCGCGTTGTACAGCGACGCCCCGCCGGACGCGATCTTGCCGGCGACGGAGGACACGAACACCAGGTGCCCACGGCGGCGGGAGATCATCTCGCCGGTGGCCAGCCGGGACATCATCACCGGGGCCCGGAGGTTCACGTCCAGGACGCGGTCGACCTGGTCGGGGGCGAAGTCGTTGAGCGTCCCGCTGCCCGGCAGCCCGGCGTTGGCGACGAGGATGTCGACCGGACCGCACTCCTCCATCAGCGCGGCGACGGCGTCACGGTCGGCCAGGTCGGCGACGATGGCCCGCCCGCCGAGCTCGACGGCGAGGGGCTCGAGCACGTCCGCGCGCCTGCCGGACAGCACCACGGAGGCTCCACGTCCGGCCAGGTCACGCGCTATCGCCTGGCCGATTCCACCCGTCGCCCCCGTCACCAGGGCGGTCATCCGAGTGATCTTCATTGCGGCATCCTGTCACGTCGAGCGCTCGTACGGACACGCTTCGGCGCAGTGATCTCCGCAGCCGCCCGGCGTTCACGTGACGCGCGACAATAGGCAACCTCTGTCTCATGTGCCGACCGGCTCGTACCGATAACCTGCGGAGCATGCCGCAGGTCACCGAGGTCCGGGAACGGATCGTGAACGCCGCCGGGGAGTGCTTCGCGCGCTACGGCGTCGGCAAGACCACGGTCGAGGACATCGCGGCGGCCGCCGGCCTCTCCCGCGCCACCGTCTACCGCAGTTTCGGGGGCGGACGGGACGAAGTGGTGCTGGCCGTCGTCCTGCGCGACCTGCGGCGTTTCCTCGACCGCCTGGCCGCGCGGCTGCGCCGGGAGCGGTCGGTGCCGGACGCCATCGTCGAGGGCGTCGTCGACGCGGTCGCATTCGTACGCGGCGATCCCCAGATGGGCGCGCTCCTGGCCCCAGACGCGGCCGGGCCCATGCAGGCTGCCGTCGCCGGCGGTGCCCGTAGCCTGCTTGACCTCTGCGCCGACTACGTACGCCCGCATTTCGGCGCCGCCCAGCGGGAGGGAAGTCTCCGGGCGGACATCACCGTTGAAGGTTCCGTTGAGTTCCTTTTCCGGATCATCTCCTCGATGATCGTCATGCCTCGCGACGGTGAGCCTCGCGAGTTCCTCCGCACCTACGTCGTCCCCGCCCTCGCAGAGAGCAGCTGAAGAGCAAACCGATGAGCAACGTCACCGCCCTGCGGTCCTCCGTACGGCCCAGCCCGATCTTCCTGTTCATTCTCGGCCTGTTCGCCCTGTCCGGCCTGGCCGTCTGGCGGTACGGAATGGGGGTAACGCCGGACGGTCACGTGGAGCAGTCCGCCCGGATACTGCTGTTCGTGTTCGTGGTCAGCGGCTGGATCGTCTCACTGTGCCTGCATGAGTTCGGGCACGCGTTCTTCGCCTACCGCTCGGGCGACCGCAGCGTGGCGGCCAAGGGATACCTCACGCTCAACCCGTTGAAGTACACCGATATGGCGCTGAGTTTCGTGCTGCCCGTCCTCTTCCTGCTGCTCGGGGGGATCGGGCTGCCGGGCGGCGCGGTCTACATCGACCGGGGCGCGATCCGCGGCCGGCTGAAGCACAGCCTGATCTCGGCTGCGGGCCCCCTCGCCAACCTCGTCTTCGCAATCGTGCTCGGCGTGATCTTGACGAATCTCTCCACAGGAGGTGTGGGCCACATGCTGTTCTGGAGCGGCCTGGCCTTCCTAGCGTTTCTGCAGGTCACCGCGGCGGTGCTAAACCTCCTTCCGGTGCCCGGCCTGGACGGCTTCGGCATGGTGGAGCCGTACCTGCCCCGGTACTGGGTGACCCAGGCCAACCGGGTCGGCGGCTATGCGTTCATGGCGCTGCTCGCACTGCTCTGGATCCCGGTGGTCAACCACTGGTTCTTCTCGGTGATCTACCACCTGACCGACCTGTTCGGCATCAACACCGACCTCACTACCATCGGGCACGCACTGTTCCAGTTCTGGCAGAGCGTGAACCTCGGCTGAGATGTCCGTCGTTCGGTGGACACGGAAATGACCGGACCGCCGATCGCGTGAGGCCGTGATCGCCCCGACGCTTGCCGTATGGACGAAATGGCGGTGCGGGTCCGCGGTCTGCGCGAACGGTACGGCGACGTCGACGCGGTGGACGGCGTCGACCTGGACACTGTCCGGCGGGCAGCGACGCCGGGTGGACGTCGCGCTCGGCGTCATCGGCGGCCCGGGGCTGCTCTTCCTCGACGAGCCGACGACCGGCTTCGACCCGGACGCGCGCCGGCGGTTCTGGCGGCTGATCGAGGATCTGGCCGGTGGTGGAACGACGATCCTGCTGACCACGCACTATCTCGACGAGGCGGAGACCCTCGCCGACCGGGTCGGCGTCATCGCCGGTGGGCGGCTGATCGTGGGCACACCGGCCGAGCTCGGTGGCCGGGCGACCGCACGTGCGCGGGTCGGCTGGACCGATCACGAAGGCACGCGGGTGATCGAGACCCACTCCCCCACGCAGGTCGTGACCGAGCTGCGACAGCGCCAGCCGCCCAGCAACCCCTGTCCAAGGCGAGGCTTGTCTCACGAGTCGTTGCGAGTGACACGCGATGACGGGACCCGTCCCAGGTCATCACCACGTCATCCGAACGGACACGACCGCACCAGATCGGGCCGGAAGCCGCCCCCCACACCACCGCCCGGGCAGACCCCGAAAACGTCGACTGGCCTGGACAGACCCGACCACACCGGATCACACCGAAACGGGCAGGAACGTCCAGGCCAGCTAGGGTTCAGTTGCGGTAATTTACGGGTAACAGAACGTCCTTCTAGTGGGTGGTGGGCGATGACAGCGACCATGGATGCCGAGACCACAGAGACCTTCCGATCCCTGAACCCGGCGACCGGGGAGCTCGTCGGCGAGCATCCGGTCCACGGCGAGGAGGCGGTGAACGCCGCGATCGAACGCGCCCGTGACGCGTCGGTGTGGTGGGCCGGCCTGGGGTGGAAAGAACGCCGGATCCGGCTGCTCAACGTCAAGGGCGCGCTCACACGCTCGCTCAACCGGGTCGCCGCCCTCATTCACGAGGAAACAGGCAAGACGATCGAGGACGCCCAGCTCGAAGTGATCATGGCGATCACGCATATCGACTGGGCCGCACGCAAGGCCGAGAAGGTCCTCGGCCCGCGAAGCGTCTTCCCCGGCCTCTTGGCGATCAATCAGAAGTGCGTGCTGGAGTACCAGCCGCTCGGCGTCGTCGGCGTCATCGGACCGTGGAACTACCCGCTGTTCACACCGATGGGCTCGATCGCGTACGCCCTGGCCGCGGGCAACGCCGTGGTGTTCAAGCCCTCGGAGTACACCCCCGGAGTGGCGCTGTTGATGGCCGAGATCGTCGGCGGCGTGGTGCCCGAGCAGCCGCTGCTGCAGGTCGTGACCGGTCTGGGAGAGACCGGCGCGGCTCTCACACGGGGCGCCGTGGACAAGGTCGCCTTCACCGGATCGGCACCGACCGCGCGCAAGGTGATGGCCGCCTGCGCCGAGCGCCTCACCCCGATCGTCGCCGAATGCGGCGGCAAGGACGCCTTCATCGTCGACGCCGACGCCGACCTCGACGGTGCCGCCGACGCCGCGCTGTGGGGCGCGATGTCCAACGCCGGCCAGACCTGCGTCGGGGTCGAGCGCGTCTACGTCGTCGACAGCGTGTACGAGACGTTCGTGGACCGGCTCACCGAGCAGGCGCGCGCGCTGCGGCCCGGCGATGACCGCACCGCGTCGTACGGCCCGATCACCATGCCGGGCCAGCTCGACGTCATCAAACGCCACATCGACGACGCCGTGGCCCGCGGCGGCAAGGCGGTCGTCGGCGGTGCCGAGTCGGTGAAGGGCGCCTACGTCGAACCGGTCATCCTCCTCGACGTCCCCGACGACTCCTCGGCGGTACGCGAGGAGACCTTCGGCCCGACCATCACCGTGCACAAGGTCAAGAGCGTGGACGAGGCCGTCACCCGCGCCAACGCGACGGCGTACGGCCTGGCCGGAGCGGTGTTCTCAGGCAGCCGCTCCACGGCGCTGAACGCCGCGCGGCGGCTGCGCAGCGGCATGACCTCGATCAACGCCGTCGTCGCCTTCGCGGCCGTGCCGGCACTGCCCTTCGGCGGGGTCGGCGACTCCGGCTTCGGCCGCATCCACGGCGCCGACGGCCTGCGGGAGTTCGCCCGCGCGAAGGCCATCACGCGCCAGCGTTTCGCCACGGCCAACCTCACGTCGTTCAAGCGGACCGACAAGGACATGGCGAAGGTCCTGCAGCTGGTCAACATGCTGCACAGCAAGCGCTACAAGTAGGCGACACACAGTGCGCGGGCGGGCAAGGCCCGCCCGCGCTGCTCCCCCGCGGCCAGAGATAGGGCAAATTCCCTATGGGCGAGCCCGGGGCTTAGCCCGAAGCTGATCGATGCGAGAACCCGCGCGCCGCCGTCGGGTCCCGCTCCGGCTGGGACGCCCTCCGGCCGGACGGGATTCGTCGCCGGCGCGCGGCCTCGCGGGCCACCGTAGGAGCCCCCGGGTGGTGTTCGGCGCCTCTCCGCTGTCCCCCTAAGGTCCTCTGAGGCCGCCTAAGGCGCCGCCTACCGCGGAGATAGTGCATCGTCCCGATGCCGCGGCACCCGGCTTAGCACGAACCTTGGTAGTGCGAGGCCGGACCGACCGGTTCACGCGAAGAGGAGCCGGACATGCATCCCGACATCATCAGGGCGATCATCAACGAACACGTCCGCGAGCTGAGCGCCGACGTGCGCGACGCCCGGGGGCTCAGGAAGGGCCGCGCGCGGTGAACGCGCCGCCATCCGCTCACCGAATCCCGCCCAGTCCGGAAGCACTCCGGCCGGGCGGGATTCTTCGTACGGGCCCGGCTCAGCTCTAGTCCGCCGACGGCAGCACCGGTGCCGGGTCGGCGAGCAGGTCGGTGGGCGGCAGCAGCGGACCGCCGGCGATCAGATCGGCGGCGCGCTCGGCGATCGCGATGGTCGGGGCATTGGTGTTCCCCCGCGGCACGGCCGGCATCACCGACGCGTCCACCACGCGCAGCCCGTCCACGCCGCGGACCCGCAGCTCGGGGTCGCAGACGGACTCGTCGGACCCGCCCATCGCACACGTGCTGGTCGGGTGGTAGAGCGTCACGACCTCGTGGCGAATCCAGTCGGTCACGTCGATGTCCTCGCCGGGCGCCGACTCGCCACCGCTCAACCGCGCGAACGGACGGCACGCCGCGATCTCCCGCGCCTGCCGGACGCCCGCGAGCAGGATGTCCAGGTCGGCGCGTTCGCGCAGGTAGGCGGGATCGATCAGCGGCTTCCAGCGCGGATCGGCCGACCGCAGCGTGACGGTACCGCGGCTGGCGATCCCGACCGCCGTGACCAGCACCGAGATCATTCGCTCCGACGCCTCGGTCAGGCCCTGATTCACGTACGGGGTGCCGAGCACGTGGTACTGCAGGTCCGGCGCCGGCAGCCCCGATGACGTCCGGACGAACCCACCGGCCTCGGCCACGTTGGAGGCGTACGGCCCGCGTCCCAGCGACTGCCAGAGCATGAAGTTGCGCAGGTTCACGCTCTCCCAGATCGCCTTCGTCCCGGGCGTGTGCCACGTGACCGGCACGACGGGGTGATCCTGCAGACCGGTGCCGACCGCAGGCAGGTCCGCCACGACGTCGATGCCGTGGGACCGCAGGTGGTCGGCGGGGCCGAGACCGGACAGCATGAGCAGCTGCGGCGAGTTGACCGTGCCGCCGCACAGGATGACCTCACGCTGGGCGAGCTCCTCCTCCTCACGACCGCCGGTCAGGAAGCGGACGCCGACGACACGGCCCTTCTCGACCAGCACCTTGGTGGCGAGGGCGTCGGTCCGCACGGTGAGATTCGGGCGGTCGAGGGCCGGCCGCAGGTACGCGTCGGCGGTCGACCAGCGCCGGCCGCGCCGCTGCGTCACCTGGTAGTAGCCGACGCCGTCCTGCTCGGCACCGTTGAAGTCGTTGTTGGCCGGAAGGCCGAACTCCTTCGCCGACTCGATCCACGAACGCGTCAGCGGATGCTTGAACCGCAGGTCCTCCACCCGGAGCGGGCCGCCGACCCCGTGGTGGTCCGACTCGCCGCGCTGCTGGTCCTCGGCTCGCCGGAAGTACGGCAACACGTCCGCATAACCCCAGCCCTTGCAGCCGTACTCGTCCCGCCAGGTGTCATAGTCGTGCCGATGACCACGGATGTAGATCATGGCGTTGGTGGACGAGCTGCCGCCCAGGGTGCGGCCGCGCGGCCAGTAGACGCCGCGTCCGTGCGCGTCCTCCTGGGGCGTCGTGGTGTAGTCCCAGTCGTACGGGCCCTTGAACAGTGCCTGGAGTCCGGCCGGGATGTGGATCTCGGGCGCGTCGTCCGGCGGACCGGCCTCCAGGAGCAGCACGCGTGCGCTGGAGTCCGCGCTCAGCCGGTTGGCGAGCACACAGCCCGCGCTACCGGCACCGACGATGACGTAGTCGTACACGGCCGCCTCCGGAGCTTGGGGAACCTCGCCGAAACACTATCGATAGCGGGCGTTCTGGGGCAGTCCACCGAACGGTGTTCTAGCCAACACCGCCGAACTCGGCAACGACTCGGTCTGAACGACTGGCGGCGTCATGGCCGGAGTGTCACCCTCTGGGGCATTACCTCCGCTTTACTATTCTGGCGCTTCACTTTTCTGGAAAGGGCGCTCGTGCGCACAATCGCCATCGGTACCCTCATCGGCCTCGCCGCCGCCTCTATCGGGCTGGCGGCCCCAGCGGACGCGGCACAACATCCGCACCTGGACAGGCTGGTCAAGCTCAAGGACATCCGCGCACACCAGCAGGATCTCCAGACGATCGCGACCTACAACGGCGGCACCCGTGCCGCGGGCGAGCCCGGTTCTGAGGTATCGACCCAGTACATCGTCAAACAGCTCACCAAGGCGGGCTACAAGCCGACGGTGCAGGACTTCACGTTCGACTACTACAAGCAGAAGACACCCGCGGTCTTCGAACGGCCGGGCGGTCCCGTCTACACCTACGGCACCGACTTCGACACCCTCGACTACTCCGGCTCGGGCGACGTCACCGCGGTGGCGACCGCCATCGACCCGGACGGCGCGGGAGTCGGCAGCGGCTGTGAGGCCAGCGACTTCGCCGGCTTCACCAAGGGCGGCATCGCGCTCGTCAAGCGCGGCGGCTGCACCTTCGCCGACAAGGCCGGTGCCGCGCAGACCGCCGGTGCCGCCGCCATCGCCATCTACAACGACGGCACCACGCCCGACCGCACCGGACCGGTCGCCGGCACCGCCAGCCAGCCCTTCCAGATCCCGGTCATCGGACCGAGCCACCAGCTCGGCACCGACCTGGTGAAGGCCGCGGCCTCCGGCTCGCTCACGCTGCACATCAAGACCAGCACGATCAACGAGCGGCGTACCACGCACAACGTGATCGCCGACACCAAGCGCGGCCGCGCCGACAACGTCGTGGTCATGGGCGCCCACCTCGACAGCGTCACCACGGGCCCCGGCATCAATGACAACGGCAGCGGCACCGCCACGATCCTCACCATCGCCCAGCACATCGACGAGCTCGGCGGCGACCTGAAGAACAAGGTCCGGTTCGCCTTCTGGGGAGCCGAGGAAGAGGGACTGCTCGGCTCGACGTACTACGTGACGCACCTGAGCGCCGCTCAGAAGGCCACGATCGCGCTGAACCTCAACTTCGACATGCTCGGCTCGCCCAACGGCCGCCGCGGTGTCTATGACGGCGACGACTCCCAGGGCGCGGGCACCAACCCGCCCGCCGGCTCCGGTGCGATCGAGAAGGTCTTCCTCGACTACTACGGCGGGCGCGGACTGCAGACCTCACAGAGTGAGTTCGACGGCCGCTCGGACTACGGACCCTTCATCGACAACGGCATCCCGGCCGGCGGCCTGGACTCCGGCGCCGAGAAGCTGAAGACGACCGAGGAAGCGGAGATCTACGGCGGCGAGGCCGGCAAGGCGTACGACGGCTGCTACCACCAGGCCTGTGACACCTTCGCGAACAACAACAACACGATCCTCGACCAGCTCGCCGACGGCGCGGCCAATGCCGTGCAGGTGTTCGCCAAGAGCACCCTGCCGGTCAACGGCGCCAGCGTCGCGGCCCGCAAGGCCCTCGTCGCACCCGCGGTGAAGCGCGCTCCCGCGGGGGTCGACGTCCGCTGAGAAGGGACGCGTCCCCGGCCGCTCCGCAAGCGAGGGCCGGGGACGCGCCGCATATCGTGGCGCCCGGCACGCCCCCGAGGTCCGCCGGGCGCCACTTGTCAGGCCGATCCGCGCGAACGGCAACGGAACGGCTGTCACCTGGGAAGACGCACCAGAGGGTGGGTGGCGTTGCGTCCCCCGCCGAATTTCGTGCCGCGGCCCGCCGGCCCGCCTCGTTAGGGTTGGGGCCATGGCCAAGAACCGCGATGACCAGCCGGTCGTGCTCTCGAAGATCTACACCCGCACCGGCGACGACGGCACGACCAACCTCGGCGACATGAGCCGCACCGGCAAGACCGACCCCCGGCTCGTGGCGTACGCGGACGTCGACGAGGCGAACAGCGCGATCGGCGCGGCCATCGCCCTCGGGCACCTTCCGGACGACATCGTCACGCTCCTGCGCCGGACGCAGAACGACCTGTTCGACGTCGGCGCGGACCTGTGCACGCCCGTCGTGGAGAACCCGGAGTTCCCCCCGCTGCGGATCACCGAGGAGTACGTCACCCGGCTGGAGGATGCCTGCGACACGCACAACGCGGACCTGCCGACGCTGCGCAGCTTCATCCTCCCCGGCGGCAGCGCCGGCGCCGCGCTGCTGCACGTGGCCCGCACCGTCGTACGCCGAGCCGAGCGCGTCACCTGGGCGGCCTTGGAGGCGCACGAGGACATGAATCCGCTGACCGCCCGCTACCTCAACCGCCTGTCCGACCTGCTGTTCATCCTCGGCCGGGTGGCCAACGCCGAGCACGGTGACGTCCTGTGGAAGCCCGGGGGCGAACGCTGAGCCTCAGCTGAGGGACGACCCGGGCGGCGAGGACTCCAGCCAGGCGAGAAACCCGGTCAGCGCGGCGCCGCTCATCGCCAGCTCGACGGTGTGCCCGTCGTCGCGTACCTCCACGATGCCGGTGTCCGGTTGCAACGTGGCCACCTCTTCGCCCGCCGGCTCGCGGCGTCCGGCGACGACAAGGCCCCGGCGGTGGACGACCCGCCGGGGCCTGAAACGAAAACCGAAGATCGCGAACCAGAGAAGCTCGTCACCGTTGTAGCGGCCGATGCCGAGCCGCCATACGCCGCGGCCGTCCGGCTCGCGCAGGCTGCACTCCACCGTGCCGCCACGGCGTTCGAGCAGCCAGCGTCTCAGGGAGAGCATGGCGAACACGGCGACGACCGCCAGCAGGACAGCGGCGAGTACCTCGCCGACGTTCAGTGCCAGGTACCCGCCCACTCCCCCCTGCTTCCCCCCGGAGACCGGTGAAGATCAGACTTCTTGGCCGGCGGCTCTCAGCCGTGCCCGCGCGCGACGCTGGGCCGCGGCGGCCTCATCGCCGTCTTGCGCCGAGACGCGTTCGTACTCCTCGCGGGCGGCGTGGACATCGACCTCACCACCCAGCTCGGCGTACTCAGCGAGCACCGACACCTCATTGGAGGCGACCGAGAAGAATCCACCGGAGACCATCGCCGCGACGACCTCGCCGCCGTCGGCCGGGTGAACGCGGACGACACTGCCGTCCACCATCACGCCGAGGACCGGCGCGTGGCCAGGCAGGATGCCCATCTCACCTTCGATGGTCTTGGCCACGACCATATCGGCTTCGCCAGCCCAGATCTCACGCTCCGGTGAGACGAGCTCAACGTGCAGCTTTGCCACTTCGTTCTTCCTCCGAACGCCGGCCGCGACTACTTCTGGAGTTCCTGGGCCTTCTTCTCGGCCTGCTCGATACCGCCGACCATGAAGAACGCCTGTTCCGGAAGGTGGTCGTACTTGCCCTCGGTGATCGCCTTGAAGGAGGAGACCGTCTCGCTGAGAGGGACGTTCTCACCCTGCTGCCCGGTGAACGCCTCGGCCATGTACATCGGGTGGGACAGGAAGCGCTCGATGCGCCGCGCCCGCTCCACCGTGACCTTGTCCTCTTCGGAGAGCTCGTCGATGCCGAGCAGGGAGATGATGTCCTGCAGCTCCTTGTAGCGCTGAAGGATCCGCTTCACTTCCTGGGCGACGTCGTAGTGCTCCTGGCCGAGGATGGTCGGGTCCATGATCCGCGACGTGGAGTCGAGCGGGTCCACCGCGGGGTAGATGCCCTTCTCCGTGATCGCTCGCGACAGCACCGTGGTGGCGTCGAGGTGGGCGAACGTCGTGTGCGGCGCGGGGTCGGTGATGTCGTCCGCGGGCACGTAGATCGCCTGCATCGAGGTGATCGAGTGGCCGCGGGTCGAGGTGATCCGCTCCTGCAGCTCGCCCATCTCGTCGGCGAGGGTCGGCTGGTATCCCACCGCGGACGGCATGCGGCCGAGCAGCGTGGAGACCTCCGAACCCGCCTGGGTGAACCGGAAGATGTTGTCGATGAACAGCAGCACGTCCTGGTTCTGGACGTCGCGGAAGTACTCCGCCATGGTCAGCGCGGACAGCGCGACCCGCAGACGGGTGCCCGGCGGCTCGTCCATCTGGCCGAAGACGAGGGCGGTGTCCTTGAGGACGTCCGCCTCCTTCATCTCGATGAGGAGGTCGGTGCCCTCACGGGTACGCTCGCCGACGCCCGCGAACACCGAGGTGCCCCGGTGGTTACGCGCGACACGGGTGATCATCTCCTGGATGAGCACCGTCTTGCCGACACCCGCGCCGCCGAACAGGCCGATCTTGCCGCCCTTGACGTACGGGGTGAGCAGGTCGATGACCTTGATGCCCGTCTCGAGGATCTCGGTCTTGCTCTCGAGCTGGTCGAACGCCGGCGCGTGCCGGTGGATCGGCCAGCGCTCGGTGACCTTCAGCGAGGAGGTCGGCACGTCGAGGGACTCGCCGATCGTGTTGAACACGTGGCCCTTCACCCCGTCGCCGACCGGCACCGAGATGGCCTCGCCGGTGTCGATCACCGGGGCGCCGCGGACGACGCCGTCGGTCGGCTGCAGCGAGATGGCGCGGACCATGCTGTCGCCGATGTGCTGGGCGACCTCGAGGGTCAGCGTGCGCTTGTCCTCGCCGAGCGTCACCTCGATCTTCAGGGCATTGTAGATCTCGGGCATCGTGTCGACGGAGAACTCGACGTCGACCACGGCACCCGTGACACGGGCGACCCGGCCGGTCGCCGTCGCCGTGGCGGTCTCTTCTACCGAAGCAGTCATGGTGGCTCTCACTCACTCCCCGCGGACGTCTCGGCGAGCGCGTTCGCGCCACCGACGATCTCGCTGATTTCCTGCGTGATCTCGGCCTGCCGGGCCTGGTTGGCCACCCGCGTCAGGGACTCGATCACATCGTTGGCGTTGTCGGTCGCCGACTTCATGGCCCGCCGGCGCTGGGCGTGCTCGGACGCGGCCGCCTGGAGCAGCATGTGCCAGATCCGGCTCTCGATGTAGTTGGGCAGGAGGGCGTCGAGGACGGCGCTGGCCGACGGCTCGAAGTCGTACGCCGGCAGCGCTCCCTGGGACTGCTCCTCGGGAAGTTCGTCGGCCTCCTCGATCTCCAGCGGCAGCAGGCGGCGCACCTGGGCGGTCTGCGTGAGCATCGACACGAACTCGGTGTAGACGATGTGGATCTCGCCGACACCGCCCTCCTCGACCGGCTTGCTGAACTCCCCGACGAGCGCGCGGCCGATGGTCTCGGCGTGCTCGAAACGCGGGTTGTCGCTGAAGCCCGTCCAGGCGTCGGCGTACTCACGCTCGCGGAAGCGGTACCACCCGACGCCCTTGCGGCCGACGATGTACGCGATGGGCTCCTTGCCCTGTTCGCGCAGCATCGTCATGAGGCCCTCGGCCTCACGCAGGACGTTGGCGTTGTAGCCGCCGGCGAAACCGCGGTCGCTCGTGATCAGCAGCACCGCGGCCCGATTGGACTCGGGCCGCTCCGTCAGGAGCGGGTGGCCGACACCGACGTTGTGGCTGACCAACGCGGAGATGGCCCGCGTGATCTGCCGGGCGTACGGCCCCGACTCCCGCACCCTCTGCTGCGCCTTGACGATGCGCGACGAAGCGATGAGCTCCTGCGCACGCGTGATCTTCGCCATCGACTTCGTCGAGGCGATGCGGCGCCGTACGACCCGAAGCTGGGCACCCATCGGCTACTTCTTCCTCACGCGGGTGATCTTCTCCTGCTCCACGTCACCCTCGTCGATCGCCTCAACCGTCTCGTCCTCCACCAGGAGGCCGTGGTTGGTCGTCTCGAAGGTCTTCTTGAACTCCTTGGCGAGGTCCTTGAGCTTCGTGCCGGTGTCGTCCTCGAACTTGCCGGTCTCCCGGATCGCCTCCAGCACACCAGGCTCGGTGCGCTTGATGTAGTCCAGGAACTCGGCCTCGAACCGGCGGATGTCCTCGATCGGCACGTCGTCCAGCTCACCGCTGGTGCCGGACCAGATCGAGACGACCTGCTCCTCCATCGGGAACGGGTCGTTCTGCCGCTGCTTGAGCAGCTCGACCAGGCGAGCGCCGCGGTCCAGCTGGGCGCGCGAGGCGGCGTCGAGGTCGGACGCGAACGCCGCGAACGCCTCCAAGTCGCGGTACTGCGACAGGAAGAGCTTGAGGTTGCTCGTGGCCTTCTTCATCGCCTTGGTCATCGCGGCGCCGCCGACGCGGGACACCGAGATACCGACATTGATGGCCGGGCGGACGCCCTGGTTGAACAGGTCGGTCTCGAGGAAGACCTGCCCATCGGTGATCGAGATGACGTTGGTCGGGATGTACGCCGAGACGTCGTTGCCCTTGGTCTCGATGATCGGCAGACCGGTCATCGAGCCGGCGCCCAGCTCCTCCGAGAGCTTCGCGCACCGCTCCAGGA
>JAOPYG010000075.1 GCA_025964685.1 Actinoallomurus sp. | reverse complement strand
CGGCCCTGCTCACCTCGATGAGCCGTTACTCGGCCACCGGGCTGGTGCCCGAGCAGGCATGGGAGGACCCGGACGTGCCCGCGAGCCCGTACGGCGCCGACCCGGCGAACGCCTCGATCGGCTTCGTGAACGGCCAGGCGGCGGGCTCGGCCTCGCCGCTCACCTGGGCGCAGGCACAGGTCGTCCGGCTCGCCCTGGACCTCGGCGCCGGGCGCCCGCTGGAGCAGCCGAAGACGGTACGCGACCGGTACACCCGCGCGCCGGGCGCGATCCCGCTGACGATCACCGCGCCGGCCGACGGCGCGTCGGTCTCCGGCGCGACCGTCGAGGTCACCGGCACGACGGCGCCGGGCGCCCGGGTGGACATCGCCTCGGCCGGCACCGACGTCGGGAGCGACACCGCGGTCGCCTCGGCACGCGCGGGCACGGACGGGACGTTCTCGGCCCGCGTACCGGTGAGCTTCGGCACCACCGTGCTCACCGCGACGGCCACCGACCACGGCCGTACCGCCTACTCCCAGCGGACCGTCGTCGGCGAGCTGACCGGCGGCACCACCGCCCTGGACGTCGCGGACCCGGATGGCGACGACCACGGGCCGGGGACCTACGCGTACCCGACCGCCGCCGACTTCCGGCCGGGAGCGTACGACCTGGAGCGGTTCCAAGTGATCAGCGACGCGAACACGGTCTATCTCCAGGCACGGCTGCGGGACCTCACCCCGACCTTCGGCAGCCCCATCGGCGCGCAGCTCCTCGACGTGTACGTCCGGCAGCCCGGCGTCTCCCCCGTCTCCGAGCAGGCCGCCTCCGCGCAACGGAACTACGCGCTCGGGGACTCCTGGACACAGCGGATCGAGGTGCAGGGCTTCGCCGCGCCCGTGTGGACCGACGCCGCCGGCGGCGCGAAGAACGGCGCGGCGGTGCGCTCGTCACAGGCCACCCGGACCATCACGATCGCCCTGCCGAAGGCGGCCTTCGGCACACCGGGAGCAGGCTGGGGGTTCGCCGTCGTCCTGCACGGCCAGGACGGCTACAGCGCGGACCAGGCCCGCGGTTTCGCGGCGACGCCCCAGCCGTACAGCTTCGGGGTCTGCGGCCCGGACGCGTCCGGGCCGATCTGCACGGCCGACCCCGCCACGGTCCCCCGCGCCATGGACGTCATCACACCGGCCGGCGTCTCCCAGGAGAGCGAACTGGACCCGACGAAGGGCCCGGTCGTGATCCGCTCGGTCACGATCCCCTGACCTCCGCCGCGGACGTCAGTTCCAGTTGTCGATCTTGACGTCGTGGGGATCCGGAGCGCCTTTCCCGGTTTCGATCAGCGACTTCAGGCTCATCAGAAAGACCGCCCACTTGGTGCTGCAGTGGTGCATGAATTCCACCGGCTCCTTCCACCCTTGGTGATTGAAGAGAACGATGGTGTAGTCATCGACCTGATCGAGGGCCCAGCCCACATCTGGGCCGATCCATACTTCGGCTCCGGCGACCACCTCCCACAGCACGCGCTTGCCTGGGTCAAGCTCGAGGACCTTCATGTCGAATCCACCGGCGTCGAACCGGAACTGGAGCACACCGCCGAGGTCGTCGCCTTCGCCTTGGGTGTTGGTCGTCCACCAGCCGGCCAGCCCCTCGGCGGTGGTCAAGGCCGCGTAGACCTCGGACACCGACGATCTGATTCCGACCCTGTGCAGGATGTCCACCATCTTCGATCCTTCTTTCCAGCGTTGGTTCGGGTATGGCCTTCATGAATTCATGCCGCGCTGGTCTTTCGTGCGCTGAACGGCCTCGGCGATCCGCTTGATACGCCGGAGCCTGGCGTCCCACGCCGCTCCCACCGAGGACAACTGCGCGACCGCGCGAGCAAGTTGCGCCTCATCCACCCGGTACCTTCTCTCTCGCCCGGCAGGCGTGGCGTGCACCAAGCCGACGCGGTCGAGCATGCCGAGATGTTTCGCGACGGCCTGCCGTGTCACGGGCAGTTGCTCACTGAGGCGGGTGGCCGTGCCGTCGCCGTCCGCCAGGAGCAGGTCGAGGATCCGCCGACGGGTCGGATCCCCGACCGCGGACCACAGGGCGTCGTCGACGGCGGCGGTCATGGGGTCGACACCAGCCGTGCGAGGTACTCCCCGAGTCGGGGAACGAAGGTGTCCCAGCCGACGCCGTGTTCGCGGTACTGCTCCTCCAACTTCGCGGCCTCCCAGCCCATCTCCCGGAACCCGGTCTCGGTGAGCCGAATCCTGGTGCCCGTGCCCGACGGGGTGAGCTCGAAGGTGTCCAGCAGCGAGTTGGCGGAGTCGTCGACCTTGCTCTCGGGATAGCACCAGCGGAACGAGAAAAATCGAGGCGGCTCAGCGTTCACCACGGCGATCGGGACGACCTCTGCCCTGTCGCCCCAGACAAGCTCACCGACCGCGCCGGGAGTAGCTTCGACCTCGGCATCGTCGGTCCACCATTCCGAGATGTGCTCGGAGCTGCTGACGACCTCGAAGACCACCTCGGGCGAGGCGTCGACGTGAATCTCTCGTTCGATGCCGCCGTACTCCATACTCTTCCTCCATATGCAACGTTTGATTGCACATCACGCTAGCCGACCATCCCGCCATCACGCAACCGTTAGTTGCTTATTGGTCGCGGATCAGCCGCACAGGCAGCCGGTACGGGTGCGGCGCAAGATTGGGGGTGCCGGCATCGGGAATTCGCCGAGAAGATGGCGCGGGTACTCGACCCCTACGACAACCATGAGATCCGGCTGCCCGATCGCCGACCGTACGTTGCCTGACGAGGCACCGGATGAAGGCGTTGCTGAATCAGCTCAGAGGTACAGGCCGGTGCCGTACTCGGGGCGTTCGCTGGCGACGGCGTGCAGGTCGCGTTCGCGCATCACCAGGTACATCGCGCCCTGGACCTCGACCTCGCACTGGTCCTCGTCCTTGAACAGGACCTTGTCGCCGACCTTGACCGAGCGCACGTGAGAACCGACACCGCACACCTCGCCCCAGACCAGGCGGTTCGCCAGGTCGGCCGTGGCGGGGATGACGATGCCTCCGGTGCTCCGGCGCTCCCCTTCCTTGTCGGGGCGCACCATGACCCGGTCGTGCAGCATCTGGATCTCGAACTTCGCCTCGGCCACGGTGCGGAGTCTACTTTGTACCTGACACTCCCCGTTTCCGGTGAGCGGATGGTTCAGGCGCGCTCCATGGCGAGGCGCTCGAGGAACGCGATCGCGGGCTCGCGTATCTCCTCGGGCTCCAGGCCGCCGAGGACGTCCTTCGCCTCTTCGAAGGTGCGAGTGGTCGCGCAGGTGACGGCGACCGAACCGGCGACGGCCTTCTCCAGCGATCCGGCCGGTGCGCGGTCGGCCACGTCGCGTGCGATGGTGGCCAGATCCAGGTTGTCTTGTGTGTTCGGAGTGCTCATGGGTCCTCCTGCGGTTGCGGGGCCGGGGCCATGGTCAGACGGGGGCCGGCCACCGCGAATGTCGAGGAAGGAACATCCTAGGCAACGAACCCCTCCGGGCCTACACCCGAGTCCCCGGGAGGTCAGCCCTCGAAGCCCTCCAGGTAGGCGGTGAAGGCCGCGCACTCCTCGGCGAGCTGCTCGTGGACGCCCGCGTACACGTGCTCGAACATCGCCTGCGGCTCCGGCTCGGGCAGCGCGCGGCATTCGGCGCGTACCCGCCGGCCGAGGTCGTCGGCGTCGGCGTCCACCGCCTCGAAGAAGTCGTCACCGGCCAGTTCGTTCTTGGTGAGGTAGGCACGGACGCGCTCGATCGGGTCCTTCAGCCGCCAGGCCTCCAGCTCCGCGCTGGCCCGGTAGCGGGTCGGGTCGTCGGAGCTGGTGTGCGCGCTCATCCGGTAGGTGAAGGCCTCGATCAGCGTCGGCCCCTCACCGGCGCGGGCGCGGGCGAGCGCGGCGCGGTTGACGGCCAGGCAGGCGAGCACGTCGTTGCCGTCGACGCGGATGCCGGGGAACCCGAAACCGGACGCACGGCGGTAGAGCGGTATGCGGCTCTGGGTCTCCAGCCGGGCCGAGATCGCCCACTGGTTGTTCTGGCAGAGGAAGACGACCGGGGCGTTCTGCGCGCCCGCCCATACGAACGCCTCGTTCACATCACCCTGGCTGGTCGCGCCGTCGCCGAAGCAGGCCAGCACGGCCTCGGGGGCCTCGTCGCGCTGCACGCCCATGGCGTACCCGACGGCGTGCAGCGTCTGCGCCCCGATCACGATCGCGTAGCCGGCCATGCGCGCCTGGGTGGTGTCCCAGCCGCCGTGCTCGGTGCCGCGCCAGATCTTCAGCAGCTCGGGCACGCCGATGCCGCGGACCATGGCGATGCCGTGCTCGCGGTAGCTGGGGAAGACGTAGTCGCCGGCGTCGAGGGCGCGGGCGGCGCCGATCTGCGCCGCCTCCTGGCCGAGCAGCGGCGCCCACAGGCCCAGCTCGCCCTGCCGTTGCAGCGCCATGGCCTCGGTGTCGAGCCGCCGCGCGAGCACCATGTCGCGGAACAGCTCCTGAACCTGCTCACCACCGATTTCGAGGGGGTAGTCGGGATGGTGGAGTCTTTCGCCCTCCGGGCTGAGCAGCTGCACGAGTTCGGTCACGAAGCCTCCTTCGTCGGCCCCGTGACCAGGGTGCAGTGCCGTCTGGTTCCCTCGCTTCGGTCGCTCACGGGAGCTGATTTTGCCAGCACTCCGGTACGCCCGGCATGCGGCCGGGTACAAAGCGGGGGAACCACCACTGTCCAGGTCCGACAGAACCCCGAGTGGCCGCGACACTCCCCATTGATCCGATAGGGAATTTGCGACACGATGAACACCGGTCCTGGGCCTGCGGTAGATCGACGATGCCGTCGTGCGAAGGAGTTGTGGCGTGGCCCTCTGGAAGCCCGACCCGACCTTCTACCCGTCCCCCCGTGACGCCGTGAGCGCGCCACCGGAGCACCTCGCGTACGTCGCCGCCTTCGACCGGGCGGCCGAGAAGCCCGACGCCATCGCCGTGATCGACGTCGACCCCGGCTCGGGCTCCTACGGCTCGGTGGTCGGCTGGACCGATCTGCCGTACACCGGCGACGAGCTGCACCACTTCGGGTGGAACGCCTGCAGCAGCGCCCTCTGCCCGTACGCCCCGCATCCGCACGTCGAGCGCCGCTACCTGATCGTCCCGGGACTGCGTTCCTCGCGCGTGTACGTCATCGACGTCAAGGACGACCCGGTCAAGCCTGCGATCAAGAAGATCCTCGAGCCGGAGGAGCTGGCCAAGCACGCCGGCTACTCCCGGCCGCACACCGTGCACTGCGGGCCAGAGGGCCTCTACGTCTCCGCGCTGGGCGGGGCGAACGGTGAGGACGGGCCGGGCGGCATCGCGCTGCTCGACCACAACTCCTTCGAGGTGCTCGGCCCCTGGGAGGTCGACCGCGGCCCGCAGTACCTGGCGTACGACGCCTGGTGGCACATCGCCCAGGACGTGATGGTCACCTCCGAGTGGGGCACCCCGTCGATGATCGAGGACGGCGTCAACGCCGACCTGCTGCTCGGCCGCAAGTACGGCCACGCGCTGCACTTCTGGGACCTGCGCAAACGGCGGCACCTCCAACGGGTCGACCTGGGGGATGAGCACCAGATGGTGCTGGAGCTGCGCCCGGCACACGACCCGACGAAGACCTACGGCTTCGTCGGCGTGGTCGTCAGCGTCGAGGACCTGTCCGCCTCGATCTGGGTCTGGTACCGCGAGGACGGCGAGTTCAAGGCCCGCAAGGTCATCACAATCCCGGCCGAGCCCGCAGACGCCGACGACCTGCCACCGGTGATCGCGCCCTTCGGGGCCGTCCCCCCGCTGGTCACCGACATCGACCTGTCCGTGGACGACCGCTACCTCTACGTCTCCTGCTGGGGCACCGGCGAGCTCAAGCGCTACGACGTGACCGACCCGTTCAACCCGGTGGAGGCCGGTTCGGTGCGGATCGGCGGCATCGTGAAGCGCACTCCGCACCCGTCCGCGCCGGACAAGCCGCTCGCGGGCGGACCGCAGATGGTCGAGGTCAGCCGCGACGGCTCGCGCGTCTACGTCACGAACTCCCTGTACGGCGCGTGGGACGACCAGTTCTACCCCGACGGCGTGGGGGCCTGGATGGCGAAGATCGACTCGGGCCAGGAGTTCACCTTCGACGAGCGCTTCTTCCCGAGCGGCGACGACTTCCGCGGACTGCGCCCGCACCAGACCCGGCTCCAGGGTGGGGACGCGTCCTCTGACTCGTACTGCTACCCGTGATGCGGGCCGGCCGATGAAGGACGGCTCGCTGATCGCACTCGTGGCGCTGGGAGCCTTTCACGGCCTGAACCCCGGAATG